>CAYOJF010000079.1:0-24479 GCA_964404215.1 uncultured Aureispira sp. | reverse complement strand
TCCTTTTGCTGTTGGTGGCTTGGATGACAACTTCAACTCTACCCCTAATAAATTATACTCTACCCAATGACGAAAACTCTTATCATAAGCTGCATCTGCTAGTATCTTTTTTATTATGTATAATAACCCACCAAAGGTTTTACTACTTTAGATCTCATCTGCCCATCTGGTATATTTGCGGCATGAGCCACTACTCCCCATACTAATCCTAATGTATCCGTTATAATATGTCGCTTTCTACCGTTTATACATTTATCCCCGTCTATTTCTCTTTCTTTATTTATAAATGACTCTAGCTTAACACTCTAATTATAAATACTTAGAACATCTAACACTCCTTTCTTACCCTGTCTCTTACGTTCTTTTTTATTTAGACCTGAACTCATCTTTTCTATTATTCTATCTCGTGTCCAAATACGAAAATAATAGTACACACTTTGCCATGGTGGAAAATTTAGAGGTATATTTCTCCATTGGCTTCCTATTCTTAATAGCCCAAATATTGCATTTTCTATCTCTTGTAAATCATATTTAAGTTTTCTTTGGATTGGCAAATATTTTTTTTTTAAAATACTTCTTTTATTTTTAAACACGCTCTTAGTTTTTTTTAAATAAAAGCAATAGCTTTATATATGAAACCACACAGAAGGGCATATCAACCCTTTATTTTTTAATTATTTTTATAGAAATACTATGCCCAAACAGTTAGAAATATTTGAGCTTTTAGAATCTGCAAATTCTAAAAAAATAAAATTAGGATTAGATTTACTCAAAGAAAGCCCCACTAGCATTCCGATAGCTAAAAAACGTTATTTAACTTTAATCCGTATTAAACTAGGTGCCCAATCAACTATTTGGGATCTTGAAGAAGCACTCTTGAGCAAAAGTGAAGCATCATTTATATCAAAAAAACTAGGAAAAAAAACACTAACCTTGTCATATCTTGAGCTAGACGAAGGAGAGCTTATAGTAAAGACTATAGGAGCTATTTTTGCTTCTTTCTTAAATATAGAACATCTATTAACAGAGATAAATAGATGTTCTTCTGAAGAAAATTTGGAGAAAAAACGAGCAGATTTATATACTAACATAGAATTAGCTCTAAATCAATTACTTGATGTAGGAGGAGCAAAAAGTTGGTACAATACCATTATTAAAAAAATATTAACTACTAAAGAATTAACTAACGTCAAAATTGACTATTTAAAACTATTAACTTGGTCTGAGGATAAAGCGATTGTTCGTTACTTTATGTTGGCTCTAGTTTATATGAATCGTGATGCAAAAAAATGGTTTCATATAAATATCATAGATGCTGTTCCACTTCCAGCCTTGACACCAATAGCTTGGTTAGCGAAAAATGAACTTAAAATTACACTGACTACACCATACGATGAATCAGGAAATTATACTCAAATAGTTCCCGCTAATCCTTTCTCTTTTAAAACAAAAGAGGCCCTATTGATTGTAGATAAGGTAAAACAAAAAATTGAGCGTCCATCAATTCCATTAAATGACCTATTGATACCTGATACAATAGGCTTTAAATCCTTACCCGAAATAACTGAAGAGAACGTAGAACACATTAGAAAGATATACTCTTTTTTAGAGTCCCAAAACCGTGATAATATAAAGTTAGGGCTAGAATTACTAAAAGGAATCCCTGAATTAGTCCCTATTGCTGAAAAACGCTATTTACCTTTAGTAAAGGCTATATTGGGAAAAAAAGCAACCATCTGGGATTTTCAAAAAGCTGCGTTAGACGAAGATGAAGTAGATTTTATTTTAGAAAAAGTTTCTAGTGGGACGATAGATTTGAGCTATTGTCAGGAAAACGAAAGTGATTTAATAGTAAATGTTTTAGGAGCTATTTTGAGCTCTGTTGTAGACTTGGAAGATCTATTAATAAGGCTTCATAATACCCCTTCTATAGATTATTGGTGGAAAATTAGTACTGACATATATAACAAAATTGATGCTTCGATTAAGGTACTTGATAGAGAGGGACTAAAAGATGGCTGGTATAGTAAAATAATTTCCCATGTATATCAAACTGATCTACTAGCATCTATTCGCCTAGATCACACGTCTTTATCTTTGTTGAGAGATGATTCTATTCTAGTTAGATATTTCTGGCTAGCTATTGGTTGTATGTCACGATACAATGATGAACATATTTATGTAGACGTCTTTCAATCTGATAGCCCTGCCCTAACACCTATTATTTGGTGTTTACCTTATGGAGCACGCATTCGTTACAGTAATATTGCTGTTTTTACCCCACCTTTAACTCCATTCTCTTTTGAGAAAAAAAATAATGTAGTAGTAGAGTTTGGCGATGAGGAAGAACGAGTACAATATGATCTGCCAAAACAAGCAACACTTGATCAACTCTTAGAGCATGTTTAAGAATTAAGGTTCTTTAAAATCAACGATTTGGGCGAAAATGAATTGATTTGAGGATTAAATAAGCCTCTTTTTGAGTTATGATAGCTCCTCCCTAGGGATATTTAGGAGTAGATTCCCTGAACTACTTTTTGTAGAAAAAAAAATGTATGCAATTAATATTCAGTACTTTATGAAAAAAAGTTGTTTTCATATTGATAATAATTTCATCATTTAAACTAAAAACACCCCGCTTTTAAGCAAAAATGGCTAAAAGTGGGGTGTTTTCTTTCATGAATGTCGCCAAAACAAATTCGTGCTGCTATTTTGGGCATGTTGGAGACTAGGAAATACTATCCATTGATGAATAAAGTGAACTGCGTGGCTTAGTGTGAGACACCAACTGTATAGCCCTCTCCCCTAGATTTTTCTTCTTTCATCAATGGAAAGAAGAAACTAAACAAATTTGTTTTACTCCTGAATCCCCCTCCCTACTAAGTAAATTAAAAACTTAGGAAAAGCTATCATGACTTAGAAAAATTAAATTCTAGATCAAACATTTATCACTTGAAAGTGATTTGCAAATCTACTCCTAGGTTCCTTTTTCACCAAAAAAAGCTTTAGTTCTTTTTTGTGCATTCTGCTTAACATTCTGATAAAAGAAAGAATAATCATACAAATGATAATTCCCTTTCCCCATTGGCAATTGCAAATCTTTGACATTAGAAGGAGTCTCTATAAATACTGCTCCACCCTGAAGTTGTGCATTGCAATAATTCAAAATCAGTTCCGATTTTCCTGTTTCTTGATTTGGTTGTAGTGCTCCTAAATTATGTTCTTTCGTTATATTCTCTTCCGTAGTCCTCCATGAAAGTGGATTAATAGCATAGATACGCTTCCCTTCTCCTATAGATTTAACTAAACTTGTTTTCACTCCTTTTCCTTCTGTATTCCAAGAAGCAATACACCCTGTTTGCAAAGCAGTGGTACAAGGTGCTATCATAGGGTTTTCTGCTACAAAATAAGATTCAGGAATAGCCCACCCAACTAAATAAGCGACTACTAGCTGTTCTTTCAGGATTTTATTTGCTTGCATTTCGACCAATAACCGTTTCAAATGAAAAGAACCCTGACTATGTGATGCCATGATAAACGGTCTTCCACTATTGTAGTGTTCCAAATAGTACTGAAATGCTGTTTTGACATCTTGATATGCTAATTCGAGTGCTTGTTCTCCATTGCTCTTTTTATCTACGAAAGAATAAAAAGTAGCTTGGCGATACTTAGGGACAAAAACCCGATAATCTTCATAAAAAAGAGAGGCTTGATAACGTAGAGACAATACCTTTGTTCTGTAATTTACTTTTTCATCCTCTATAGCTTGATTCCAAAGCGTGCCTTTGATATAAGTAGTCGGATGCACAAAAAAAACATCTACAGGTTTATCTATCGTATCCCTATAGTCTATCACATGCCATGCTTTTGTCTGACTATAATCTGGAGTATCAGGAACAACAGTATTTTCATAGGATTTTGGAGGCTTCAAAAAGCCTAACAAAGAGCGATAACTACAAGAAGAAAAATTGATACTTATCCCCAGTAAATACAAAAAGAGTAATTTTTTTTTCATTTGGAAAGAATTTATAAAATCTTAGTACAGGATATTAAAAATACCTTGTCTATTCCATTATTTTTTAGTATCTTGTTCGCCAAATCTAGCTATTGCTTTTAAATCATTTGTACCTATGACCTTTTACAAAAAATTCACTCAATTAATCAAATCCTGTGAACAGTACCACGATTTGGTAGATGATAATGAACTTTGGTTCGATGAGCCTTATCAGGCGAAATATTTGAGCATAAATGAATTTTTAATTTTTGCTGAAGAAAACAAAGCTGCCATAGAATCAATTAGTGCAGTAGGCTTAAAGATGAAAACAGGTGATCACGTAGATTTGATTCAATCCCGTCAAGAGTATTATGATTTAGAAAAAGTGGTACCGCCATTCTTGGCAGGTGGACAACTCTATTACTATTATTTGCAAACCTACTATATTGCTTGTTTAAAGTTAATCAAAGACTTTAGCTATTCGCTATATCCGCCCGATTTTGCAAAAATGCGTCAAGTAAAAGAATGGTTCTATCACATCAAAAAATCACAAACGCAGCATGATAGCAAAAGTTCTTTCCGCAATAGTATAGAAAAACTGCAACAATTGGGCAATTTTGACCAATTGAGCGAAGAAGAACTACAACAACTAGAAGCAGAAGTACACAATCTACAAACACTACTTTCTACCGATGACGCTCTACAGGAAGAAATGTCGCCAGAAGAAGCGGAACTCTATCGTTCTGCCTCAGAGTTTTTGGCACTCAACTCGGTCGTATTTGATGAATTACCTCCTCTAGAAGATGATTTTGAATTCGAAGAAGGACCTTTTATAGAAACAGCCACTTATCGCTGCCAACAGCTGCTCGTTCAGGTCGACCATTTCCCTGACGACTACAAGAAAATACCTAAGGTAACTCATCTATATGAATTTAAGCAAGAGCTTAAAAATTACTTTGACATGAGTATCACAACTTGTGCTGATATCTACCTTACCATTGTGCAGCTCATTGGCTCTAACAAAAACCTGACACTCATAAAACTGTGTAAAATAATACACCGTGCAATAGAGCCTTTTACTGAAGAAAAATTCATGCAGAAACGCTATGCTGGATTTGATGATGGCTATAATGCTTTAGATGCAGAATTAGGCTTACCAGATACAGTACAAATATTTGATTTGCTCTGCCTTTCTATTGGAGAAATTACTGCAGAAGATCTGATTTAGCACCTATATTGTATGTAGCCAATTCCGATAAATTTCCTGTAAAGATATTGAAATCTACTGCCCCCTTAATGCCATTTAGGCTGCCTTCATCTGTGTATTGCCAAAAAACAGCTTTCTTATTCAATGCTGGTGCTTTTCGATCATATCGAGCGATCCAAAAAGTATAATCTGGAAAAGCCATTCGCAAGTGTCGATTGTATAAGTCTGAAAATGTATAGATGATCGGTTTGGCTTTATAATGCTGTTCGACCAAGTCTAACCAAACTTTCATGGACGCAATCAATTGTTTGACTGAAACACCTTTCAAGTCTTCTACATCCAATACAGGTGGAAAATCATCTGATTTTAATGCTACCAATTTTATAAAACTCTTCGCTTGCCACTCTGCACTTACCTTTGGGCGAAAAAAGTGATACGCCCCTCTTTTCAGTCGATTCATTTCTAATGCTGCCCAGTTTCGCTCAAAGATAGAATCTCGATAATTCAGCCCTTCGGTCGCTTTTACGAATACAAAATCTATATCTTCTTGAGCGACTAAATCCCAGTTGATACGCCCTTGATAATGTGACACATCAATACCTTTAATCGCATATTTATCGGCATCGTGGGTGCAGGATTGGAGAAGGAAGCAAAATAAACCTACTAATAAGATAATTTTCATTCTGCTCTCTTTATGTAGTAATCCCTACCATATCTTTCTTCTATTTCTTCAATAGAATCAAACCACCAGAAACAAGCATGCCCTGTTCCTTTTGGACTCATGTCACCTTGATGAATCCAATATCCATTTTCTAATCCTATAAATCCTGTTGTTGGATACTCCTCTTCTCTATAATATAGAATACTGGTAATTTTCTGTTGCTCTATATCTCGAATAAAGAATTTCTTGGGTTTAAATCTTGCAAAAAAACGTGTTATAGATCCGATACTAACCTCAGAGGGATTTAGTAATTTCCTAAAGCCGTCAATTTCTTTTGGTGTAAACACACCTAACTGATCACTATATATACTAGGCATACCAATTAATATATCATTATCTAACTGGATAACTACTGTTGCCATTTCTAAATCCGTCCATTCTCCATTTAGCCTGTAATCCTCCACTCTGAGGTATACTTCCTCTATATGTCTCCCAAATAAGTCCTCTATTTTCATAGAGTTCTAGATCCTTTTATTTTTTCTAAAATAGTACTTGCAGCCTTTGAAGCACCGCCTGCATTTTTTAGCGATTGACTCATTTCCTTCACATTTCGTTTTATAATTTGATTTTGTTGAACATCTTCTGTTGCTTTCAAAATTGCTGTAGCCGAGGTATTCCTCAGCCAGATACCTAATCCTTTATTTGATATAGTTTGAGCAACTAGAAATTGATCCGAAACCTGTGGTACCACTACCATTGGTACTTCAAAATAAAGTCCTTCATGCACACTATTCATCCCGCCATGTGTAATAAAAACAGTACATTTAGGTAACAGCTCCAATTGAGGCACATGATTACAGACAATAAAATTAGCTGGTACATCAAAACTAGCAACTGAAAGTTTTTTACTGATATTCAATACTACCAAATAATCTGTCCCACTAAATGCTTGTATACATTTTTGATAAAACGTTCTATTATATAAAACAGATCCTAAAGATATATAAACGACCTTTTTTCCTTTTAATAAACCAAATGGGAAATTTTCATCACGGACTCTTAATGTATAGTCTAAATTAGGTCCAGTGAATACATAATTAGCCTTAAACAGTTCTCGTTGAGGTTGTAATTGTTGTGCTGTAAAAACCAATGTCAAATCATCTTGGGGAGCTCTTAATAAATCAACAACATTTGTGATATTTTTATAGTTATATTTCTTTCTGAGTTCACGGAAATGTTTATTGACACGTAGAAACTGTTTTCCGCTCCTAAATGGAGTTGATAATAATTGTAATTCAGATCGACGAGGTTCTTTTAGTTTGGGATGCATTGCAAAACAAGGGAAAAGAATTACAATTGGAATATTCATTTTTTCAGCTAAAATTCGCCCCCAAACAGCAAAAACATCTGTAACAATATATTGGTAATCTTCTTTTTGTATTTTTTCTAATAAAAAAGGAAGTAACAATTTTGTGCACTCTAACATGTCACCAAATACTCCCAAAAGATTAAAATCAATTTGGTTTTCATTCCTAATTAAGTGTTCTGGCAGTGGGAAAAAAGTCGCTCCAGATTTTTCTATTTTCATTCGAAAATCTTCTGTACAATAATAATCAACCTCTTCTCCTCTAGCTACTAACTCTTTAACAAGAGATAAACTAGGATTGACATGTCCATGTCCTGGTATATTAAAAAAAACGCTCTTCATTTTATTTATTTAGTCTAGTCCTCCACACTCTCAATCAATATCTCCAAAATAGCACTAGCAGCCTTAGCAATAACGGTACCTGGACCAAAAACGCCTGCCACCCCTGCTTCGTATAGATAATCATAATCTTGGGCAGGAATAACGCCACCTGCTACCACCATAATATCTTCCCTACCTATCTCCTCTAAAGCTTGGATGATATTCGGCACTAATGTTTTGTGTCCACCAGCTAGGGAAGAAACCCCTAGAATATGAACATCATTCTCTGCTGCCTGACGAGCTGCTTCTTTTGGTGTCTGAAACAGAGGTCCTATATCCACGTCAAATCCTAAGTCAGCAAAACTAGTCGCAATGACTTTTGCTCCTCTATCATGTCCGTCTTGCCCCAATTTGGCAACCATAATCCGTGGACGACGCCCTTCGAGTTGAGCAAATTTATCCGCCAGTTTTTGTGCCTGTTTAAAATCTTCGTTCATGGCTATTTCTTTAGAATACACCCCAGAGATAGAGCGGGTATTTGCCTTGTAGCGACCAAAAACAACCTCCATAGCATCTGAAATTTCGCCTAAAGTAGCTCTCAATCTTGCTGCTTCTACCGCCAATGCTAATAGATTACCTTCGCCCGACTTAGCAGATGCCGTAATAGCCGCCAAAGCCGCTTCTACCGCCTTGGTATCTCGAGTTGATTTGATATGATTGAGGCGTTTGATTTGAGCGACTCGCACCGCTTGGTTATCTACTTCCAGAATATCCAGTGGATCCTCCTCTTCTAGTCGGAAGAGATTTACCCCTACGATCTTATCTTTTCCGCTATCAATACGAGCTTGCTTGCGAGCTGCTGCCTCTTCTATACGCATTTTGGGCACCCCAGTTTCGATAGCTTTTGCCATACCTCCCAAGTCCAGTACCTCTTGTATATGTCCCCAAGCTTTGTGTACCAGTTCATTGGTCAGATACTCTACATAATGAGAGCCTGCCCACGGGTCAATCGCTTTGGTTATTTTAGTATTTTGTTGCAAATAGAGTTGTGTGTCTCTAGCAATACCGGCCGAAAAGTCGGTTGGTAAGGCAATCGCTTCATCAAAAGAATTGGTATGCAATGATTGTGTTCCGCCTAATGTAGCCGCCATTGCCTCAATACAAGTACGTGCCACATTATTGAAAGGATCCTGCTCTGTCAAACTCCACCCAGAAGTCTGTGAGTGTGTCCGCAACATCAGCGATTTAGGGTTTTTAGGGTTAAATTGCTTGAGCAATTTTGCCCACAACATACGCCCTGCACGCATTTTGGCAATTTCCATAAAATGATTCATTCCTATCCCCCAAAAGAAAGATAAACGTGGAGCAAAATCATCTACTGCCAACCCTGCTTTGATCCCCGTCTGAATGTATTCAAACCCATCCGCTAAGGTATACGCCAACTCAATATCCGCAGGTGCTCCTGCTTCGTGCATATGATATCCACTGATAGAAATAGAATTGAACTTTGGCATTTTTTGCGAAGTATATTCAAATATATCGGCAATGATCTTCATGGAAGGCGTAGGCGGATAGATATACGTATTACGCACCATAAACTCTTTCAGAATATCATTCTGAATAGTCCCTGCCAGTAAGGCTTGATCTACTCCCTGCTCTTGTGCCGCTACAATATAAAACGCCATAATTGGGACAACGGCCCCGTTCATGGTCATAGAAACCGACATTTTATCCAATGGAATGGAGTCAAATAGGATTTTCATATCCTCTACACTGTCAATCGCTACCCCAGCTTTCCCAACATCTCCCTCTACCCTTTCGTGATCGGAGTCATATCCTCTATGGGTCGCCAAATCAAATGCTACTGAAAGTCCCTTTTGTCCTGCCGCCAAATTTCGCTTATAAAAAGCATTACTTTCTTCAGCAGTAGAAAAACCAGCATACTGTCGTATCGTCCAAGGGCGAATAGCATACATTCCCCCATAAGGGCCTCCAATGTATGGTGGCAGTCCAGCGGTAAACTGATGATGAGGAATCCCTTCCGTATCTTTTTCTGTATAGGCTTCCTTTACTATTATTTTTTCCGAAGTTTCCCATTCTTTTTGGGTTTCTACCTCTTTTTGTAGGTATTTGGAAGGCTTGGTTATATCTATTTTAGAAAAATCTGGTCGTTTCATATTATTTACAATTGTGTAGGCTCAAAATACAAAAATGTTTTCACTCTTCCGATACGGAAGCCACAAAAGCAACACCTAGAATTAAGATACCTCCTAGTAGGATAGACCAAGTCGGAATTTCATTCAGCAACAACCAAGCAAAAGCGATCCCATATACAGGTTCTAAGCTAGCCACTAAACTAGCTGTTTGTGGACTTGCTTCTTCCATACTATTGATAAATAAAGTATGAGCTACAGCTGTAAAGACGATCCCTAATAAAAGTAAATACAAGTATTCCATTCCTGTTGTATTTACAAGAATATCTAATCCATACAAAGGCACTAACAATAATCCAGCAATTCCATTTTGATAAAAAGCCACTTGCACACTACTATAACTTTCTAACATTCTCTGACTGTAAATCGTCAAAATAGCACAAGTCAACCCTGCTAATACTCCTAATAAAATCCCCCATATATTATTGGCTTCTAACTCAGAAGGTGTAAACAATAAAGCAACCCCTCCCAAGGCGACTATGGAGAGCAATATATTTCGATAATGAGGTACTTTTCGATCGATCAATGCCATCAGTAATATAGTAAAAACAGGAAAGGTAGAAAAAGTCAATACCCCTATTGCAATAGTAGTCATCTTGATACAAGCATAAAAACTAACCCAATGCACTGCCAAAACGCTTCCTAAACCTACAAACGAGATCCAATCTTTCTTTTGCTTCGGTAAGATTAAAATTTTCCCTAATAATAAATGTCCCAATAGCATAAAAGCTGCTGCAATCAAAGCTCTACCCAGTACAATTCCGCCAGCACTAATGGTAATATAGTTCGCAAATAGTCCTGCACCACCAAAAAGTAATACAGAAATATGTAATTGTAGTAGAGCATATTTTTGAGGAACTAAAGGTGGCTTATCCAGTATAGGCATTTCTAATTAAAGTTTGATGTGAGACATAATGTATAGGATAGATCATAAATATCATTAAAAGAATTAGCTTTTTGGTACTAATAAATAATTATCACTTGAAAATGTAACCAAATTAATTATCTTTAGAGGTAATTATCTCCATTTGAATAAATTTAATTACCAAACAACCCCTAATAAGAGCATAATTGCCTGTTCTCATTCCAATTGAATATACCACAAAACACTATAAAAGTGACTACTCATTTAGAATATAAAGACGAAAAATCCGCCAAATTTTGGAAAATAACCGTAGAAAGTAATACTCATAGGGTTACCTATGGAAAAATAGGAACCGATGGTCAGTCTAAAACTAAAACCTTTGAATCGGCTGAAAAAGCTCTCCAAGAAGCTCAAAAGCTCATTAAGGCAAAAACAAAAAAGGGCTATCAAGAAGTAATTTCACAACCCAAAAAAACTATTTCCATTGATGTCCAACTCATCAATGAACCTAAAGCAGTACAGTTATTTGATATAGATCAATATAAGCCCTTAAACGATATTGATTGTGATACTATTTTACTAGTAGAAGGGGATTTGGTATTGGAAGATGATCTCAATGAAGCATTCATCAAAAAACACTTCTGGAAAGATTACGAAAACATAACGAATGAATTGATTGTCATTAATGGCGATTTAATGATTTATGGTGATTTGGATATCAATGGTGAAACTGGTTACCCTTGTTTATTGGTACTGGGAGATCTATATTGTGAGTGCTTATACAGCTTCGATAACTTTATGCATATAGCAGGTAATGCCTATATAAAATATGCTTATTATGGAAGTTATAATCATGGAGCTATCAAAATTGTTGGTACGACCAATGCCCCCTATATTATTAATGACGATCATCACTCTGATCTTAATCCAAGTGAGAATGCTCTACTCATCAATTCTTCGGGTAGACAAGATGATTTTTTCGAGTACCATTACTACAGAGATGACCTTCCGATGGTATTACTTCAATCTGTATCTAATTTTAAAATTGGAACCGATAAAGAAGACTATGACTTTGATTGCACGCTGTTTATGGACACTGTAAAAAAAGGTATTTCTCCATTCAAACAAGGAGCCAAACCAGAAAGGGAGGCTATTGCTGATGAAATTAGTAGCCTCGCTATAGAAAACGAAACGAATGAGTTGTTTTTGATTGATAAAAGACTACGCAACATTCCCCCTGCTCTTTTTCAACTCACCAATCTAAAAAGGTTGACTATTGAAGAAGATGATATTTCTATCTTGTCACCGTCTATTGGACAACTTACTCTACTACAAACCATTCGTTTCAAGAAAATAAAAATTGAAAGACTCCCCGAATCCATTGGGAATTTAGCACATCTAGAAGAGTTACAACTCATGTACTGTTATAACTTGAAAGACATCCCCGAAACGATAAATCAGTTACAGTGCTTGAAAGTATTAAATCTTATACATTCTTATGCACTAAAAAAATTACCAAAAACCATTGGTCACCTTAAGCACCTAGAAGAATTAAACTTAGCTTATTCTGGTATAACCGCATTACCTCAATCTATTGGATTATTAGAAAATTTAAAAATACTCAATCTTTCTAATTGTCATCAACTACTAATGATCCCTAGTAGCATTGGGCAGCTCAACAAACTACAAAAAATTGATCTAAGAAACTACAAAGGTGAAATACCTGATAGCATCTATGATCTTCCTCAAATAGATGAATTAGAAATCTTGATCTAATCACTACACCACCTATAAAACAACTATCTAACAATGACAACATACTTAGAATACAAGGACGAAAAATCCGCCAAATTTTGGAAAATAACCGTAGAAAGTAATACTCATACGGTTACCTATGGAAAAATAGGAACCGATGGTCAGTCTAAAACCAAAACCTTTGAATCGGCTGAAAAAGCTCTCCAAGAAGCCCAAAAGCTTATCAAAGCAAAAACGAAAAAAGGCTATCATGCAGTAGCAAAAGAAGCTCTAGACCCACCTTCTATTACTTTTATAGAAGAGGCAGAAGCCATTGAGCGTTTCGATTTCAAAAAATATGACCCACTAGGACGTCTGCGTTATGATGCTATTGTAGTAGCAGAAGGAGATTTATCACTAAACGCTATTTATGATAGCACTATTGCCAAAGACTTTTTTGATGGCAATCGAACTACCTCCAAGGAGTTAATTATTATTGATGGTAACCTAACGCTTGAACAGGGAATGTCTATTAGTGGGGATAATGGATACCCTTCCATATTGATTTTAGGTGACCTGCATTGCAAAGAATTGGACAGCTATGACAATGTCATCCATATAGAAGGAAATGCTTATATACAACATATATATTATGGCAACTACAATCATGGTGTGATAAAAATAACAGGTACTACTCATGTTCCTTATCTTATCAATAGTGACCATTGCTCTGATTTAACCCCTTGTGACAATGCCGTGCTCATCAATGTCTATAATGATGAAGATGATTCCTTTGATTACGACTATTATAGTACTGATTTGGGCAAAGTATTTTTGGACCACTTGGTAGAGCTAGAAGATGAGGACGAAGAAGATGAAGAACTCTTAGAGTACCATCTTGATCTGGGGGCTTTGGTTAAGTGTATCAAAGCAGGCATTTCTCCATTCAAAAAAGGAATGGCTCCTAAACGAAAAGGAGCATGCCCTATCTGCCCTCCAATTGCTCAATAAACGACTATAATTTAACTACTCTATAATTACCTAACAAAACAACTATCTAACAATGACAACGTACTTAGAATACAAAGACGAAAAATCCGCTAAATTTTGGAAAATAACCGTAGAAGGTAATAC
This sequence comes from uncultured Aureispira sp., assembly GCA_964404215.1. Taxonomy (GTDB): domain Bacteria; phylum Bacteroidota; class Bacteroidia; order Chitinophagales; family Saprospiraceae; genus Aureispira. Next base: position 10,984 of record CAYOJF010000079.1, on the reverse strand, counting down.
TCACACGGTTACCTATGGAAAAATAGGAACTGATGGTCAGAGTAAGACTAAGACCTTTGAATCGGCTGAAAAAGCACTCAAAGAATCTGAAAAGCTCATCAAAGCAAAAATGAAAAAAGGTTATCAAGCAGTAGGAACGGCAGAAGATAAAACAACTGCCGAAACAACTACAAAGCCTTTAGAAATAAGCTTTATAGAAGAAGATGACGCCAGAGAACGTTTTGATCTAGATCAATATGACCTCATTGGAGAGATTCCTTACGATTCTGTTTTAGTACTAGAGGGAGATATAACAATTGATAGCACTGTTGATGATGACTCCTTAGAAACTATTTTCTTCAATGGAGAAAGAGAAACAGAAGAGGAACTCATTATTATCAATGGAAACCTGACGGTAAAAGGAGACATTGATATTTCGGAAAGTTATCCTTGTCTACTCGTGCTCGGAGAACTCTCCTGTGAGGTACTTTACAGCAATGATAATGTCACTAAAGTGACTGGTGATGCCCACATCAAATATGCCTATGACGGAAATTATAACCATGGCTCTATTACTATTGATGGGATCACAAATGTACCTTACTTACTCAATTCTGACCATGACTCTGGACTCAATCCTAGTCCTAAGACCGTTCTGATCAATTACTATGGAGATTATGATGACTTTTTTGTTTACGATTACTATAGTGAAGATTTACCCAATGTTATGGTCAAAACTGTACTCGAAGAGGACGAATTTGATCAAGAAAAATTCGTAGAACGAGTCAAATCAGGTAAATCGCCCTTCAAAAAAGGTGTAAAACCAAGTAGAATCCTAGTAGAGAATGAAATAAAAAAATTAGCTAAAAAAAATAAAACAGGTGATGGTCTAAAAGAGCTGGATCTAACTGAAAAAAAATTACAGAAGCTGCCAAAAGCTATTTTTGACCTAGAAACGCTAGAGGTACTCAAATTGGATAAAAATAGCTTTGGTATAGTACCTAAAGAAATAAGTAAGCTCATTCATTTAAAAGAACTTAGCTTGAAGAATACGCCTATAGAAGAATTGCCAGAAGAGATTGGTCAGCTCAAAAATTTAGAAGTATTAAATTTGAGTTATTGCCAAGGTCTTAAGAAACTTCCAGTAGCTATTGGTGAATTAAGTAATCTAAAAAAACTGATACTTTGGAGTTTTAAAGGAGAAATCCCTACCAGTATTTCCAAGTTAACCAATCTAGAGGAATTGGATATCAATAATTGTTATGGCTATGGTGTAGAACCTACACCTTTCCCTAGTTGGATTCTTAGCCTGACAGGACTCAAAAAACTAAAAGTCAATGAAAATTCCTTTCAAAATCTACCAGCAAAACTGGTCCAACTAACTAATCTAGAAGAACTCAATCTCAATGGTGCCTTGTGTTATGTTGAAGATTTCCCAGACTTATCTTCATTAACAAATTTGAAAAAGCTATACATCACAGGCAGTACCAATTTGACTACTAGACCACTATTAGCTCAAGAAACACTACAGCATTTTTTCAACATTACGACATTAGAGTATTTAGACATTAGCTCTTTCAATAAAAAAGATAAATGGATGCCTACTTCTACTGTAGAAAAGACTAGAACTGACTTACAAAATAAGCCAAACGAATTAGCAGCTTTTGAAAATAAATTACGTATCAATAGTAGTGGCAACTACTTTTACGAAACAAGGCGTGCTCTCATACCTACTGACTTCAAAGGCTTAGACAACTTAGTCAATCTTAAAGAGCTTGATATTAGATTTAATGATTTGAATGCTCTTCCACAAGAAGTTTTGAAGCTCAATCAGTTAGAGAAGATACATATTTATGGTAATAATTTCACACAGAGTGATAGAGATGCACTCAAAAAATTAAATCCAGCCATAGAAATCATAGCTAGTTAGTCTACAGCACCTAATGAATTGGGTATACTCTAAATAAAGATGCGTCCTCCTAAAATCTATAGGAAGACGCATTTTTCTATTTTAGTGTTTTTATTCTTCTATTGTGACCTATAACCCCAAGAGGTTAATTTTCGCATCAACAATAAGTTTATTTACTTCTTTATGTCTTTACTTATCAATAGGTCACCGCTTTGATCGTTAAAGAAGTGTTATTTCCATTTGGACTTCAACACCTTTTTCTTTTTTGGTTTCTTTTTCGAAGCAGGAGGTGTTGTAAATTTCATTTTCAAAAACGCTCGAATACTATATTCATTTAGGTAATACTGTAAATAATCTTTCCCCCATTTTCGATGCCCAACCGCAGGGTGTACCATGTGAACACTCTTACTAGGATCTACCATCAAAACCCCTATATTCCTAGCTTTACAAATCTTGAACAAATTCATTCGCAAACTAGGGGCAATCATCTCAAAAGAATCCTCTGAAAGTGACAACCATTGTTCATTGGCTGGATACTGAAAAACCTGATGAATGACTTCCATTTCTTGATATTTGGGACTTTTCTGAAAAGCCAGTAAATGTACTAGTGCCGCTCCTACCCAAGCTCCTAGAGGCAACAACAGTCTTTGCATTGCCCCATCTCCCTTCCAAATGAAGAAGATAATCCCTGTACCAATAATAAATAAAAAGCCCTTCCAGATACTATCTTTCACCCAAATACTATTGACTCTATAAGGGCGTAAGGCGGGCAAAGTCTTATGCGATTTCGCTTCCATCGAAATGACATAAGCCCGCTTATCATTAAGCTTATAAGCCAAGAGACCATCTGCTCGCTTCATCCCATACTCCTTCTTCGTCCGCTCTTCTATATTGCTAAATATATGCGATTGATTATGCTTGATTTTATAATATTGCTTCAGATAAGCCTGTGCGGCATTCTGTACAGTCAATTCTATTAGTCGTTTCTTTTTAGGTATTTTCTTTGCCATTTTTTATCTATTATAACCAGAGCATGCTTTAAAAATCCAACTTCATTCCATTCCAATTACCTGAGCTCATCAATAATAAATTCTGCCCTGTGGTACTGATTACTTTTGCTAATGCCACTTCTAATTGCTTTTTATCGGTAAACACTGTCAAATTAGAATGCTCAAATGCTACCTGTACTTCTGTAGGATCTATAGCAGGCAATTTTTTCATCTCTAAGGTATGATGACTATAATAAACAAAGGCAACATCGGCAGCCTCCATCGCTCCTCGGTACTGTTCCAAAAACTGTTTATTCAGTGAACTAAAAGTATGGAGTTCTAGTGCTGCTACTAAAATACGGTTTTCATATTGATTTTTTACTGCTTTAATCGTTGCTTTTACTTTAGAGGGGGCATGAGCAAAATCCTTAAAGATCGCTTGATTTGGTTTTTGCACCAATGTCTCTAGACGTTTGGCCGCTCCTCCAAAAGACTGAATCGCTTCTAATATCTGTCCATCTGACAACCCTAATTCTCTACATACCAATCGAGCGGCCTGCAAGTTTTGTAGGTTGTGCTGTCCAAATATTTGTAACTCAAACGCATTGATATCTGCTACGCTAAATGGCAGGAGCAAATTGGTCTGATAGTCTTTGATAACAAAAGGAGGAGTGGTATAAGCAATAGTCTGAACAGGAGCATCTTTAGCATACTCCACCAGATGCTCATCCCCTTTGTAGTAAATCAGCGTTCCTTCTTGATCTATACTTTCTATAAATTTTTGGAATTGAATCTTATATTCTTCAAAGGTCGGAAAGACATTGATATGATCCCAAGCGACTCCTGTCAATACTGCAATATGTGGCTGATAATGCAGGAACTTAGGTCTTCGATCAATAGGCGAAGAAAGATATTCATCTCCTTCTATCACTATCAAAGGAGCATCTGAAAGACGTACCATCAGATCAAAACCTTCCAACTGTGCTCCTACCGCATAATCAAAGTCAATTTGGTGATGACTAAGTATATGCATAATCATGGATGTCGTCGTCGTTTTGCCGTGGCTCCCCCCCACCACTACACGTGTTTTTTCTTGACTCTGTTCATACAGATACTCTGGATAGGAGTAAATGGTAATACCAAGTTCTTGAGCCCTCAATAACTCAGGATTATCTGGTCTAGCATGCATTCCTAGTATAATCGCATCAATAGAAGAGGTGATTTGTTCGGGATGCCATCCCATTATTGCAGGGAGAAGCCCCGCTTTTGATAGACGAGACCTCGAAGGATCATAAATTTCATCATCAGAACCACTAATCTGGTATCCTTTTTCATGCAGTGCCAATGCCAAATTATGCATCAAAGCACCACCTATTGCTATAAAATGTATTCTTTTCTTCATTTGCTAAAAATACCGCTTTTTGAACTAAAACTGAACTAAAACCTTTCAAATTGGTATCTTTGTCACAAATCTAATGACTGTATGAAGTGGATCAATGAAGCATTGAAAATCAATTTTGCGTGGAAATTCAAACACCTCCAACAAATAAACAACACCCCATTAGAAACCCAACAAGCAACTTTTAACCAGCTATTGAAAGGAGGTAAACATACCTTATTTGGAAAAGAACATCACTTTGAATCTATCCAAAACTATCAAGACTTTCAACAGCAGATTCCTATTAGAACCTACGAACAGCTCCAACCTTATATTCAACAAATGATGCAAGGAAAAGCAGATGTACTCTGGAGAGGCAAAACAAAGTGGTTCTCTCGTTCGTCAGGAACAACTGGCAATAAAAGTAAATATATCCCAGTGAGTCAAGAGAATCTATATCAATGTCACCTCAAGGGGGGGCACGATATGATGGCAGCTTGGTATCATACCAATCCTGACACTAAAATTTTTAGTGGCAGTAAAGGCATCTTGATGGGGGGCGAAATCATGCCTTTTGATACACAAGCCAAAACATTTGTAGGAGATGTATCAGCGATTATGATAAAAAATATGCCTTTTTATGCCAAATACTTTTTGACACCAGATGTCAATACCTCCCTCCTATCTGATTGGGAAGAGAAAATAGAAAAAATTGCACAACAAGCAGTTCATCAAAACATCACCAATATTTCGGGTGTTCCTACCTGGACGCTTCTATTATTCAGACGAATACTAGAGCTAAGTGGCAAAGAAACTCTATCGGAAGTTTATCCAAATTTTGAATTATATTCGCACGGTGGTGTTCATTTTGAGCCCTACCGAAGTCAATTTGAGTCTCTATTCCCACATGGTATCGGTTATCGCAATGGTTACAATGCCTCTGAAGGTTTTTTTGCAGGGCAAATACGCCCTAATGATAAGGGCATGCAACTACTATTGAATAATGGTGTTTTCTTTGAATTTGTACCGCTTGAGGAACTACAACAAGAGCACCCGAAAGCCTATACACTCGAAGAAGTAGAGCTAGAAAAAGACTATGCCTTAGTTGTTAGTACCAATGCAGGACTTTGGCGTTATTTGGTAGGCGACACGATTCGTTTTGTCTCGTTATTTCCCCATCAGATTCAGATTACAGGACGTACCGCTCAGTTTATTAATGTATTTGGCGAAGAAGTTATGGTTTGGAATACCGATAAAGCTTTAGTTAAAACCTGCCAGATGATCCCTGCTGCTGTAGCAGATTATAGTATTGCTCCTATATTCATGCAACACGAAAAAGGAGGCCACGAATGGGTAATAGAATTCAAAAAAACACCAACTGATGTCGCTTATTTTGCGAAAGAATTGGATCTGAATTTGCAAAAAATCAACTCTGACTATGCCGCAAAACGATATAAAAGTATGGCCTTAGCACCACTCAAATTAAATGTAGTACCAGAAGGCACCTTCAATAAATGGTTGAAATCAAAAGGAAAATTAGGTGGGCAGAATAAGGTACCTCGTTTATCTGCAAATCGGCAGTATATTGAAGAAATATTACTACAAAACAGAAAAAACTAAGATGATGTAGGGGCATAAAAAAAGGAAGATTTGACCTTCCTTCTAAATGATTATATGCCCCTTAAACAAGTAGTAGAGCAAAAAGGTTCACGAGAAGTCCATTTTTTTTCAAAAAAGTTATTTTTTCTATCAAAAACTAAGAAAACATTCATGAAATACCTCTTAATTTTAATAATCTGCGGTTCCTTTCTATATGCCCATGCCCTAACACAACCGATCTACCCGCCCATCCTCATTACCAAAACCACCCCTCTACCAATAGAGGGAAACTGGATACTAAAAACGATCAATGGCAACACAACCTATAACAATATAACAGTAGGAGGCTATTTGTCTTTGAAAGAAAATTTGACCTTCGATGCCTTTGTTTTAGGAACAGCTACTACTGGAACCTACCAAGTCCATGAAGATACACAACAAGAAATACAGCTAACAACACTAACTATAGATAAAATCGAAACGGCTCCTATTACACATCATCTAGCCGTGCAATCCATCACAACACAAAAAATGATTTTGACTTTCCCTGACGGGATTACTCTAGTTTTCGAAAAACAATACTAACATGCAGCTCTATTTTATTCTATTAACTATTGGCTTAGCTCTCGTCACCTTGCTCACGATTGGTGGAGCTATTGCTTCCCGAAAATTCAATTTCAACTATAACCGCATTAGTACACTATCGGTATTACTCTATCTGACCGTCAGCATGGTTGCTACTCGGATGATAGATGCTAGTGCAGGTATCACCATAGTCGGGTTACTCGGACTGTATGAGGCCGTTTTTGCCTGGAAATGGGTATTCAAATTTGAAGCAAATTTCAAAGGACAAGATGAGGACATCAAAGCCATGTTTGGTGATAATTATGCCCCGCCACCATGGATTGTTCTTATGGTCGTCTGTTTTTATCTTTTTATTGGTTGGATAGGCACACTCCTCGCCTAACAACAAAAAAAAATGAGTTCTCCCAAATATTGGGAGAACTCATTTTACCTTTTTTACTCTTATTAGAACCTGTATTATTCTGTTGCTTCGATGATAGCTTCTTCTAAATCTTCCTCATCTCCAGGCTTATATCCTTTGTGCTTATATACTACATTACCATCCGCATCTACTAGAAGTGTAAAAGGAACTACATTAAATCCTATTGCTTGATAGGCTGAATTATCTGGGTTGCACAAAATATCATATTCCCAACCTTTTACATCTACCGTACCTGCTACTTTTGATTTAGTACGAGCATTATCCATGCTTATCGCGATAAATTCAATATCATACTCCTCTTTCCAATCATCATAATAATCGCTAGCAATATTATCCAATTCTTCTTTACAAGGCTTGCACCAAGTTGCCCAAAAACTAATCACTGTTACTTTACCTTTTTTAGCAACATAGTCTTTCAGATTTACTTTTTGCCCTTTCATTGTCTCTAATGTTAGAGAAGAAGGCAATTCCTTTTGAGCATAGGTGGTAGTAGCAAAAAGCAGTACTAAAGCGACAAATAGAATGTTAGTCAGTTTCATAGTATTAGAATTTATTTTCCGTAATAAAAATAGAATTGTTTGATGGTCTCTACTATTCAAGACCTATGCCAAGTTATAAATTATTATTCATAAAAAAACAAAAGTGCATTAATAAATGATGATATATTCATATCTTGAACTGTACAAAAGCCTCCCAAAACTCCTTATAGTTCTTTCCTAGAATTTGTATCTTTAGCTATTATCAATGAACAAGATTATGAAAAAGACGTTACTATTGGTTGCTTTACTCTGGATAAGCAATCAATTAAAAGCACAAGACAACAACAAAATGGGTACCCTAACGGGAGATTTTGAGACCCAAAATTCTTTCTTTATTAGAGACTCCATCATTGGTGCTGCGAATACCCCTCAATACGACCGCCAAAAATTTGGGAGTAATAACTGGTTAACGCTCAATTATAGTATCATGGGTTTTGACATTGGGATTCGTTTCGATGCTTACTATAACTCTAACTTAATAGATCCTTTAGATTCTTATTCTGCACTAGGTTTAGGACGTTGGCATATTCGTAAAAAAGTGTATGGACTAGACATCACGGCTGGTTATTTTTATGATCAGATTGGTAATGGAACCATTTTCAGAGCATACAACGAACGTTATTTGCCGATTGATAATGCCCTAGTAGGAGCACGCTTGATTTATGATATCAATGACAACTGGACAGCCAAAGTATTCGCTGGGCAACAGAAAAAAGTAGAAAAGCAAATCAACCTTTTTGAAAACTACCAACCTATCATAGTAGGTGCCGCTGTAGATGGTTTTATCAAAATCAATGATGATCTTTCTCTTACTCCAGGAGTAGGTGCTATTAGACGTACGCTGGATGACAACACGATGAACCAGATTGCGACCGATATTGGTTCTTATGCCCCAGAAGACGTTTTTATTCCTAAATATACTACTTATGCCGTCAGTGCCTATAATCAACTGAATTACAAAAAAATCGCTTGGTATCTAGAAGGATCTTACAAAACACAAGAAGCCGTTAGTACTAATAATACTAGGGGAATTTTAGAAAATAAGGCAGGATACAACCTCTTTACTTCACTAGGTTACTCCACCAAAGGATTTTCTATACTAGCCCAATACAAATACACTGATCACTTTATTCTCCGTACCTCTCCCCTTCAGACTCTTCAGCGTGGAATGATTGCCTACTTGCCATCTATGACCAAGCAGAACACCTACCGTTTGACTGCTCGTTACAATGCCGCTACACAGGAAGTGGGAGAACAATCAGCACAGTTAGATATCAAATATGTTCCCATCAAGAAAAAATTGACACTAGGGCTTAACCTCGCCTACATACGTTCTCTAGAGAACTTCAACGAAAATTATGAAGGCTTTGAACAAAACTTACTTTATAGTGAAGTCAATGCCAATGCTCTTTGGAAAGTCAATAAAAAAATGAAACTCGTCTTTGGATTTCAGTTTCAGAAATACAACCAAGAAATCTACGAACAAAAGCCAGGTGTCCCTATCGTAACCTCTTTCGTTCCTTATGCTGAAATGAAACTTCGTTTCAAAAAACGTCGTTCACTACGCGTAGAATTACAATATATGCAAACCAAAGAGGACTATGGTTCTTGGGCGTTTGTTTTGGTAGAATACAATATGAAAGATTGGTCTTTTTGGGCTTCCAATATGATCAATACTGAGCCTAAAAAATACGATAGCATCCAAATGTTTTATGAATTTGGAACTTCCTATACCAAAAAAAGTAACAGCTTTGAACTAGTCTACAAAAGACAAGTAGAAGGAATTGTTTGTACGGGTGGTGTTTGTCGTTATCAGCCAGCTTTCAATGGAGTACAGTTTAATGTTGTTTCTAGTTTTTAATAGCCAATTATGGGGGTTGTTTAATTAACAATTAATAATCGGATAATTAATAATTGTTCCTATTGGAACTTGATTATTGATTGAATCTAACATCTATTGCTATAATGCCCAATTTGATACTATATACAGGATAGTCAAATTGGGCATTATACATTCAGCATCAGCACATTCAACATTACTTTATTCCCCTTGCATTGCTAACCAAGCCATTAGCCCCATTCCTACTTCCAGAGCCTCTTCATCTATATCAAAAGTTGGTGTATGTAAGCCAGTACCATTTGGGTTCTGTACGCCTAGTCTATAAAAACAAGCAGGAATCTCTTGCGAGTAGAACGCAAAATCCTCTCCACCCATTCTAGCAGGTAGTTCTACCACGTTTTCTGCTCCTAAGTAAGCTTCCATATTTTTTCGAGTCTTAGCCGTCAATATTTCTTCGTTCTGTACAAAAGGATAGCCCACTACCACCTCAAAATCGCAGCTCCCCCCCATACTTTCACATAGCAAATTCGTCATTTGTTTCATTTTCTGATGTGCCTGCTTTCGCCAATCTTCATCAAATGTTCGGAAGGTACCATGTATCACCACCTCATTAGGAATCACATTCGTCGCCCCACCTTCTGAATAGATCTTACCAAAAGTCAGCACAGTAGGCATTAGAGGATCGGCATTCCGACTGACCAACTGCTGTAACTGCACAATCAGCTGCGAAGCCATCAATATCGTGTCGACACACTGGTGTGGGCGAGCACCATGACCTCCTTTTCCTCTTACCGTCACATAAATTTCGTCTGCTGACGCCATAAACAATCCTGATTTGACACCAACCTTACCCACGGGCATTTGAGGCTCTACATGCTGCCCTAATATCTCTGAAGGAGCAGGATTCTCCAATACACCCTCTTTCAACAAAATAGAAGCCCCTCCTGGCAGTTTTTCTTCCCCAGGCTGAAAAATAAACTTCACGGTTCCTTCCCATTCATTCTGTAGTTCTTTTAATATACGAGCAACTCCTAGCAGACTACTCGTATGCACATCATGTCCACAAGCATGCATGACACCTTCATTTTTAGATTTGTAAGCCACTCTGTTCACTTCTTGAATAGGCAAAGCATCTATATCTGCCCGTAGGGCAATCGTTCTCTTGTCTGGATTTTCCCCTTTTAGCAATGCCACTACCCCTGTATTCGCCATGACCTGATAAGGAATATCCCATTCTGTCAGTTTATCTTGGATAAATTGACTCGTCTGATACTCCTCAAATGATAATTCGGGATGCTGATGCAAGTGTCTACGAATAGCAATAGTATCTTTTTTATATTTTTTTGCGAGTGATTGAACTTTTTCCTTAAGCATAGAGTTATTATGGTTGTCTGTCAGATAATAAAGGCTACTTTCGAGCGATAAAGAACAAACAAATTAAGTTTTTTTGAAAAAAAACATTCTTTTTTCGTTTAAAAGTTTGGAAATTTAAAATCCTGCCTTATATTTGCACCGCACTAGGAGGGATGGGTGAGTGGCTGAAACCACCAGTTTGCTAAACTGACGTACCCTTACCGGGGTACCGCGGGTTCGAATCCCGCTCTCTCCGCCACTTTTTTTAGTGTATAGTTGTGTTAGGATTGAATCCTGCAACCCCAACACAACAGGACTAGAAATACGGGGTTTGGCGCAGTCCGGTTAGCGCACCTGCTTTGGGAGCAGGGGGCCGCAGGTTCGAATCCTGC
>CAYOJF010000078.1:0-24714 GCA_964404215.1 uncultured Aureispira sp. | reverse complement strand
CTCACTTTATCGCTTTGCTATTGATAATCAAGGCGTTTAATCCTTAGTTCACGTACAAATAGTAATATCTCTTTGAGATAGTTATTTGTCCGGTATTAATTTCGCGTTTACAATGAAGCTGATCTTAAATAGCTTCTATGTTGGGATAGGTTAGATCTGCTCTTAGTGTTAAAAGACTGGTTTAGATTTTTTAGCATATAATGCTTTGAGGTGGTCCCCAGTTCCTCCATCAGGATACCAATGATCTACGAACTGGTCGCTTTGGATTAGCCCAACTGTAATAAGACGACCTCTAAATACAGTAGCATCACATATTATTTGCCAGCTATCATGGTCTACTTTTCCTAATTGTTGTTCTATTATTTCTATGTACATATTATGCTCCACATGGAGTCTAGTAATATTAGGAGTTGGGGTCAAACCATCAGTCTCTTTTTTGAATTGATTGATCAGTTGTCTTTGTTTGGTACTCCAAGTCTCAAATTCTCCAACATATTTATTATATTCTTCAATATGTGGCTGGATATCAATCTCAACAGATTCTTTTAGAGCTTCTTGAATAGCAGCATTGGCGGTTTGAATTTCCTTAGACAAAGCAAGAATATTATCTAATGTAGTAATTACTTGTACTTCGCCTGCAAGTTGTTTAGAAAGATATTCTTCAAAGGGACTAGTATTGCTATTTTTTACTGTGGGTAAACCAGCTGCTGCAATTTTTTTAGCCCCAACAGCTTCTACACCAGCCTTAACAGCACCAGCAACGATTTTTTCCCCAACTTTTTTGGCTAAGTCAGCACCAAGATTTAATGCGAATTTGGCAGCACCAGCAGCTAAAACACCTACACCAGTAGCACATAGTAAGGTCGTTCCTATACCTACTACTGTGTCAAAAATAGCAGCTCTAAATGCTTTGATATCGTCTGATGCTTTATTGAAATCAGCGACAGACTCATCCACTAGATTAGAAGCTGCACTATACTCTACACAGTATAAGTTAACTCTGTGGATATAGTTTTTGTGGGCGGCTATCATTTCTTTAAATACAAGGTCAATTTCATTCATGATGGAATTGAACCCTAGTCCTAGAGTTTGTAAATTATTGACACTTTTGATAATTTCTACTTCCTCGCTTATCAATTGTACCTCTTTCTTTAATCGTCCAACTGCTTCTAGTGCTAGATTAATTTTACCACCAATGGACAAGTTTAATATAGCAATGACATGTTCTTCTGTAGGAACATAGGCAGATAGATTTTTGTACAAATCAGCGAGTTGTGTAGAGTCCCCTGCTAGAGCATCAATAATATCTTTTTCGACATCAATACTATTGATGGCGGCTTGCCAAGGGTGTCCCCATTCTTCTTCAAATTGTGATAAATCAGTATGCTTTCGGAGTTTCATTTCTCCAAAAGCTAATGTTCCCAATGCCTTAGAAACGGCTTCTAGCTTACTACAATCTTGAATGCCTTTGAGAAATTGAGCCCCATTAATCGTACAGCCGTCTAGCTTGAGGATAAGGTCAGCAGCTTCTGCTAAGGAGTTGCTGAGTTCATTTTGCCATTCATTAAGTTCTTTAGTCAGATTGGTTCTGAAATCATCTTGATTGACTATGAAATCAGGGGAATTGACATCTACAGCACTCAATAAAACAGAATTTAGGTCAATTTTGGCGGTTAATTGTTGGAGGATGAAATTAGGACTTGCACTTAGTGGTTTTAATTGGTCTTCAGATAATGTTGGGAGTTTTATAGTTGGTAGTATACTGATGAATGTTTCGGATGCGGCAGCGAGTGTAGTACCCTCTTCTACTTTAATCAGGGCATCAGAAAGAGCTTTCAAGTAGAGTTGCATCCCATCTTCACTGACAGTGGCTATTTGTTTAGCTAGTGTATTGGTAAGAATATTATTTTGTATGGGAGCATTAGCATAAGTATCATTAGCAATTGTCTGAAGCTGGGGAGTGATATTTTTGACCCAAGTTTCTACTTGGCTCGCAGCTTCTACTTGTGTTAATGCACTATTGTTGTTGTAAAATTCCGTAATAGCATCAGCTAACGTTTGGAAATCCTGCCCAAAGTGTCCATGATCTCCAGATTTGTATTTTTGTTTGTAGTCTCTTATATAAGTATTGATTAGTTCAATACCCATTTTTTTGATGGTAATAATGTTTGTACATTTTTTGATACTAGCAGCGTCTAGATTGGTATAAGTGTTACTAATAACATAATGGAGTTCTTTGTAGAGTTCTTCTTGGGTTACATAAGTGCCTTCCAAATTGTCAAATACATTTTGAATTTCAAACTCAATAGTTTGGAAAATAGGATCACTCAAATTGAAAAGCTTTGGAATAGGAGATTCTTTGAGATCATCAATCAGGACAGCTTGGTCTAACCCTCCTGTAAAGATGTTTCTCCCTTTTTCCATACTAGTCATTACATTGCCTACAAATGTGGCCGTATCTTCTATTTTATTAGCATAAAGTGTGATCCCATTATCTTTTCTATCAACTTTATTGTAGATTATTTCCCTATAGCTAGTTCTGATCTGTTCTACCACATTGGGATACAAAAAAGAAACTTCTTTATTATTATTGAGAAAGTCTTGCAATGATTTGAATTCGTCTAGTAGGACTTGTCTTTCGTTTGGTTTCATTTGTTGAGTGATATTTAGAAGGTGATAGGAGTTAGATTAGCGGCATTGAGTAAGTCATTAATACGGGCAATCCTAGCTTTGAAAGCATCTATATTTTTGTTGATTTCTTGCATTCTTGGATTTTCTTCTAGTCTGCTTTTGATTGTTGCCAACTGTCCACTAGCTTTTGGTAGTAAAGTCTCTGTAGCATTGTTATCATTAGATAGGGCATTATAAGCAGTGCTTTTTGCTTCAAATTGTGTTGCAAGCTCTAGAAGATGGAATTGATGTTTGAACTTCTCCTTACGGTCGGTAGCTGCATCTAATTCTTTTTTGGTTTTGCCAACATCACTCCAAATATCTTTCAGGTCTTTTTCGAGTTGTTGTTTTTTAGCAGTATTTTCTTCTTGCTCTGCTTGGTCAGCATCTTCAATCACAATTCCTTTTTCAAAATCAAGCACAATGCCTGCTTTTTTGAATAGATCCTTACCTTGCTGATTGATTTTATTGATTTTGGCATTGCCTTTTTCGGGGGCGATACGTAGTGTGGGTTTGCGATTGGATAAATCCATATAACAAGATCCCCATAGTACATTCTTTTTTTGCTTACTATCTTTGGCTTGTGTCGCAAGGTGTTGTTTCCATTCATTTTTGCGGTTGCCAATAATAAATAATAGTCCAGTTTTCTTTCCTTTATCAAAAGTTTGGTCTAGGCAAAGATAGAAGGGGAGTGCTAAGTCAAATGAGGTATGCCCTTGTTTTAAGGCATCTGTGCACTTGACAAATTCTTTTCGATGCAAATCAGTCTTGAGAGAACCATCTTTAATTGCTACTAATTTTATTTTTTTTACATCCATCGTGATGAGTTGTTTGGCTAACTGGGAGATATAGTTAGTTGGTCATTAAAATATGCCGATAAATGTAAAATATGTTTTTTAATAATAGAAGTGTTTTTTTTGGAAAAAGGACGAATATTGATGAATGGTTCATAATGCTGTACGAATGGTTATTAGTTTTTTTTGAAATCATATTTTAGTACTTTTCTTAAGGGGGTATCGGTTGTTTAAATCTCGAGCGTGAAATATCCAGATAGGTGCTTAACATTAAATTAATATTCAATTAAAGAATAGGTAATAAGGTGTACCGTCATTTTTTAACATTTACCACTAATTTTGAGAGTAGTCTAGCAAAATTCTAATAAGAATTTTTAGTTTTGCGGAAGACAGAGAGAAGGATTCTAAAGATCTTCTCGTTTATATAAACATTATGACGAACCTGTTCGTGCAATGTTTAATCATTAGAAAGAGGTTGAGGAGAATCATTATAGTAATAATTTTCTTTGACTACGAACTACAATAAGATACAGATACAATGGGAGCAGCTATTATTGGAGATACATTACAGCTACTGGGTGCATTAGCATTTTTTATCTACGGTATGAAAAAAATGAGTGATGGTATTCAGCTAGCAGCTGGGGGACAACTCAGAAATATACTTCGTACGATGACACAAAACAGAGTCATTGGTGTTTTTACAGGATTTTTGATTACTGTTTTGATTCAGTCTTCTTCGGCTACTACTGTTATGGTAGTTAGTTTTGTTAATGCTGGTCTCTTGTCCATATTAGAGGCAGCTGGAGTGATGTTAGGTGCCAATATTGGTACCACTGTTACAGGGTGGATTGTATCTATTTTGGGCTTTAAGGTGAAACTATCGGTTTATTCTGTTCCTTTATTTGCGTTTGGTATCCCAATGATACTGGCAGGTAAAGGGAAAATGAAGTATTGGGGCGAGTTTATTGTTGGTTTTGCTATCCTATTTTTAGGGTTAGGCTTCTTGAAAGAAGCCGTTCCTGATATCAAAAATAATCCAGAAGCATTAGAGTTTTTAAAGAGTTTTGCTGATTGGGGATTTTTGTCTCGTGTCATCTTTGTATTTATTGGTACATTATTGACCGTTATCGTACAATCTTCTAGTGCATCGATGGCAATTACATTGACTATGTGTGCTCAGGGATGGTTACCATTTGAGGTAGCGGCAGCTATGATATTGGGAGAAAATATTGGTACCACTATTACTGCAGAAGTAGCTGCATTAGTAGGAAATACAGCCGCTAAAAGAGCGGCACGAATTCATTCCACATTTAATATTGTAGGGGTAACATGGATGATATTAGTCATGCCATTGTTCTTACCTGTGTTTTCTGTGTTTATTCAGAACTATTTGGGGGTTCAGGATCCTTACCAAACAGCAGTAGATATGCCTATGGCATTAGCAGCTTTCCATACCGTATTCAATGTAATGAATGTATTACTAATGATTGGTTTTATCCCATTATTAGTTAAAGTGGCTCAACGCACAATCAAGGATAAGGACAGCGAAGATGAGACAATTGGTAAATTGCAATTCATCTCTAGTGCTGTTCTAACACCAGAATTAGCGACGGATGCTGTGCAGAAAGAGACGGCTCACTATGGCGATATTGTATCTAGAATGCATGGTTTTTTTGATATTATTGTCAATAGTACGGACAGTAAATTGAAAAAAGAAACAGCAAAACGCATTGTTAAATACGAAGGAATTGCTGACAATATAGAAATAGAAATTACAGAGTACTTGACTAAAATGACCGATCAAGAATTGACGGCTCGTACGGCTACTCGTATTCGAAGTTATATGAATATTGCGAACGATTTGGAGCGTATTGGCGATATTTATTTTCAGATGTTGAAATCTTACGAACACAAGTTGGAGCAAAAAATTTATTTTGTACCACAGCAGAGAGAGGGTATTAATAAAATGATTACTTTAGTGGGAGAGGCTTTTGATGTGATGAATAAGAACCTTAAAGAGGTTAGTTACGATAATGTAACGACAGCGGAAGCTCGGATGGTTGAGGACAAAATTAATACTCTTCGAAATCAGCTTCGAAATGAGAATAACGACAACTTGGGAAAGAAAGATTACAAAGTAGCTTCTGCTTTATATTATAGCAATCTTTTTTCCGCTTTGGAGCGAGTAGGTGATCATATTATTAATGTGACAGAATCTATTGTGGGCGAAATCTAAAACACTAAAAAATAATCGTATCTTTGTGGTCTTATGGAAAACAAAGAACAACAAACAACAATAGAAGACGATCAGACAGTGTATGAATTGTCTGAGTATATCATTGATCCTAGACAAGAACCGATTCGTATTGATAAGTTTTTGCTAAATCGCTTAGAAGGAGTTACCCGTAACCGTATTCAAAAAGCAATTGGCGATGGTTGGGTATCGGTCAATGATAAGGTGATAGATAAGAGCAATGTCAAAATTAAGCCTCACCAGAAGGTCAATGTCCGATGGAAAAAACAAAAAAGATTGGGAGGTCCAGAGGCTCAACCTATGGATTTGGATGTGCGATATGAAGATAACGAGGTGTTGATATTGCACAAACCAGCAGGTTTAGTTGTCCATCCAGGTATTGGTAACCTAGATGGGACATTGGTCAATGGGTTAGTGCATTACTTGAAAGGACTCCCTATTGTAACAGGTAATGAACGTCCAGGAATTGTACATCGAATTGATAAAAACACGACAGGCTTGATGGTTATTGCCAAAACAGAAGAGGCAATGTCTCATTTAGCAAAACAGTTTTTCGATCGTACAATTGAACGCCGTTACCTAGCTTTAGTATGGGGAGATCTCAAGAACGAAGAGGGGACTATAGAAGGCAATATTGATAGACACCCTAACAATAGACGTATTCGTTGTGTTTTTCCAGAAGGAGAGAGAGGCAAGCATGCAATCACACACTATAAAGTAGTCCAAAGTTTTGGTTATGTTACCTTAGTAGAATGTAAGCTAGAAACAGGGCGTACCCACCAAATTAGAGTCCATTTCAAACATATTGGGCATCCATTGTTTGGTGATAAAGAGTATGGTGGAGATAAAATCATAAAAGGTACTGTATTTACAAAGTACAAGCAATTTGTACACAACTGTTTCAAATTGATGCCTAATCAGGCATTGCACGCAAAGTCATTAGGGTTTGAACATCCAAGTACAGGAGAACCAATTTATCAGGAAGCTCCTTTGCCAGATAATTTTCAAGCATTATTAGATAAGTGGGAAAAATACACAGAAGGAAGGTTCTAAGTGATCTTAGAGATGTACAGTATCGCATCTCTAAATTTACTTTTAAAAAAAGATAGAATGAAAAATATATTATTAGGCTTATTAGCTCTCTCGACAATCGTTTTATTTTCTGCTTGTGCTAAAGATTACAAAACAGAGAATGAAGAAACCATCCAACAATATATAACAGACAATAATCTAAATGCTATAGCAGCACAAGATGGATTATATTATGTAATAGATCGAGTAGGGACAGGAGCTACACCTAATCTTAATAGTAGCATTACTCTCAATTATAGCGGATACTATGTAGATGGCGAACAGTTTGATGCTACTACCACTAGCCCTGCAACATTTCCTTTAGCTAATCTCATTAAGGGCTGGCAATATGGCTTACAGTATTTCCAAGCAGGTGGAAAAGGTAAATTACTGATTCCGTCGCATTTAGGATATGGTGCAACACCTCCAGCTGGTATTCGCCCGAATGCTGTTTTGATTTTTGATATCGAATTAATTAGTGTTCAGTAAGTTACAAAAATCATGTCAGTAGATAAAACTCCAATCTTATCTTCAGCTGTATTTACGAAGTGGGGATTGCTAGCAGGAGTCGTTTTTGGCGGACCGTTAGTTGCAGGTTATTTCTTTGCGAACAATTTTAGAGTCTTGGGAGAGACCAAAGCTGCTAAATGGAGTTTGCCTATTGCTGTAGTATCTACTATTGTACTGGTCTTATCAGGTTTCGTTTTTTCTGTACCAAGTGGTGCTATGGGAGGGGCTTGTATGGGTGGAACATTGGGTATTTTTGAGTACTATCAGAAAGAACAAATTACAGCACATATAGAAGCTGGAGGATCTACTCATGGTTGGGGAAGGATACTTGGGTTTTCATTAGTAGGAGCGTTGATTACATTTTTACCACTTTTTCTTGGAGGCCTATTATTTGGAAATGACACGATTGAAGTAGCAACTTATGGAGTGGCAGTGGAAAATAATATTCTGTATGATGATTCTAATTTGGATCGAAAGGAAGTGGATGGAGTTGCTGTTGTATTAGAGGAGCTTTTATTTTTTGATGAAGCAGTCCCCAAGAGTCTTTATTTGGAAAAAGATGGAATGAAATATACCTTTTCTATTTTTGTACAAGAAGCAATCATAGAGGATGAACAAACTATTCAGCTTTTTGAGGATTTTCAGATAGAGTTATCGAGTGCTTTTCCAAAATATGAGGTGAAAATTCACCTAGTAACAGACGACCCCCAAGACATACTTAAGGTGATTTAAGAGCTTTCTTTTTTAGGCTAAATTAATTAGTACTAGAGCACAGGTGACTAAAAGCTGTCTAGTAAAATAGAAATAAAGAGGTTCTTTTAGATTTCGATTCTCTCCAAATCGAATGAGTGCTAGTCCAAAGGAAGCCAACTCAATGAGTAGCAAAATAGCACGAACGATAGCGGGTAAGGGATCGCCCCAAATAAATACACTGAAAGACATACCAACTAACCCCAAGTGAAATAAAAAAATAGGAAGTACAACAGAATGATGGTTGGTTTTCGCTTCCAAATAGGCTAAAACTGTAAAATAGCCGCCTAAACTGAGGAAAAGAATAGGTCCCAATAGAGTACCATTTGATAATAAAAACATTAGTAAAAGCATAATGTTAATCAGATTCCAACTGCCTAGTGTGTGTTTGATTACTTTCTCAATCTTGAAGTGAGGTTTTAAGAAGGAGGCATAAGCATAGAAAATACTTAATATAAAGACATAGAACATTTCAAAATCGCCAAGAGGAAGAAACAAGGATATTCCTGTCAATAGGATCCCAATGAGTAGGATGATGCCTTCTATATAGGCTAGCCGATAAGAGTAGGTGGGGACAAACTCTTCTTCTTTGAAATCTAGGATTTCGGTATCATTGAGAGACATATTAGGGTGTTTTTAATTGGTCCAATAAAGGAATAGGCAGAGTAATAAGATAGCAATTTGTCTAGGAATATAAAATATGAAAGCAGCATTTTTTAGTTTGTTTTGCAGTATGTGACTAAGCATGAGTAAAAAAGAAACGCCTTCTATTATAAGGATGAAAAGTGACATATCGTTGATGAAAGGAGAACCTGGATTGAGAATAGCAAACAAAAAAAGAGCTATGCCGATATGAAAAAGAAATATAGGAGTTGCTTTCTCTGTAGGGCTGTTTTTTGCTTCCCAAATGGATAGTAAAGTAAAGTATAAAATACAGCTATAAATGACAATACTGGCCCATTCCCACAGACGTAGTTGATAGGTCAAAAAAAGAATGCTAAACTGAATTAGATTCCAACTGCCAAAAATTCTTTTGGTTAATTGAGCAGTGTGGAATTGAGGTTTGCGAAAAGTATGTACGATATAGAGAAAAGTAGCGATAAAAAAATAGACAGAAGTAGCTTTTTGAACAATAGAAAAGCCAATTGAATGAGTGATTCCTCCCCAGACACTTCCCATCAACAAAAATCCAAATACTAAAATTCCTATCTCTATATACAAAAAGATATAAGGATTGATTTCTTTTTTCTTGTTGTCGTCTGCTGCATCTAGTAGTGGCTGTTCTTCTGGCATAACTTAAAATGAAAAATAATATAACAGTAGTAAGTTACTCAGGATAGCAACTTGTCGAGGAACATAATACCAGTAGGCACTATGTTCTTCTGGTTCTAATAGGAGGTAAGCAATCATACTAATCAGAGAGGTTGATTGTAAGATCATTATAATTAAAAATAGTAAGATGAAATGGTTTTCGGATAATTGACTTCTGAAAAAGAAAGAACCACAAATGGCTATTCCAACAATCAAAAGACTTAAGAAGAACAAAAAAATAGGCAAAGGAGTTTTTGGAGTACTGTATTTAGACTCTATAATTGCTTGTAGCCCCAAATAGCATAATATACTTAAAGCAGGAATTTGCAAGCTTTCTCTCATATTCAAATTCAGGGTTAGGACTAAAGGGAACGTAAAAATATTAGCTAGATTCCAGACACCTAGGATGATTCTATATTTAGAATCAAGTGTAATATAAGGTTTGAAAAAAGGAGTACTTGCATAGAATAACATAATAGCGATTATCCAAATATAGAGTAAATACTCAGGTACTTGAGGGAGATCACTGAGGAGTACTAAATTACAAAAATAATAGGTCCCAATCAACAACAGTATAGCTTCTAGTACAATTGTTTTAGCTATTTTTTGATACCATAGTTTTGTTTCTTTTGAATTGTAATCTAGTATTTCTTTCATTGTCAAGGAGTCTTTTAATTGAATAAAACAAATAAAGAGCACATAACAACAATAAAACATTGTCGATGAATATAAAAGAGGTATTGTAAACAATTTTTATCGTTTTTTCTGAAATCTACAACAATCAAATAAAAGGAGAAAACTTGTATAGCTGCTAAGGCAAGAGCAAGATATGCTCCGTATTCTTTAGTGAGCTGGTGCCTTAATAGAGAAAAGACGCAAAAGGCAAGAATAACTGCAACTCCAATACTAAGATGAAAGATTTGGATAGCTTGAGGACTTCTAGTAGGGGTGTTTTTAGACTCTACATGGGCAAGCATGAAAAAATAACCACTTAGACTGATGGTATGAATGAGCGGGAACAATATATCAGATCTGAAATAGGACAAGGTAATAGGAACGAGTAGGATATTGAAAATATTCCAAAATCCAATTCTGACCCGTTGATCATCTGTAATATCAACATAAGGGCGAAGAAAAGGAATGAAGATATAGAATAGTACTGCTATAATCATATAAGCCATACCTACAAATGCTGGTGGTTTTGGTTGAAATAGTACGACAAATACTATGATTGCTAAAAGTGCAATTTCTATGTACACGGGTATTAAAGAATAATCTTTTTCTTTTTTTTGGATGGGTTTTTCCCAGTCGTCTAGTACTTCCATTTCTTAAAACCAGCTTTTGAGTAGATCATAAAATGCGAAGGCTCCGAAAATAACAAATGCAATTTGTCTAGGAAAATAAAAGATAAAAGAGCCATACTTTTCTTTATTGGACAAGACACAAAATAACATCCATAGAAAGGATGAAATCTCTACAGCAATAATCGTATACACACCACGTAAAATCCAATAATCACTAATATGACTACTGATTGCTAATAGTGAAATAAATAGCAATATTCCAGTATGGAATAGAATAATAGGAATAGGTTGTTTGGTTTCGCTACTGCGAGATTCCCAAATTGTTAATGTCAGGAAATAAAGAAATGGACTGAGTAGCCCTATATAGAAAAAAGGAACAATAGGTAGAAATGAAATGATAATTAGACAAAAAAGATTCATGATATTCCAAATACCCATCTTAGTTTTTTTAGCTTCAGGGATATGGAAATGTGGCTTATTGAAGGTGTTGATTAGGTAAAAAACAGGAGAGACTATAAGGCATAATATAGCAATGACTAAGATAATTCCATTATCATAGTTGGCCATTAAAAATGCAAAAAAGAGGAACGATAATATTCCTGCCTCTATTTTAGCAGAGGTATAAGAATAGGTGGTTGGTTGGGTTTCTGGATTTTTGATTTCATCCAATAATAAATCGTTTAAATTATTCATAAGTCGATTAGGGTATAATGTGCGTTTTGGAAAATTATTTTAGCAGAATTGGGAATAGCTTGTTGTGGGTTTTGAATTAATTGATGTGTAAGCTGAGGATGCTTTTTTTGACAACTATTTCTATTGGTAAATAATCGAAGCGTTCTTGGTTTGTTGGATTGTATAAGAGCATCAGGAGGCAGTTCATGTTTTATAAATTGATAAAGATGTAGCATTTCAGCAGTAGCTACTTCATTTGTGTTTTTATTGTAATAATGGAAAGTTGTAAGAGTAGTTTGTAGTAATATTAATGTTAATAAAACGTAATTCGTTCGCAGACGATTCAGAAAAGTAATGGAATCAATTCCACGAATGATACCAAGAGTCAGAAAAGGGAGTAGTGGGAAAACAAAACGCATTCCTTGGAAACTCACCCAACTTAAACAAATCACTAGAAAAGCTGAACTAAGTAGATATATTAAATAAGAACGCGTTAAAGTGCTTTTTTGACGATAGCCTCTATAAAGTAATAGAATTAAAATTCCACTAATGAAATATTGTAGTGCTATGGGGATAGGGCGGAAGATAAACCAAAAATTACCAACAAGCTTGCTATATAATAATATATTATTGCCAATAGACTGCCAACTAATATTGCTGAGTAGTAATTGTCGGTGATTGGCTCCTCCATCTGGCAGAAAATACTGAACTAATAGCCAAGCAGCCAAACAGAAGGTATAGGGAAAGTGATTTTTAATCGTGGAAATTAGACGATGTTGCCATTGATAGGCGAATAAGAAGACAAATAGCGTAATTCCGATGTCTCTAATCCAATAAGTCATCCATATACTAATCCCAAGGAGTAGGTATTGAGAATAGGTAGTTGTTTTTTTTAGGTGTAGAATTTGGTGAAGGCTGATAAAGAAAAAGAAGAAAAAGGGCAAATCCGAGTAAATCCAATCCCCAAAACGAATGAAATGATAATTTAGAGCAATACTAACTAAGGTAAGGTAGCAGTACTTTTTATTGCTTTCAAAGTAGCGAAGTACAGACCAAACAAAAGGCAAACTAGCTACAAAAAATAAGAAGCAAAACCATTTTAATACCAACCATTCAATGCCGAACCAATAAACTACAGGAGCTAATAAAAGTGGAAACCCCATTGGATATAGATAAGGCCCTGTAGTAGCTCCAGAGTACTCCATTGCCAAACGATTTTTCTCATAAAGAACGGAGACATTACCATCCAAAATAGCTTGGCTTTGCTCTAAATATAGAGCAAAATCGTCATCCATATTGTGACCATTATCCATGCAAAGCCCTCCACATAAGCAAACAATTGCCATTAATAAGATCCAATAGAGAAGAGAGGGCTTCATAGGTTACTTTGACTTAAGAAGTTCGTTCCAATAATGCCATATAGAATCCATCGCCGACACCATCTTGGGGAAGTATACTTTTATCTTGTAGTAGTTGGAATCCTTGTCCATAATCTGCTTTAAGAAATTGCTGAATTTGTTCTTCATTTTCAGAAGGCAAAATGCTGCAAGTTGCATAAACTACTTTGCCACCTATTTTACACATTTTAGTATAATTCTTTAGGATAGATTGTTGTGTAGCTCTTATTTCGGAGACAAAACTAGGAGATAGGTGCCATTTAATATTGGGATTGCGACGGAGGGTACCTAGTCCAGAACAAGGAACATCGAGCAACAAATAATCTGCTTTATCATAAGAGTTGCGTACGGTATCTGTGTTTTTGATGGTTTGGGTGTATATACAGTTGCTATTGGCTCTTTTTGCTCGTTTCTGAAGCTCTTGGAGTTTAGAGGCAGTAATGTCCATCGCAATTACTTTCCCTTTATTTTTGATCAAGTTAGCTAAGTGTAAACTTTTGCCACCAGCCCCCGCACAGGCATCAATAACCAAACTATTGGGTTTGGGATTGAGTAGTGGAGCGACCCATTGAGAGGACAAATCTTGTACTTCAAACCATCCTTTTTTAAAAGCTTGTAGATGGGTTATTTTTTGTCGAGTAGGGATGATTAAGGCGTTGGCGGTATTAGTTTTTTGAGCAACTACATTTTGTTTTTCTAGGTGCTTGATGAGTTTATCAGGTGTTGTCAGCATTGTATTGACACGGATAGTGAGATCTGCGAGCTGATTAGAAGCGTGCAGGGTAGCATCCCATTGAGACCCTAATTCTTTTTGTCCCAGTTCATCTAGCCAGTCAGGGATAGAAGCTTTAATTTTTCTGACTGTAGTTACTTCTGCATGTCTTGCTAATATAGCGGCTTTATCCAAAGAAGCGAATTCTTCCCAATCAGGTAGTTCTTCGCCTGCTAGGTACCATTTGGTAGCGAGTAGATGATACCAATCTAGTGCTGTTTGGGGCGTTCGTCCCAATGCCTCATAGTATAGTCGATACCAACGAACGACATCATAGACATTACTTGCTATGAATTTACGGTCTTTGGATCCCCATTTTTTATTGGATTTGAGTAATGGTTGGACGACACGATCCGCTAATTTTCCTTCGTCAAATATTTGTTGTAAGGCAGAGACAGCTGCCTGCACTAAATTTCTATAAAGTCGCAAATTTTCTTATTTTTGGAAATCAATCTAAAATCACTGAACTGCTTTGAATCGCAAGACTATGTTAATAGACATTATTATGAATGGTTTTGCATAGAAAAATAAACATCTTTTTCTGACTAGTTTTATAAATGCTCAATTTCGTAGCTATGGCTACGAATCTGTGCGTTTATTTCTCTACTCAAAAAAATCTACTATTGTTCTATAATACAACTCCATTCATAATAATGTCTAGCATTCAGAGCGTAAAAGTACAGATTGTACGAATTAAATTCAATTCTTAATCAATTATTATGGAAATGACTACCAAAATGAATTCAGAACAACTCATTCATCTAGAAGATAAATACGGAGCACATAACTATCACCCATTGCCTGTGGTGCTGGCTAAAGGAGAAGGCGTACACGTTTGGGATGTAGAAGGCAAACAATATTATGATTTTTTATCAGCTTATTCTGCTGTTAATCAAGGACACTGTCATCCCAAAATAGTTGGAGCACTAGCAGAACAGGCTCAAACACTAACGTTAACTTCAAGAGCTTTTTATAATGACAAATTGGGTCCTTACGAAAAGTATATTACGGAATATTTTGGTTTGGATAAGGTGTTGCCAATGAATAGTGGAGCGGAGGCAGTAGAGACGGCCATTAAAATATGCAGAAAGTGGGGATACGAAAAGAAAGGGATTGCGAATAACGAAGCTATTATTATTGTGTGTGGACAGAACTTTCATGGTCGTACGGTATCGATTATTTCTTTTTCGAGTGATCCAGATGCTAAGGGGAGTTTTGGTCCTTATACTCCTGGTTTTGTAGCCGTTCCTTACAATGATTTGGAGGCTCTAGGAGCAGCCTTAAAAGAATACGGAAGCCGCGTTGCTGGTTTTTTGGTAGAACCCATACAGGGAGAAGCAGGTGTGTTTGTGCCAGATGAAGATTTTATTCCTAAAGCGGCGGCTTTGTGTAAAGAAAATAACGTTCTTTTCATAGCAGATGAAATCCAAACAGGAATTGCTCGAACAGGAAGTCTATTGAGTATTTGTGGTAATTGTAACTGTGGAGCTACTTGTGAGCGTCAGTCTACTTATACGACGCCTGATATTTTGATTTTAGGAAAAGCAATTTCTGGCGGTGTTTATCCTGTATCTGCTGTATTGGCAAATAATGATATTATGGATGTTATCCATCCAGGACAACATGGAAGTACTTTTGGTGGTAACCCTATGGCTTGTGCCGTAGCAGTAGCAGCCCTAGAAGTGGTGAAAGATGAAAAATTGGCGGAGAACGCTCGCCATTTAGGTAAGTTATTTCGTCAGCGTATGAATGAACTAGGCGAAAAAACAGATTTGATCACACTAGTGAGAGGAAAAGGTTTGTTGAATGCCATTGTGATTAATGATACACCAGATAGCTCTACGGCTTGGAATTTGTGCGTAGCTTTATCTGAAAATGGACTTTTGGCAAAACCTACTCACGGAAATATTATTCGTTTTGCTCCACCATTAGTGATGACGGAAGAGCAGCTAGAAGAGTGTTGCCGAATTATAGAAAAAACATTCTTAAACTATAAAAAATAAAAACAATGAATCACTCCAATAAAGGAAGTATCGTATGGATACTACTAGTGTGCTTATTCTTATTCCAAGGGGAATATAGTTATGCCATTAATTATAATTTTGCAGACAGAACCTTTCTACAAGAAATAGAAGAGGCTGGCGGTCGTGTCATGATGGATTATACAGCAGTGTATATTCCTTCGCAGGACAAGACTTATTATGAATGCATGGTTTGGGATACTAAGACAGGTGTATCAAAATTATACTATTATAACTATACGGATAAAAATTTTGTTGCCTACGAAGATAATGTCCAATTACCAGTTACTCCACTAGGAGGACAGGTAGAAGGTAAGGTCATGATGGATTATACAGCAGTGCATATTCCTTCAGAAGATAAGACCTATTATGAATGTATGGTTTGGGATACTAAGACGGGACTTTCTAAATTATATTACTATAACTTCAGTGATAAGAAGTTTGTCGCTTACGAGGATAATGTTCAATTGCCTAAGGCTCCATTAGGAATAGATGTCAAAGATGGAGTCATGATGGATTATACATCTGTACATGTTCCTTCACAGGACAAGACCTATTATGAATGTATGGTTTGGAGTCTTAATACAGGTGTCTCAAAATTATATTTTTATGACTATACGGAAAAAAAATTCATAGCCTACAAAGATAATGTTCAACTACCTCCTAGTCCTTTAGGTAAAAGAACGACTACACCTATTATGATGGATTATATGGCAGTGCATGTTCCGGCAGAAGACAAGACCTACTATGAATGTATGGTATGGGATACTCAAACAGGTGATTCCAAGCTGTACTTTTATGACTATACGGAAAAAAAATTCATAGCCTATAAGGATAATGTTCAATTACCAACAAATCCTTTAGGGAGTAGCGTAGAGGGACAAATTATGATGGATTATACCTCTGTACATGTCCCTTCGGAAGATAAGACCTACTATGAATGTATGATTTGGGATACTAAAACAGGAGTTTCAAAATTATATTTTTATAATTATACGGATAAAAAATTTGTTACTTATGGAGATAATGTTCAACTGCCAACTACTCCATTAGGAAAAAAGCCAATAGGGAATCTGCAATTAGATTATACTTCAGTACATGTTCCTTCAGAGGATAAGACTTATTATGAATGTATGTTTTGGGATCAAACGACAGGTGTTTCTAAGTTGTACTTTTATGCCTATGATACGAAGAAATTCAAACCTTATGAAGATAATGTCCAATTGCCAGCGAAACCAGTGCAACTGCCTCAAAGAGAGGAGGATGATCTGGATCTAGACTTAGAGTTGGATGACTTAGATTTGGACTTGGATTTAGAGAATTTGGAACTAGAAGATCTAGATGAGGACGGATCTGACGGTGGAGATGAATAATAATCTTTTAAGAGATTACTAAACTTTAATCCCCTTCTAAATTTGTTTTGGAAGGGGATTTTTTAGTTTTAAATATACTCTTAAGGAGTAGCAATAGTACCGAGTTCTTTCATTAGTTTTTTGATAGTGGCATCTTTAGGATGGCTATTGGCATAAAGTTTATAATAATTGTAAGCACTTTTTAGAGCAGCATCTTCACGAGTAGACTTATACTGATTGGTATAGAGTTGCCCTAGAGATAGAAGAGCTATATTCGTATATTCTTTTTCGTGTAGGAGTTGTTTGAATAGGGTAATGCTTTTCTGAGGTTTGTTATAGAAATAACTATCTGCTAACTTATAGACCACTAGTGGATCTTTATTATTTTGCAGGTAAAGTTGATTTAGGAGGGCAATTTTTTCAGCAGAGCGATGAGTAGCTTCAAATACAGCAACCTTTTGCAAAAGCAAATCTCTATTGAAGGGGGTATTTTTTTGTGCCTTATTTAGAATTTCTAGTGCTTGACTATATTGTCTTTTGTCTTGAGCAATTTGTGCTAAAATCAAATACCAGTTAGTAGGTATAGAATAGTTGATTTTTTCCAATGCTGTTAGTGCTTCCTTGTAGGTAGAAATATCCTTAAGGCGAATGGCACATTCTATTTTCAGCAGATGAGCTTTTGGGAGGTCTTCTTGAATAGCAACCGCTTGATTGTAATATATAACCGCTTCTTTATATTGTTTTTTTTGCAGCTCTTTTTCTCCCAAATCCAATAAGGTTTCGTAGCTTTCAGTCTGTCCGTAAGTGTAACTAACGGATAAAAGTAACATTAAGATAATAAAATTACGCATCTATAAAATTAGTATAACAGCATGAGAAAAATAATCGTAGGAATAGTAGCCATAAGCTTTTTATTTGCCTGCAATAACACCAAAGGTACATCAAAAAACAGCCAGGAAGTAATATCTAAAGCAGAAATACTTGTAGGAGAGTGGCAAATGATGGCAATCCGTTTTAAGGATGGAAGAGTAATGATGGGGGATTTGATGGGAAATCCATATTATGAATATACCAAAGGAGGTATTCGTGTTAAGACACTACGAACGACACCAGCTCCACCACCAGATTCGACTAAATACGTGGTAAAAGGAGACAGCCTTTTCTATCCTGGTACTAAGTATCCTGCTATGAAAATAGAACAAGTAACTATGGATACGATCATACTTGAAAATGATAAATTGACTTGGCATTTGGCAAGAGCGGACTCAGAATAACAAAATATTAAGAAGTTTATTCCTCCTTTTGGTATGGAAATCGTTTATTTGCTTTTGTGGTTTCTACTAACAGACTTTTTATAAGAGGTAGTGGAGATAGAAAATTAATAAAAACAAAACTATGAAACAGACACTAAACGTATTGGTAGTACTTCTTTTGATGCTGGGTACAACTTATCAGGCAAATGCACAAGATGCAGATGACCTTAAAATAGCTAAGACAATTGCGAAAGTAAAAGATTGGGAATGTACCAAGTTGCAGAAAGATGGAAGAGAGATTGATGTGAAGGCAATTGCTGGAGATGTATACATGACTTTCAACTCGCGTGTAGAGAAAAAAATGAAAGAAGTGGAGCTCAAAAATGGTAAAACAAAAAAGAAAAAAGTCAAAAGCACCATCAATTCATTCAAAATGGAAATGGGAGGGAATGACCGTATTTTTGAATACAAGATAGAAGGCGATTCTGTCAAATTCGACAGTGTTAAAGGGTTCAATGATTATCGTATTGTCCGTGCAGACAAGGATGAGTTAGTATTGGAGCAAGCACTGGACGATAGTATTTTTAGATGGACGATGATACCTTCTGAGGATAAATAAGGGCATCAAAAAGTATAAAAATCATCAAATTTTTCAATAGATATTCAATTAATTTACAAACAGTAAACTTTTTTAGCTAAAATAGTTTTGGTAGAGTAATAATATTTCATATCTTGGATTATCTTAGTAAAAAACATAAGATAAATTGATTGATTTTTGGTGATTAAGAAGGTTCGTTAGACAATGTCTGACGAACCTTTCTTGTTGGTGTTAGAGCCAAATTGTTTTGGACTCAATCGGCTTACGTATGGCTTCTATTTTAGGCATTTGGTGATAACCTAAATAAAGAAAACCAAGACAACGTTCGGATGGTTTTAGTGCTAGAAAATCTCTACAAGCAGGGCTTTCTATAGCTTTGTAAGAACTCCAGTAAGAGCCAATTTGTAAGCTACTAGCCAATAACATCATGTTTTGTACAGCGATAGCGGTCGCCGCTACTTCTTCCCATTCGGGAATACTTTCTTTGGGATCACGTTCCATACAAATGGCAATCAAGTGAGAGGACTGGCGTGGTTTGAGTGCTTTTTTAGCCTTCTTTGTTGCTTGAAATTTTTCTGAAGCAGTATTTTCTTCATAAAATTTAGCTAATAAGTCACCTAGTACTCCTAGTTTTTCGCCCGTAATGACTCTAAAACGCCAAGGTTCCGTTTTTCGATGCGTAGGAGCATAATTAGCATGTAACAAAAGCTCTTCAATAATACTTTTGTCTATTTTTTGTTCGGTATAAAACTGAGGATAAACGGAACGTCTATCTTTGATGATGTCACTGATGACAGTGGTATGATTTGGCATGTTATTCATTTATTTTGCTGCTTGTGTATTCAATAGTGCTTTGATTTCAGCTACTTCTGCTTGGAGCTGTTCCAATTGCTTGTTTTGAGCTTTTAACGTTGCTACCTCTTCCTTGAGTGCTTCGTTTTCTGCTGATAGTTCTTGTACAGCTTTTACCAAAGGTACAGTAAATTCAGCATAACGCAAACCATAGTAATCTTGGTCATTTTTGGGAGCATCAATACCACTAAATTGATAACCTGTTTCTTCTGCAGCAGCAGCTACTTCTTGTGCTATAAATCCAGATTGAATACTGTTGTCATCGCTTACTAGACTATCACTAAGGTTAAGATAGCGACGAATCTTTTTATTGTCTACTTGATAAGTCACAGGAGTCAATTTATTGATGAAATCAAGTCCAGGTACATTGGTTTGGATATGATGTTTGAATCGTCCGTCGGATACTGTAGTCCAGCCAACACGTCCACCAATACTCTTAACTTCTGTATCTCCAATTCTAATTTGATTACTTGCTGAAATGGCACTATTGGCTCCTAGGGCAGTAGAGTTATTGTAAGAGAAGCCCGATGAAAAAGCTTTATTTCCAACGGCTGTATTGTTTTTCCCCTTAGTATTACTATATAGAGAATAGTAGCCAAAGGCAGTATTATAAGCCCCAGTTTCATTACTTTGTAGAGCATATCCACCGACAGCAATATTAGAATTTCCACTCGTATTGCTCATTAGAGCACGGTGTCCAACAGCAGTATTGTGGTTTCCACTACGACTAAACGCTAAAGTAAAAGTACCAATTCCTGTATTATAATTACCTGTCGCATTGGTATTCATAGCATTGGCACCGATAGAGGTGTTTTCTTTACCTGTTGTATTCCTATACAAGGATTGATAGCCAACCACGGTATTATTTTGTCCTTCCGTATTCATACGCAGAGCACTTGCACCAAAAGCAGTATTGAAGCTTCCTCTAGTATTGCTTCGCATACTTTGATGCCCGATAGCTGTATTGTGTATGCCTGTCGTATTTTTACGTAGAGCATCTGTTCCCATCTGATAGTTGAATTGAGCAGAAGTTACAGAAAGACAACTTCCTAGTAGTAGGAGTGTGAGTAGGTTATTTTTTTTCATGGTAATAAGGTATATGGTTGTTTTCATAAAATTAAGAAGTAGTTGAGCAAATGCTTTTAACACTACTTCCTAGATCAGCTGCAAAATAGCCAAAAAGACAGACCTTGATATAATTTAGATAGACTTATCGCTTTCACAGCACTTATTTTTAGGATTTGAACTCTAGCAAGTGGAAAAAAATGATATTTATTTGACAAAAAAATGGATAATATCCCGATACTTTCTATTTTAGCAGTACAAAGTTGTTTCAAAACAGTCAAATGTAATTGCAAAACAATTTTGATTAACAATCAATTTATTCATTCAATAAAGTTTTAGGCAGTGGGATACGATAATAAGGATAATCGCTTTGAGAGTGTGTATTCTAGGAAAGTAAAGGCAGGTCGCAGAAGAACTTATTTCTTTGATGTACGAGAGACCAAGGGAACAGATTACTATGTTACTATTACAGAATCTACTCGTAGATTTGAAGATGATAGTTATTCTAGACACAAAATCTTTTTATACAAGGAAGATTTTAATCGTTTTGTAGATTCTCTGACTGATGTAGTTGATCATGTCAAAACAGAGTTGATGCCTGATTATGATTACGAAGAATTTACACGTCGTCATGCAGAAAGAGAAGCAGAGTATGCACGCGAAAAAGCAGCAGCAGAAAAGAACGATGAAGAAAATGATAATGATAGTGAAGTAGGCGGTTGGTAAACCACTCCCTCACAAAACATTCATCACATAGAAGCGAGATTGTAACAGACGGTTATAATCTCGCTTTTCAATACCTAAACTAATGTACAAATTATATATATTATATGTAGTATTACTTTTTTCGGTCGTAGAAGTAATCGCTCAAAATCATACGATTAGTGGAGTAGTCAAGGATGCTAATAATGGAGAAACATTAATCGGAGTTAATATATATGTAGGAGATGGGAGTACGGGTACCACTTCCAATGAGTATGGTTTCTATTCCTTGACACTGCCTCAAGATACGGCATTAATTACTTTTTCTTATATAGGGTATGAGCCAATTATCTATAAGTTTTATCTCAATAAAGACACCATTATAGGAGTGGAACTTTCTGACGGAAAGACGATTAAAGAAGTGGTCGTTTCGGCTTCTTCTAATAGAGAAAAACTCAATTCGACCCAAATGGGAGTAGAGGAGGTTTCTGTCAAAGAGGCAAAAGAAATAGCAGCTATTTTTGGAGAAGTAGATATTATAAAAATATTACAACTAAAACCAGGTGTACAATCAGGAACAGAAGGTTCCTCGGGAGTATATGTACGTGGAGGAGGAGCAGACCAAAACTTTTTTGTATTGGATGAAGCACCAATTTATAATCCTAGTCACCTCTTTGGTTTTTTCAGTACTTTCAATGCAGATGCCGTCAAAAATGTCAAATTGTACAAGGCAGGATTCCCTGCTCAGTATGGTGGTAAGCTATCCTCTGTGATTGATGTTCGGATGCGGGAAGGTAATCGTAAAAAAATACAATTGAGTGGTGGTTTAGGGCTGATCTCCTCTCGATTGACAGTAGAAGGTCCATTGGTGAAGGATAAAGGGGCTTTTATTATTTCTGGAAGACGAACATACGTGGATTTGATTACCTCTATTATTAACAAAGCAGAAGAGAATAACCCCAATTGGAGACAAATCCCTGATTATAGTTTTTATGATATCAATGTCAAGTTCAATTATGATATCAGTGATAAAGACCGTTTGTTTTTAAGCGGGTACTTTGGGCGAGATGTCTTTACTTTTCGCTCCAACACCATCAATTTTAATTTCAATTGGGGGAATATAGCAGGTACTCTGCGTTGGAATAGAACGATTTCCCCTAAGCTATTTGTCAATACAGCACTTACCTTCTCTGATTATGTTTATGATATCAATAATCAATTTGATAATTTTAGTCTTTCATTGGGGTCTGGCATTCGAGATATTAATCTAAAATCAGAGTTTACATGGTTGCCATCCAATAAACACGAAGTACGTTTTGGGGCAACAGGTATTTATCATTACTTCACAGTCGGTCGCTTTGATGCTGGCAATAACGATGGTTTCAATCTAGAAGCAGGAAGTATTTTTCATGCAGGAGAATTTGGAGCGTATATATCGGATGATTGGGCGATTAGCAAAAAGGTCAAACTACTGACAGGGATTCGTTTTAGTGGCTTTCTCAATCAAGGAACATTTTATCAAAATGCAGAACCTCGATTTGCTTTGAAATATAGCGTCCATCCAGATGTAGCAATCAAGGCAAGCTATGCTCGTATGAACCAGTATATTCATTTAGTAGCCACCTCTGGTGCAAGTTTACCAACAGATGTATGGTATCCTTCCAATACCCGTGTACGTCCGCAAACCTCTGATTTAGTATCGGTAGGAGCGTCGTGGGCCTTGGGCAAAGACTATTTTGTATCTGTAGAAGGTTATTACAAATGGTTGCACAATCAAATTGATTTTAGAGATGGAGCCCAACTGTTTGTCAATGACAATTTGGATGACGAATTCATCTTTGGGAAAGGGAGTAGCTATGGAGCTGAATTTTATATCGAAAAGAAAAATGGGGACATAAGAGGATGGATAGGATATACGCTTTCGTGGACATGGAGACAGTTTGAGGCGATTAATGATGGTCAACCTTTTCATCCACCTAATGACCGTCGGCATGATATTTCTGCGGTAGTCATGTGGGATTTGCCTTGGTGGCGAGATAAATTTCCATTGACATTGAGTGCTTCATGGGTATATGGGACAGGCAGTGCGATTTCACTACCCACAGGACGCTACATACAGAGTGATATTACAGGTACCAATGCCTTTCAGTTTATTCCAATTTATACAGAAAGAGGAGGTTTTAGGATGCCAGCTTATCATCGCTTGGATTTTGGAGTTGTCTGGAAACTGTTTCCTAACAGTACCAAACGCCTCAAAAGTGACCTGACTTTTAGTGTATATAATGTTTACAATCGACGTAATCCATTTTTTATGTACATTGATGCTATTTATGCAGATGGTGTTCGAGAGCGAGATGCAACAGCCCCTCCCGAGCGTTTTCAAGCTAAAATTGTTTCTTTATTTCCTATTTTGCCAAGTATTACTTGGAATTTCAAATGGTAAGCCATGCAATTGTTCAAAAAATCATTTATAGTATTGATATTTCTATCTATTGGGGTTAATTTCAGTTGTGAAGAACTGGAGCAATCAGTAGATATAGACTTGCCTCCAGTTGAGAAACAATTGGCAATTGAGTGTTATCTCGAAATAGGGAAACCTTATCAGTTATTATTGACCGAAACAAAGAGTTATTTTGATGATTTAGATGAATGTCCTTTTGTTCGAAATGCGATGGTAGTTATTACACATAATGGACAAAAAGATACACTGAAAGAAGCTCCATTTATCAATAATAATTGTGACATTAATGACCCTGTAATACCTTATGGATTTATCCCATACATCAATGAAGATACCACTCGATTTTTTAACTATGGCTCTAATGTAATTTGTCCAGCAGATTATAATAGCCCTTTTATGATAGAGGTCTGGGATACGGTCAATAATCGTTATGCGACTGCTACATCGCAATTTTTGCCTATTGTGCCGATCAATGTATTTGAAACAGAATTCAATAATGAGGGAAAAGCTTATTGCCTTTTTGGGTGTCAAGACGATCCTAATGCGGTTAATTTTTATCGCATGATGTTACATGAAACTTCTCTTAAGAAGTATGAAGATAATTCCCCTATTCCTGTGGCCCGTAATCCAAGAACGGATGGTGTTATTGATGATGCTCGTATTTTTGATGGTAAGCAAATCCTAAGAGGGACAAGCTATAGATATGAGGTGGGAGATACTTTAATTGCGACGATCTATCATATTGACAAAGATTATCATGATCATCTCGAAACCACTAGAGATGCAGCGTCTTCCAATGGAAATCCCTTTGGACAACCAACGGTTATTATCAGCAATATACAGGGGGGAGAAGGAGTCTTTACTTGCTTATCTTATGATAGAGATACGCTGATTGTACAGTAGAG
>CAYOJF010000077.1:3380-25132 GCA_964404215.1 uncultured Aureispira sp. | reverse complement strand
TTGAATTGTTGAATTGTTGAATTGTTGAATTGTTGAATTGTTGAATTGTTGAATTGTTGAATTGTTGAATTGTTGAATTGTTGAATTGTAAGGTATTCGGCTATTTATAACAACTCATAAAATCAATGTCAACAATTCAACAAAAATCAACATTCACAATTGGCTAAATCAACAATTCAACAAAACTAACCAATCACAATTGGCATTCAACAATTCAACAAAATCAACACCCACAATTGGCATTCAACAATTCAACAAAATCAACACCAATAATTGGTT
Source organism: uncultured Aureispira sp. (assembly GCA_964404215.1). Classification (GTDB taxonomy): domain Bacteria; phylum Bacteroidota; class Bacteroidia; order Chitinophagales; family Saprospiraceae; genus Aureispira. The sequence goes on along the minus strand of CAYOJF010000077.1, from coordinate 24,853 downwards.
AATTCAACAAAACTAACCATCCATAATTGGAATTCAACACCCACTATTAAACTCCCCAATTATTAGATATTTATTAACTATAAAAAAGATATGGAAGTTATTCAGTGGCAATGGATCTTAGTAATTGTAAGTAGTATTCTACTTTTTTTGCTGTCACCTAATGCTAAAACAGTACAACAGTTTTTTAAAGCAGAAAATACACAGGGAAAAATGCCCAATACATTACTACTTACTAGTAGTTTGGTCATTTCGTGGATTTTTGCCAAGTCCATTACCAATGCAGCCAATCTAGGCTTAGCATTTGGGATGGTTGGTGGAGTGGCTTATGCTGGATATTATCTTTCTTTTTTGGTAGCAGGAGTTATTATTTATCAATTACGAACTAGGGGACATTTTGAAAGTATTCATCATTTCTTACAAACTAAGTATGGCAAAAAAGCCGTCTGGATTTTTTCCTTTTTAATTGCTTTCAGGCTATTCAATGAGGTTTGGTCCAATACAATGGTCATTGGTAGCTATTTTGGAGCAAAAGATAGCGGTGCTTATTATGCCTCTATTTTAGTTTTCACAGGCTTAACATTGGCTTATAGCCTCAAAGGTGGTATGCGGAGTTCTTTATTGACCGATTTGATTCAATTAATTCTATTTGGTGTTTTATTGAGTGTGATTTTGGGACAAATTCTTCCCCAAACTACTGGTGGTCTCTCTACTTATGTGAATGAAGGTGTCTGGAGTATGTCAACGGGTTTAAATTTATTCTTTTTGGCTATTTTGCAGTCATTTAGTTATCCTTTTCATGATCCTGTCATGACAGATAGAGGGTTTATTGCTACTCCCAAACAGACACTTAAAAGTTTTTTTTTAGCTGGAATCATAGGAGCACTCTGTATCCTACTTTTCAGTTTTGTAGGTATTTTCGCAAAGCTAGAAGGATTAGAAGGACAAGCTCCTGTTGAGGTAAGCAAATTGTTGGGTATGACAATGATGTTATTAATGAATTTCATCATGATTACTTCGGCTGCATCTACACTAGATTCGACCTTTTCTTCTTTTTCGAAGCTTGCTGTTATTGATTTAGGGGATCATCAGAAAATAACGGTTCAAAAAGGTAGAATAGCTATGATTATAGTCGCTCTACTAGGTACCATCCCCATCTTTTTAGGAGCTGAAATACTAACCGCCACTACAATTAGTGGAACAATGGTAATTGGATTAGCACCTGTTTTTTTATTCTGGAATAGAAAAATGCCTGCAGCCTCTTTTCATTTATCAGTAGGTATAGGTCTACTAACAGGTATACTACTTATTCTATTCCCTAATCTTTTGGTATTCTGGGAAGGGAAATATGGTAATTACCTCTCTTATAATATTGTTGGTACACTAGCTTGCTTTATTGGCTTCTTTTTGCCCTTATTATTTCAAAAATCAAAAATATCATGAATAATCATATCAAAAATATTGGCAAATTAGAAGGAGAAGTCCTTGTTTTTGGAGGTATTTACAGCAATTTACAAGCATTAGAACAACTCCAAAAAATTGCCCAAGAAAAACAAATTCCTCCTCAAAATATAATTTGCACTGGTGATATTGTTGCCTATTGTGCTCAGCCAGAAGAATGTCTACAACTTGTTATGGATTGGGGTATTCATTGTATTGCAGGGAACGTAGAATTACAACTTGCCAATGGAGAAGAAGATTGTGGTTGTAATTTTGATGAAGCTTCTCGTTGTGATCTATTTTCTAGACAATGGTATCCTTTTGCTCAAAAAAACATCCGTGCAGAATCATTAGATTGGATACGTCAGCTGCCTCAATATCTATCCTTTGAATATGCCAATAAAAAAGGATTTGTACTACATGGAGCCTATCAACAAACCTCTGAATTTATCTTTCAATCTACGGACTGGATAAGAAAAAAACAGCAATTTGATACCTTGAGAGTCGATTTGATTTTGGGAGGACATTGTGGTATCCCTTTTAGTGATATTCAACAACAAAAATACTGGCTCAATGCTGGGGTTATTGGTATGCCAGCCAATGATGGGAAAACTGATGTCTGGTATTTGATGCTGAATGAATCTTCGCAGAACCTCACTTTTCAATTCCAATCTTTTGCTTATGATTGTGAAACAGCAGCTCAGCTAATGGAAACCCATCAACTACCACTTCAATATGCTCATACTCTTCGTACTGGCATTTGGGACAATTGCGATATTCTACCTGTAGAAGAAACAAATCAACAGGGAAAAAAGCTCTATTTCAATTCTGGCTCTTATTACTTTTAAAGGTCTTCTCATGTCTCTTCAACAATTAACTTATAAAGCATTTTATATGCTACTAACCCTCCAAATAAGGAAGCGATAAACTGCATGCATATTACTATTAATCTAGATTGTAATATTGGACTTCCGTCGTACATATTCAGCCACATAAATCGCATGGGTAAATAAAAAAAAGCAACTGTAAAAAAAATAAATACGCAGATTCCTATTGCAGAAAGAAAACTCATAATAAGAATCATTCCCCCCCCTGATATTAATTCTATAAATCCATCCATTCCATTTTCAATATGATACCTTAAAAGAAAAATAACTACTAAAGGAAAATGAGTAATCATCATAAAATATACCCCATACATAAACCATAAATTTTCTATTTCGGGCAAAACCAAAAATTCTAGTATCTCAGGATTCCAATACAATAAATTAACCTGATTCATCACAACAAATGCAACAGCTCCTATCCAGTAATACAACGGTACGCCAAAGTACACCCTAGTTGTTTGTTTTTTATATTCTTTATCTAATATTTCCATTTCATTCTAATATATACTGTGTCCAACAATAGAACTAATTAAGTGAGCAAAAAGAATACGGCAGATCTAAAATAGTTCTTCTTTCCTTTTTCCTGCGTTAGAATTTATCGATTTAGCTCCCAAGTGAATTGGGAATCAAAGATCCGCTAAATCTTTAAAATTCTGCCTTGAAAAAAACAAAAATAACTTGATTCTATATACCACATTCTTTCTACTAACCTACTTAATAAAGCTAGGGGTTGTATTCCCAATAAACCAGTATTATACATCTGTTCTTCTAAAATAAAAGTCTCTGCCCAATAGCCCCCTCTTTCTAATGTCTATGATTAGAAAACTACTCTTCATTAGTTCTCTGTAGAAGGCTTAGGCTTTATTTCTAGATCATCTTCAGAATTTTCAGGACGAAAATCATATATCTGAGTATGTATAATAATAGAACCTAATAGTAATGTAATAGATTGTATAATAAGTAGCCCTAAATTATATTGATAAATACTCATTAGTAATAACTCTGCCCAGTAACTCCATAAAGAAAAAATTACTACATACAATAGATATGTTGCTAACATAATCCAAATTATAATGCCTCCTCCTATCATCAAAAATAAAATAGGGGTCACAATAATAATAAGAACAATAGTCTCTATTATACCACTCGTATCTTCTTTAGCTCGCCAAATGGATACAATTAAAAGGTGTACTGTTGCTCCTGCAATCCCACTATACAGCATCCAATTCCCTTCTCTGAGCATCACTTCATTCTCTAATACATCAGGATACAAATACATCAAATAGACTAGATTAGCCATTACAAATAGTATAATACCCCATATATAATATAGCGGTAAACCTAAATATAGTGGTATTGCCTTTTCTTTTCCGTCTAATATTTCCATTACACATGTTCTTGAGATTCTGAAAGTCTTGAGATAGCAGGTACTCGGAAAGTAACTACTATCAAAAGTCCTCTTAAACTACTTTCATTTTTTTGTCCTGTAGTCAGCTACCTATTAAGTTAAAAATATTTTTCATCTGATGAAAATCCCTTATATATCATTCGATGTACCATAATAGCCCCACATAAAGATGCTATGAATTGTATACAAAGTAATATCAGATTATACTTACTGAGCATTACACTTTCAGCAAAAAAGCCCCAAATAAATCGAATCGGCAAATAAAATACAGCGACCAATATATAAGTATACGTTAATATTCCTATCGTCCCTATAAAACTATTTATCGGAATCATAATTATATGCCTCATGAGCTCTCTTATACTAGTAATACCATCTTTACAATTAATCCATCCTAATAGGATTAGGAGAAATAAAAAATGAGAAGCCACTACTGTCATACTACTACAAAGCCCCCACTCCTGCTCAATTGCGTCCCTTTTCAGTTCTAACAAGTCAGGATTCCAGTACATCAAATTGATTTGATTAGCAATAACAAAGATTATAACTCCTAATAAATAATATAAAGGAAGCCCTAAGTACAAAGGAGTAGCTTGTTTTTTATATTCACGGTCTAATACTTCCATGATGAAGTTCTATTTATCTTTAACACAACGAACAAAATAAGCCCCCCTCATCAGTTTTTCTTCATCAGCACCTATAATTTTGCAATGGCATCTTCTAGTTTGGCATTGAATATAAAAAGTATTCCATGTTCCTTCCTTGCTCCTACATGGAAATCCCACCGCCATAAATCGAGGGCGACGGCGATCTTTAAAAGAGGGCAATCTCGCTCGAATACCCAATCCTAAAAAATTGACATTAGGGGCTTTAAACAGTTGCTCTGTTTGGTTTTTTTCTACAAAGAAAGCTCCTATATAACCAAAACTATTATACCTATCTGGATCAAACAATACCGTTCTATCTTCATGAACTTCGCCATAAGGAACTCGTCTGTAAGCAGTTTCTTTATTCTCGTAAGCGTAGGGGTCCTTCTCATACACCTGATAAACTAATCGTACGATAGCTCTCCAATCCTCTTCTTCTGCCGTATGCCATCCAATAGGACATACTTTACTATATTCTTTCAGTGTGTATTTACGTCCATTATTCTCTCTCAAAGTATCTACTACTGAGCTTGCAGTGGTATAATTGAGATGTTCGGTCAGCCATGTAGCTCCATCTATAGTTACTGTCCCATACTCCTGATTATCTCTGGGGTCTACAAACGTAGATTTAGTCGCCTGTACTTGCTCTCCTAAGCGGTGTTGTTCTACATTAAGTGGATTGCCAACGGTAATCATCCTGCCTTTCATTTTTTGCTTCACCTCTTTTGGTCTAGCCTCTATTTCGTTGTACTTAAAATCTGCCACTTGCAAACTATCTAAAGCTATTAAGCCTTTAGGTAGTTCTTTTAGATAACAAAACCCCACTTTTAGCTTTCGTAGACTAGTCCAAGTAGCAATATTAGGCATTTCAGACAATTCATTCAAACTCAAATCTAACTCTTTTAGAGAGTTATCAAGTACTATATTTTTTGCTACTTCATTAATTTTATTTTGGCTAATATCTAATTTTTTCAACTGTTCAAAAGCACTTATTGTTTTTGGCAAGAACGTTATTTCATTTTTTTTCAAATCTAAAAACTCCAGTGCCGTTAAATCTTTCAAAATACTAGGAAAAGTTACTAATTTGCAACCTATAGCATCTATCGTTTTGAGATTAGAGGATTGTACTCCAAAAGTATTTGGAAACATCACTGGCGTATAACTAATATCCAAGTACTCCAACTGAGGTAATTTTAATAAAGTTAGAGGAAAAAAAAGTGTGTCACAAGACCTAAGACTAACCACTTTTAATGCTGTCAGTTTTTCACTAAAAACAGGTGTCATCTCAAAATCATTCCTTCCTAAACTAAGCTTTTCAAGCCCTTTCAGTTCATTAATAATATTTGGATATTCTTTGAGTCCATTATCTGCTAATCCTAGATATTTTAGTTTCTTAAGTTGTCGGATATTTGGGGGTAAGATCGTAACTCTATTACTTCCCATTTCTAAGTGTTGGAGTTTTTTTAGCCGACCAATGCTTTTTGGTACTGTTTCTATTTCATTATCTGTCAAATCCAACTGTTCCAAATTTTTAAGTTTATTGATACATAAAGGATATTCTTTCAAAGCAATCTCCTTCAATGTCAATTTCCTTAGATTTTTACACGCTCCTAGCCTATCTGCAATTTGCAATTCATAACAATGATTGATGTACAGAGACTCTAAATCCGTAAGCTTGCTAATACCAGCAGGGAGTTCCGTTATATTATTGTTCCAATCTATATATAAATGTCTTAGATACCTCAACTCACCTATTCTAACAAGTGAAGTATCTACTAAATCTTTATCATTCAAATACAAAGAATATACTTGCTCTGGCGAAACTAAAGCCTCTTCTATATTATAATAAGTTTTGTCTATTTGGGCTTCTACAAAAGAAAAGCCTCCAAAAAAAACCATTATGGTCAGTGTAATTTTTTGCATACTAGTATTCATATCATAAAATAATTTAGAGTAGAGATAACACCATCAATAGAATAATATTCTATTGGGAGAAAGAAAAACGATTAATAATACTTATGCCTATTTTTCCAATCTCTATAAATCAAAACATGTGTTATAATAGAGCTAATAGCTAGAGCAATAAATTTACCGCCAAATAACATCCATTGATAAAAATCTATTGTACAATAGGCTCTAAGTCTCTCTAACAAAAATACAATACATGCATCTAGAGCAAACATTCCTGTCATAGTCCCTATGTAAGCTAAAGCTCCCATTCCATACAAATAAATGCCTTGAAAGCTCTTATATTTGGCATTGTAAACAATTAAGCTAAAAGTCAATAAGGCATAATACCCTACCCCGACTCGACCTGTATGTTCTTCCCAGTTAGATTCCAATCGTCCATAAACACTATAGTAATACAAAAAACTACTCGCTGTCATTGCTAAAAAACCCATAATCATATATATAGAATAGGGCGGTAAATCAATATATTTTTTATTCGCCTTATCTATATTATTGTCATCTAATACTTCCATTATTACTTTTCTATTAGACATTATTACAAAATAGATAAAAAATAAATTAATTTTGGGGACAAAGAATTAGAAATCAATAATTTACTATTAAATCAATATAGATTATAATGAAAACATTACTTATCCTTATTATATATCTAATAGCTTTTGATGCCAATAGCCAAAACTCTTTTCGTCTAATCCCCAAGTGGAAAATTGGAGAAAAATTACAATTTGAAGTCTCTAAAATTAATTTAAAGGTTAAAAACGATAGTATCACAAAAAATGATACAAGTTCCTATGTTGGATATTGGGAAATATTAGATAAAAAAGAAGATTATACTCTTCAATGGTCAATGTCTAATGATTATCTAAATACTCCTAAGTCTCCCGAAAAATCAACAACAAACGAACTTAACATTAATATAATTTATACTACAGATAGCAATGGAACATTTCTAAAAATCAAAAATTTGAGAGAAGTAAAAAAAACTATATTAGCAATATTTGATGAAATGAAAACAGGTCCATTTGACACTAAAGAAGAAGAAAAAGCAGCTAAAGCATCTGTTAAATTTTTAAGATCATTATATAAGGACAAATATGTCCTCGAAACCATGATAGGAAAAGAAATTAAAGCCTTGCATCATTTTTTTGGTATGAACTTACCTCTAGCACAAGACACTATAATCACAGCAGGGGAAACTTTCAACCTATTTAGTGAGGATAATATACCTACAGAAACCCTTCTATATTTAGAAGAAATGAATACGGAAAAAGATTTGTGTAGCTTACTTGAAATTACTAAGTATGATGCTGAATTTGCGAAACAACTTGCCATTAACTTATCACAAAAATATGGGGATAAACCTGTAAATGAAATAAATACATCCGACCTATCTCTAGATATACAAAAAATTAATAAAGCAACATTTTCTTTAACTACATTTACCCCTTTAATAGTAGAAACAGAATCAAAAACTATTACTAATAGTACCATAGAAAAAGGTTATTCCTCCAAAAGAAGAATCATTAAACGAATAAAGATGAACTAACCTCCCCCATCATGAATATATACAACGAACAATTTGTAGAAAACCTATTTAACAGAATGTCCTCCACTTATGGAACCCTCAACTATATTTCTTCTTTTGGGTTTACAGAGCGGTGGCGAAAACAGTGTATTCGAGAGATAGATTGGGGAATAAAAATGACAAAGGGATTTGATTTGATGTCAGGAATGGGAGAAACATGGAATCTTATTGATGCTGCCTCTAAATATCCTCATCAACTGATTGGTGTAGATATTTCGCCTGTCATGAATGCCAAAGCAAAAGAAAAAATCAATCAATATCCTTCTATTCAAATTGAAGTTCAAGAAGAAAATGTGCTCCAAAATGCGATTCCCGCTAATTCGGGAGATTATATTGTTTCTACCTTTGGGCTCAAAACCTTTTCTGATGAACAATTGCAGCTATTGGCAAAACAGGTGAGTAGAATACTGAAAGTTGGAGGACAATTTTCCTTTGTCGAAATTTCAAAACCTAAAAATATACTCCTTATCCTTCCCTATATGTTTTACCTCCGGTTCTTGATTCCAATTATAGGCAAAATATTTAGTGGCAATGCCATGGATTACAAAATGTTAGGCATTTATTGTGACAAGTTTAAAGATTGTAAAAAATTCAAAACTTATTTAGAGCAAGAGGGACTACAAGTAGAAATGTGCTCTTACTTTTTTGGCTGTGCTACTGGTGTAAAAGGTATAAAATAGAGTGCTTCAAGTAATCTTATAAATGTTTGTCATAACAAAAAACGGGAAAATTATCCTTTGATAATTTCCCCATTCGTAATAACCTCTATTATAAACCATCACCTAATTTATTCTTCCTCGTCATTAGTATGGTCTTTTCTACCAGTACGTGCAATAGTACTTACAGAAGCTTGTTGTGTCCCAAAAATCAACATGTTTTGTACATTAACATGTTCTGGTGAAGCTGCAACATAATAAACAGCATCAGCAACATCATGTGCCGTCAGTGGCTGAAAATCTTCATAAATATTAGCTTTAGCCTCATCATCATATCGAACTTTGGCAAACTCTGTCTCTACATGCCCAGGATGTACACAACTCACTCGAATATTGTGCTGATGCAGATCCAAACGCATCGCATCATTGAGTGTATCTACGGCTGCTTTAGTCGCACAGTAGACACCTCCACCTGCATAGGTCTGAGTCGCTGCCACTGAACCAATATTAATCACATGTCCTGTTTGGCGTTCTACCATACCTGGTGTCACTAATCTACTCATATAAAGTAAACCTTTCACATTCGTATCTATCATCGTATTCCAAAACTCAACATTCCCTTCATTGATAGGGGCTAAACCTTTAGCTAAACCTGCATTATTAACCAAGATATCAATCTTGTCCCATCCTTCAGGCAAGCTATTCAGAGCTGTACGAGTAGCTTCCAAATCTCTAACATCAAAAGAAAGTGTTTTGACTTCAATTGATTCATCTTCTTCCATCAGTTCATTCTGTAGGGCTTCTAAGCGTTCTGCCCTACGACCTGTAATAATCGTCTTGTAACCATTGATAGCAAATTGAGCAGCTATTGCTTGCCCTATACCAGAAGTAGCACCAGTAACTAATACCACGGTATCTGCATTAGGATTTGGCTCTACCACTTCTTCTACTTCCTCTTCTATTTCTTCTGGATATTCGCGAACAACACTAAATCGTTCGTCGTTTTCTCTAGATTCAAAGCGTTCTCCATCTAGGACACATGCCTGCAAATAATTGGCTGTAGCTTGTTCTTTCATTCCCAAATTGGCAAATGAACAAGCTAATCCATAATACGCATCCTCATGATAATGATTGATTGCAAGTGCTTCTCTGAAAGCATCTACTGCTTTGTAATCGGCTTTGAAGTGAGTTTGCTGAAGCAATCCATACTCATAATATAAGTCTGCATTATCATCATTTACCATGATTGCCTTCTTATAATAATCATCCGCTACGGATACTTCTCCTTCAAAATGATTTGCAAGCAATCTAGCCAACCAAATTAAAGCCCGTCCATTGTACCGATCTAGCTGAAGAATTCGCTCATAAGCATGTTTTGCTGCATCAAAGTCGCCTTCTTCTGTTTCGGCCTCTGCCAAATGAAAAAGAACATCAATATCTGTTGTTTCTTCTATATCGTGCTCTGTTAATAGTTGCTCAATATTTTTCTCATCTTTTTCTTCCATAACATTTTGCTCCTTTTTAGAAGACTTTATTGCTTCTATCTCTTTATCATTATTTTCCTCTTTTTCAATGGCTTCTTCTTCTATCGAATTTTCAGGAATTTCTATTTTTTCAACTGGAGTCGTTTCATCTTCTTTTTCCTCCTCGTTTGATACCGTTTCTACAATAGGTACGACAGGTTCTTCTTTTTCTGTTACCGTCTCCATCTCTTCATGCTGTTCTGCTGTCGTCTCTGTTGCTTTTAGTGGTTGTAGTTTTTCCAATAGTTTAGCATAATTAGAGGCCACTAAAGTGGCGAACTCTATAGCAGGGAATTTATTAATCTGACGAATATAAGTACTAATACTTCCTACAGATAGACGCTTTGCCATCTCTTTTTCCTTCTTTAATCGTTCGCCCTCCGCTCCTGACAAATCCTTGGTCCGCTTACGAAGACGAATCCATTCTTCATACCAATAATCTCGATAATGCATAACATTATTCAAGGTATGAATTTGAGTCGCATAGTTTTCCATTTCTGTCTTTGATCCTGCTTTCACTCTACGTCCATCTGCCAAAACAGGCAACAGTCTTCCTGCATACTGCTCATTGAGCAATAGATTTAGATGTTGTGTATGTACAAGGCTCTTCAGAAAATTATCACTGACAATTAACACTCCTAAACTTTCTGGCGAGGAAATCCAATTTTCTACTCTTCCTACCTTCGTTTGAGATAGGATACAGTTTACATCAGTACTACTAATATCGTTGGCAAGCTGTTTTGCTTCTGTGCTATTTTCGTCTGCATAAAATATATAAATCTGCTTTTGCTTCATAGTTTTGGTAGTCTATTTTTCTGGTTAAAATTCATGGGTAACAATGCTTTTCCTAAATGTAGGAAATTGTCCCTAAAAAAAGAAAAGGCTGTCTGAGTTTATTTAGGAAATAGACTTTATTAGGAACAGTTTGGCAAGAGTAGGTAAGAGCCTGTTTAAAAATTAACTTCAAGCTGCAAATACCTGATTTAGAATTCAATAAGCCTTTTTTTTAGTCATGATAGCTAAGGCTATCAAACTCAAAAAGAGGCTTATTTAATCCTCAAATCAATTCATTTTCGCCCAAATCGTTGATTTTGAAGAACTTAATTCTTAAACATGCTCTAAGAGCACCTCTAAAATCAAAGTTTTTTTCGTAATAATGTCTAATAGCTAGAGATTTAAGTACATTAGCTGTCCATCTTCGCTTTTGAGTCAAACAATCATCTATGGATTATAAAAATAGTGCTTTGGTTCAAAAATCAATAAAAACTAAAATGAGTAAAATAAAAAATAAGAAAAGTAGTATTGGTATTATCCCTGCACGTTTTGCCTCTACCCGTTTTGAAGGGAAGCCTTTAGTAGATATTGGAGGAAAAAGCATGGTTCAACGAGTCTATGAACAAGCGATGAAAGCAAACTTAGATAAAGTAATCATTGCTACCGATGACCATCGTATCGAACAAGTTGTACATGATTTTGGTGGCAATGTAGTACGAACAGGACAAAATGAAACAGGCACAGAACGCTGTATAGAAGCCCTTCAACAAACGACTGAAAGTTTTGATATCATGGTTAATATACAAGGTGATGAGCCATTTATTGATCCCAGTCAAATTAATCTACTATTGGATCAGTTTGAACAAGCAACTCCGCCTCCAATTGCTACTTTAGTCAAAAAAGTAGCAATAGTCGAAGAAGTACTCAATCCTAATATTGTCAAAGTCGTTTTCAACCAACAAAAGCAAGCTCTTTATTTTAGTAGAAATGGAATACCTTATTTACGAGATATAGCACTCGCTCATTGGCTAGAGCAACATGCCTATTACAAACATATTGGACTCTATGCCTTTAGTACTTCCTTTATCCTGCAAGATTACCCAGAGCTTCTAGCAAGTACTATAGCAGAAGGTGAAAAACTGGAACAACTCCAATGGCTAGACAATGGTTATCCGATTGCTATAGCCGAGACAACAATAGAGACCATAGGAATTGATACCCCTTCCGACCTAGAACGAGCATTGATTTTTTTAGCTAATAATCCAGATTTTTAGCGTATTTTAATTTTCAAGAAAGCTCTTATTATCATTAGAGCCCCTAACGATTCGTAACTAGATAAAAAGGCTGTGACCTAAGTTGGTCATCTGTTGACCAATAATCAATTTGTGTAGGTTGCAAGGCTATGTATTCTAATTTCAACTGTTGTTGTACATTTTCCCACTGTTCATGCCCAATGACTAATACAATATTTTCAGAAGCTTGATAGGCTTCTACCGCTTGTTTCACCGTTAGCTCTTCAACTTCACCAAATGCTTGTTGTGCATATACAAAAAGGCTGATTTTGAGTTGTTTATGATTAAGTCCTACCAAGGCAAAACGACTTGGTTCGTTTCCTGACATCTTATTTGCCCTTGCTATCACATCATCAAAAGCTTTGATAGGTGTTTGCTCTATAATAGGCCCTATACACAGCCAGATCAATGACAGAAACCCAAGTCCCATCAAGACCATATTCTGAAACAATAAATTGATTGTATGACGACTTCCCCATACTCTATAAAATAAATAACTGAGGACTAGACTCATGGGTATGGTATACCAAAGTGTTGTTTTTTCAAAAATTAAAGTCGCTGTAATAGGAACACCTATGATGATAAGCAAAAACACAAGTCCATAGATCCCCCAACCTATCTTATGTGTGATCGTCCATTTTATTCCTTCTTTTTCTATTTTTTCTATTTGCAATGCGAGCCACAAGGCAATTGCTGGTTGAGCTCCCATAGAGTAGGAAGGTAATTTACTACTCATCAACTCCCAAAACAACCACCCTATTACCATCCAAACGATTAGTAATAATTCTAGTGCTGTAGGCCTTTTGATCTTCTTGAAAATAGTGCCAACGCCAGACAACCAAAAAGGTAACCAAGTAAAAAAAGCAATCGTCAATACAACAAAATGATAGCCTGGAAAACCAGTTTGCCCTAATACATTTCCTCCGATACGTCTTAATACATACCAGTCCCATAAAAATGGTAATAAATATATCTTTTTGCCCTCAAATGAAGTCTGCCACCAGTCGCTAAAAGGAATGGTTCCTCCAGTTGATTCCCATAAAGCATAATCTTGACTATAAGAGGCATAACACCACCCAGCAAATGGCAATAGGGCTACTGGTCCGAAAAACCAAGGATGCGTTCCTATTAATCTTTTTCGATTGGTATGGAATAAAGCCAATAACAACCAAATCCCTCCAACCAAAATAATAATGGGAGGTCCTTTCGTTAAAACTCCTCCAGCTATTCCAATCCAGAGCCCTGTGTTATACTTCCAATGTGGTTGGTACAAATAATTGAATAAACTTAATACTGCTAAAGTAGAAAAGCAAAGTAAAGTAGCGTCTGTAAATGCTATTTTCGCCATCAGAGGCAATACCACTGAACTCGCCAAAATAAAAGCAGCTCTTTTGGCATTCAGTACTCCAAATATAGGTTTGCCCAATAAAAACAAAAGCCAACAAGTTAATAGTATCGCTAACACACTTGGCATTCTTAAAGCAAATTCATTCACACCAAAAATTTGATACGAAACAGCAATTGACCAAAAATGTAGTGGGGTTTTTCGATGAATAGTGGAGTATTTAAACTGAGGATTAACCCAATTACCTGTCTGTACCATCTCTGTACCAAAACCAGCATAAGCCGCCTCATCTTCATCCCAAAGAGTAGTACTATGATTGCCAACTAAAAGCATACATACAAATAAAGCACTAACTAGATAAGTAAAACGAGGTGCTGGAATCAACGCTAACTTCATGTAAGATATAAGGTAAGGTCATGTAAATACAAAAAAGAGCACCTCTGGATTCAGAGATGCTCTTGCAAAATATTATGGTTTGGGCAATTGCCCAAATATATAACTAATTATCCTTCAAAGTGCAGTGAAATAGCAAATCCTCTAGAAAAGAGTTTGTCAATCGCGGAAGAATAAATTAAATTTTCATCTCTAGATAAAACATCTGTCAAACCATACGAAAATTTGATTTCGGGTGATAAGATAAAATATGGAAAAAACACCTGAAATCCAACCCCAAACTCTACTGCAAAATCATGCTGTATCACTTTAATCAGATCATCCGCTTTTCGAGCTCTAGAATTGCTCGCCAAATCAATACTGTATTTCGCTCCTGCTATAGCAAAAACACGAAAGTCTTTATAAGGCTTCGATTTGTATCGAACATGAATAGGAAACTCCAAAAATACAGATTCAATTTTCTTGACCTCACTCTGTGTATTGGTTAAAGTATATTCTAATCTTCTGTCTGCAAAAGACAAAGTAGGTGTCATAAAACGAAAATCAAAATTTTCCCCTAGCTTGACATTCGCTACAATTCCCAGATTAAATCCAGGACCATAACTTGAATTGACGGTGGCAATCGTATCGTTCCCAATAATCGTCTTGCTACGTTCAATTCGATACTTAGACATATTGATGCCCAATGTAATCCCAAAATAATAAGCTTTCTTCGAGAATTTATTCTCATAATTAAAAGATCCTCCTTGAGCTTTTACCGTAGTATTGCTCAATAAGGCAAATAAAATAACAATTACCCCTACTTGGTAGCGGTGTAGATGGAACAAATTCCTAACGTGAGTTTTTTGCATGTTGCATTTTTTAGTCCTATATCTGTTAGCAAATCCAAGAAATCCTGCCCTTCTGGAAATGCCTGTACAGACTCGTATAAATACCCATAGGCTTTTTTATCCTTGGATGTAATTCGACCAATGAGCGGCAATATATACTTGAAGTACATATTAAATAACTGCTTGAAAGGAAAAATGGTTGGTTTTGAGAACTCTAAAACCACTAATTTTGCATCTGGCTTCAACACTCTAACCATATCGGTCAGTCCTGCTCGTACATTTGCAAAATTCCGCACTCCAAAAGCAGCCATTGCTGCATCAAAGGTATTATCTTCAAAGGGTAGATTCTCTGAATCGCCTTCTTGTAGAGTTATAACGTCATCTATACCTAGTTTTCGTATCTTTTGGTCCCCAACTTCTAACATTTTAACAGAAATATCTATTCCGACAATCTTTTCGGGCTGTAATTGTTTCTTTGCCTCTATTGCCAAATCAGCTGTTCCTGTTGCCACATCTAATATTTTCTTAGGTTGGTTTTCTTTTAACGTTGCTATTGCTTTTTTTCGCCAGCTACGATCTATCCCAAGCGACAAAAAATGATTCAGAAAGTCATAATACTTTGCAATATTATTGAACATAGAGGAAACCTGATTTTTCTTAGCTTCCTGTTCTTCATAAGGTTTGACTGTTTCTGCTTTGATTTTATTTGTATCCATTGTTGATATTTATTTTTATCTTTGGGCTGCCGTATAGATGTTGTGTCGCAAATTTAACACAATATCTTAGATAAAGATTAGAAGTACTCTAAAAATGTTTCAATTTTTATTGAAAGTTTTAAAACTACCCAAAAAAGTAGATTTCATTTTAAAATCTACTCTATAATCTATAACCTTTCTGAGTCTACAGGAAATTATTTTTTTCACAAAATTCTTTCTTCATTTACTCTAAAAACTACATATACCAGATGGATATCTATCATTCAACTTATATCTCTAGTCATACTAGACTAGACCAATGCCCTAAGGCTGATCGTCCCGAATATGCTTTTATCGGACGTTCTAATGTTGGGAAGTCTTCTTTGATTAATATGCTCTGCAACCACAAGGGGCTTGCCAAAACTTCTAGCCAACCTGGAAAAACACAGACGATAAACTATTTTGACATTGATGACCAATGGTATCTAGTAGATTTACCTGGGTATGGCTATGCTCGAATTGCAGAGCGTACACGTCAACATTGGAAAAAAATGATTCATCATTATATGCGTCATAGAGAGACCTTACAATGTGCTTTCCTTCTGATTGACACTTGTGTTCCACCACAAGAAAAAGATATTGAATTTGCCAACTGGATGGGACAAAATGGGATTCCATTTGTTTTGGTATTCACCAAAACAGACAAAAAGAAATCACAAAAAAGAAAAGACTTTTTAACTGCCTTCAAAGAAGAGTTCCTGAAATATTGGAATGAGCTTCCTACACATTTTTTCACTTCTTCCAAACTAAAAGAAGGTCGAGACGAGATATTAGATTTCATCGAAAGTATCAACGAGCAACATCATGCCCGCTAGTATCCCTGAGTAGAGCTTGTTTGAAATGATGGCAGCTCCCCCTAATTATTCACTAATATTTATTGATTTTGAGTACATCTGTTTCATACAAATCTATTTTACAGTTATCCATTCCTATCATGATTGGTTCTGCTGTGCAGAATTTGATTACACTGACCGATACAATTTTTTTGGGTCGTGTTGGTGAAACTGAACTAGGTGCCATTGGTTTAGCAGGTGTCTTTTATCTTATGATTGCCTCTATTGGATATAGTTTTTCTAAGGCAGGTCAAATCATGATTGCTAGAAGAGTCGGACGAAAAGAACTCCATCAGATTGGTAGTATTACTTATTCTATGTTAGCTTTCTCCCTAACACTTGCCTTATTACTATTCGTAGGCATGCAATTGGGAGCAGGCTATTTTTTCGGACTTTTCCTCAACGATCAAGGTGTTTACCAAGCCTGTATCGACTACTTGTCCTTTAGGTCTATGGGCATTTTCTTTAGTTATGCAGGTGTTATTATAGTTGCCTTATACACAGGAGTAGGTCGTACTACTGTCATTATATATAATGCTATTGTACTTGGTATCATCAATACTGCTCTCAACTATGGGCTTATATTTGGTAAATGGGGAATGCCCGAAATGGGGATTGCAGGAGCTGGATTGGCTAGTAGTATTGCGGAAGGAATCGCCTTTCTAGTCTTTATCATTTATATTTTCCAAGACCGCAAAGCCAGAAAATATGGCTTATTTGAAGTCCCCGAAGTAGATTTACGCAATATTCCTATTCTGGATGATCCCACAGAAATCATCTCTGACTTGGATGAACCGCCTAAAAAAACTAAAATTGATCTAGCTATTATCAAAAGTCAACTTCGGCTTTCAATGCCTATTGTCTTACAGTCTGTAGTAGGTATGGGTTCTTGGTTTATTTTCTTTGTCATTGTCGAAGATATGGGTAAAACTGAATTAGCAATTTCTAATATCATGCGGGCAGCCTACTTAGTCTTTATGATACCTTGTTGGGGATTTGCTTCAGGTATCAATACTATTGTGAGTAATCTAATTGGTAAAAAACAACGAGAAAAGGTATTTGCAGCGACTACTAAAACAGCTTTTTTATGTTTGGTTTGTACCATGATTTGTACCTCTAGCCTCTGGTTTTTCCCAGAAATTGTCTTGCGAATTGGGACAGATAATATCGACCTACTTCAACAATCGCTTCGATTAACTGGTGTTTTATCTGCTATATTGGCCATTTTTTCTGTTGGAGCTATCTATTTCAATGGTCTAGTCGGAACAGGGGCAACCAACCAAGCTTTAGTCCTTCAAATCATCTGTGTAATTTTTTATCTCATTTATATCTATGTAGTGGTGCATATTTTGGATGCTAGTCTAGAAATCGCTTGGATGGCAGAGTTTTATTATTGGGTCATCTGTTTTATCCTCTCTATACTCTATCTTAGATCTAAACGTTGGTATAGTATCAAAGTATAATCCCTTCTTCTGATGAAAAGTAGCTTATTCTATCTCGTTTTAGTTTTCAACTTGATTGCCTGTAATACTCCTTCTGAGCCTACACCTTCAAAACCTATTTCACCCAATGTATCATCATCTATCAATTACACATCCATTCATGACAGTCTTGTAGCTTATAAAGACAGCTTAGAGGCTGCCCTAACATTAGTCTCCCAAAACTTTGAATTCAAAAAACAAGATTTAGCTAGCCCTTCTTATTATCATCAAAACTGGGGTGGACAGTATTACATTGCAGATGAAGCTATACTGGCCGCCGTAGATTCTACTGGAACACTCACAATTATTCTTAACGTATGGGTTTATTCCCATCGTGAGACTGATCTCAATACACTTACTATTCAAATAGATACATCCATCTATCATGCAAGTAGTGACACTTCTTTTTCGTATGCAAAGCCCTTGTCAGTCATATGTGCCTGTGGTTTTCACCAAGCGTTTTTCCGTGATCAATCCGCTCAAACAATTGCAAAAACTATTGCTCTTTCTACAGATTACTCTGTTAATTGGGTTGGAATAAAAAAACTCTCTAAAAGAGATATTATCGGTATTAGAGAGTCTTGGCATCTCTCTAATCTACTAAAACAATTGTATTCCACTCAGCAACAAATTGCTGCTATTCAAGATAAACTATAAAAAACACTTGACTAATATACTTACTATGATGTTATACGATTACACTGAAATAAAAAAGTTAATCTTGGATTATCAAAAAGCTGTTTTTGATATTGCTCATTGGTTCTACAATGAATATAAAACCAAAGATTTGATAAAAGCTTCTAGAGACGGAACATTTCCTAGAAGTGGTTTCATATCCAAACAATGTCATTATAATTTTCATGGAGCTGGTTTGGGGGAATATTGATTCTAAACGACTGATTTCATCTTCAAATTAAGTACTTTAGCTGAATTATATTGCTACGCCTAATTCTATTCCTATGTCTATGATTACTACCACCAATCTTACTGGATTACCTGCTCCTATTTTACTACAACAAATTTGCAAGTCTATTGCTGCTCTAGAAGCTATAATAAGCCCTGAATGGTCAGATAGATATTACTCTTACCAAAAAAATTGGAGTCCAACCGAAGAAATAAGTATAATGCGAGGTGGAAGTGGGGACGAAATGTTTATTCTATTTCAAAAAAATGGTGTTTGTATCAATGGTTTTGCTCACGAAAGTAACATGAATGGATGGCAAAAAGAGGAACAAAAAATTTATCCAGGTATACTAGACAACCTACCTAATGCATTCAAAGAATTTATTTATGGTGAGCCTATTGGAAGTATTGGAACTACTTTTTGTATTTGGCAAACTACTACTGATAAATCTTGGCAAACGGGTACTATTACATTCCCTACCGATAACTACAAGGATGGTTCTAGTGATTTACTCCAATTGCTAGATGGAAATCCCATCACTTATAAAAACTGGGCAGAAGATTACTATGAAATAGATATTCCGCTCTTAGCCGTTCAACAAATATTTGAAACCAATATTGTCACTCCTGCATTGGTAGTAGCAATCAATCCAGCATTAACAGATTATCAACAGTTGCAGTCGGACTTAGACGAAATTGGTATCTCTTATACAAGTTTTTCTTAAAAATTCCTCCAAGATTCAGTCTATTATCTAATATTTCAATCCACCACCCTATGCAGCAACCATTCTCCTACTATGAAGAACCTAGTCAAATTGACCCTATTCGAATAGCATTTGCTATGCTTCTGATACTTCCGATTAGCATCGTACTAGGCTATGCCTACAGTGGTATTATCATCGCTATTCCTTTGATCTATTTTGGTATTATTTTTCCAGTAGGAATTGCTCTACTAATATCCCTTGTTGTCAGAATTGCCGCCAAAATAACACATAACACCAACAAAAAAAGTAGGCTATTACTAGCTGTATTGAGTGGAATTTTCTTTAATTATTTCCAATGGACTGCTTATATTCTCTATGCTAAAAGTGGTACGCCTCCTAATCTAAGCCGATATTTATCTAATATTGACCTATTACTCTCTTCAGAAACCTACGCTTTCCTTTATCAAATCAATACAATTGGACTCTGGTCCTCTTTTGGTGTCCCCGTCAATGGGGCTTCCCTAGGCTTCATTTGGATCTTAGAGATTGGAATCATCTTATTTATACCCATTGCTCACATGCTCCGAGCTATACCAAAACCTTATTCGGAACAATACAAAAAATGGTATCCTAAATTTACCCTAGATGAAAAATACAAATCTATTGCTAGTCTTCAAAAATTCAATATCGCTCTACAAGATGATATCTACCAAGCTATCAATCAGCTAGAATTAGGAGATGCTAGAAGATATACCAAGATTCACCTTTATTACATTCCTGATGAGCAAAAACAATACATTGATTTTGAAAGAATAACGATTGATAGAGACAACAAAAAAGACATAGAGCCTATTATAACTGGACTAGTGTTATCTACTACCATTGCCAAAAAAATTCTAGCTAACTTTGAGCACAAACAAACAAAAATTGATCTCTTTTGAGGAAATCATTCCAAAAAACAGGAGCAGTTCTCCAGTACATTCATTCCCTCCAGTATGGTATAAAATAGCTTTTTTAGTTTTAATGCTAATTCATTCTTCATCTTGCACTTCTTGGCAAGTAGTCGGTTCTTATTCCAAAGACTTAGGGCATAATTATTCCGAAATATTGTCGTTACGAAACGACAGTAGCTTTAGCTATATTTCTAATCAATTCTTCAATACCACCCAACCCTATATGCCTACTATGGTACCTGCCCCTGATTCTGTAGGCGAAGGTACTTATACCCTAAATGGAAACTATATTAACTTATACTACACCGGCCCCAAACTAGCCTCACCAATCATACAAAAACTAGATAAAACACTAATAAAATCTAAACACAAAATTCATTTTTCGGTGCTAGATGGTTATTCAATTGACAGTAGCGGATTAGCCTTCACGACAGTATCCATATATGATTTGAAAAAGAAGGTCATTTTGGGAAGTGTCACCGATTTGGATGGCATAGGCGAATTAAGCCTTTCGCCAGAAGATTTCCCTTGTTTCATCCGCTTTTCTTTCATCGGAATTCTGCCACAAGAACTCTATTTGGATGAAGCTACCAATTATCAAATAACCGTTACACTCAGTGAATTCCCCCAAAAGCCACATGGGAAAAGACGCTACAAAATTTTCAAGGAGAAAAAACAATTAATCATCAATGGAATGAAAAAATGATTAAAAAAACTTTCACTTTTTAAAATTATAGTCTATACTTGTGTAGAAGTTGTTTAAAAAGTCTCTTCATATTCAAATGAAATATCTTTTTCTGCTACTTATCGTTAAAAATTAGCCAAATAGCTAAGGCTATTAGTCAAATTTTTGCCTTAACTAGCAAAAAAATCTTACTCATTTTATCACAAACGGACTTTCTAAATAACTTCATCACAAATCAAAAACAAACATGAATATTTCACAACAATTCCATCTACATCATTGGCATACTTGGCGACAGGCGAGTAACTGATGATACTATAGGTAGAAACAACGTTGTGTACTACAAATATATTTTCAAACCCGTCTGAGCAAATCAGATGGGTTTTGTGTTTTTAGGCTACTCCTATACCA
>CAYOJF010000077.1:0-3280 GCA_964404215.1 uncultured Aureispira sp. | reverse complement strand
AGATTAAACATGAGTAGATTAAAAATAGCTATCCAAAAAAGTGGACGGCTCAACAAAGCTTCCCTTAAGCTCCTCCAAGACTGTGACATTGCTATTGATAATGGCAAAGATCAACTGAAAGTCAATGCAGCTAATTTTCCTTTAGAAATCCTATACTTGCGAAACAGTGATATTCCTCAATACTTAGAAGATGGTGTAGTGGACATTGCTATTGTCGGCGAAAACTTACTTATAGAACAACAGAAACAAGTGGCTATCGTCCAAGAGTTAGGGTTTTCGAAATGTCGTGTTTCCCTTGCGATTCCTAAAGAGGTAGAAGATACCTCCCTATCTTATTTCGAAGGAAAAAAAATTGCAACCTCTTACCCTAATACCCTACAATCATTTTTGACCGAAAATGGTATATCTGCGGCTATACATTCTATTTCTGGTTCTGTAGAAATTGCTCCTAATATCGGCTTAGCAGATGGTATTTGTGATATTGTCAGTACTGGTAGTACTTTATTCAAAAATGGACTAAAAGAAACCCAAGTAATTCTGCAATCAGAAGCTGTTTTAGCAAAATCACTAAAACTAGATGCTACCAAAACAGTCTTATTAGAAAAATTACTATTCAGAATCAAGGCTGTACAACGAGCAAAAAACACGAAATACATTTTGATGAATGTTCCCAATAATAAAATTCAAGCAGTCAGTGCTATTCTGCCTATGCTCAAAAGTCCCACTGTACTCCCTTTGACCGATGGCAAATGGAGTTCGCTACACTCTGTAATTGACGAAAATAAATTTTGGAATGTTATTGACCAACTCAAAGAAGCTGGTGCAGAGGACATTCTTATTATTCCTATTGACAAAATTGTATTATAATGAAAATCATCCAACAGCCATCAAAAAAAGATTGGAAGAACTTCACTGAGAGACCTCAGTTAGACCAATCTGCATTAGAGAAAGTAGTTCAATCTATTTTTGATGTGGTACAAGAAAAAGGCGATCAAGCACTCCTTGATTACGCCAAGCAGTTTGATCAAACATCATTGAATAATCTTGTTGTATCTGAACAAGAAATAACATTCGCTACCAAAGTAGTAACAGCAGAACTAAAAGAAGCGATTGCGATTGCTAAATCCAATATTGAGCTTTTCCATAAAGCTCAGATGATGACCTCTCCCAAAATAGAAACAACAAAGGGGATTTATTGCTGGCAAAAAAATAGTGGTATTGAAAAAGTAGGCTTGTACATACCTGGTGGCTCTGCTCCTCTGTTTTCTACCATTTTAATGCTTGGAATTCCAGCTCAATTGGCAGGATGTCAAGAGATAATACTTTGCACTCCTCCCAATCCATCAGGTACTGTCAATCCTGTTATTTTATATACAGCAGACCTACTTGGCATCAAAAAAATCTTTAAAGTAGGTGGAGCACAAGCAATTGCAGCGATGGCATTTGGGACACAAAGCATTCCTAATGTCTATAAGATATTTGGCCCTGGTAACCAATACGTTACCAAAGCTAAAGAAATGATACAACAGAGCGGAATTGCTATTGATATGCCTGCTGGTCCTAGCGAAGTCCTAGTCATTGCTGATGAATCTTCGAACCCCAGTTTTGTTGCTGCCGATTTGCTTTCTCAGGCAGAACACGGAGCCGATAGTCAAGTTATTTTATTGAGTAATAATGCCATAACGCTACAAAACACGATTAGTGCCTTGAAAAAGCAATTGGAACAACTCCCACGAAAAGCGATTGCCATCAAAGCTATTCAAAATAGTCTTGCTATAACCTTCAATACACTAGAGGAATGTATTGCCTTTAGTAATCAATATGCTCCAGAACACCTCATTATAGCTTCTGATGAAGCTGATCAATTAGCTCCATCTATTATCAATGCAGGATCTGTCTTTTTGGGACATTACAGTTGTGAAAGTGCGGGCGACTATGCTAGCGGGACCAATCATACACTCCCCACCAATGGCTATGCTCGCAGTTATAGTGGTGTTACGGTCAGTAGCTTCCAAAAAACCATCACTTTTCAAAAACTAACAGCACTAGGTTTACAAAATCTAGGTCCTAGTATAGAAAAAATGGCTTTAGCAGAAGAACTTTTTGCTCATAAAAATGCCGTTTCTATTCGACTAAAAAGCCTACTATGAGTAGGTCAAAATTTACGTTTATTTCATAATGATATAACCTTGACACAATATGTTTGATTTAGAAAAAGCAGTTCGCCCCAGCATACGAAATCTAGTTCCTTATACTTCTGCAAGAGATGAATTTGTAGGTAAAGCAGAAGTTTATTTGGATGCTAATGAAAACCCCTATGGAGTACTCAATCGTTATCCAGATCCTTATCAAAATCAATTAAAAAATAACCTTAGTCTTACTAAAAATATTCCAGCAGAATATATTTTCATCAGTAATGGCAGTGACGAAATAATTGATTTGACACTTCGAATTTTTTGCCAACCAGGAGTTGACAAAGCATTAACCTTCACACCTACCTATGGGATGTATCAAGTTTCGGCAGCCATCAATCAAGTCGAACTTATTCAACTTCCCTTAGATGACAACTTCCAGATAGACGGTACCTCTTTAGAAAAGTATTATCAAGATGACCAACTGAAGTTAATTTTCATTTGTTCGCCCAACAACCCAACAGGTAATCTCATATCCATTCATACTATTGAAAGTATTCTTCAACAGTTTAATGGTATTGTACTCATAGATGAAGCCTATATTGACTTTAGTATGTCAGCTTCTTGGATCGAAAAAATACATCAATATCCAAATTTAATTGTCAGTCAAACCTTTAGCAAAGCTTGGGGTTTAGCTGCTGCTAGAGTTGGTGTTGCTTATGCCAATCCTAATTTAATGAGCTGGTACAATAAAGTAAAACCACCCTATAATGTTAGTCAAATCAATCAAGAAGCTGCCTTACTCGCTCTGAATAACAAGGTTCATTATGAAGCCAAAATTTCAGCTATTTTAAAGCAAAAAAGGATCTTATTAAAAGCACTACTCCCACTAGCATTCATTCAGAAAATATATCCTTCTGAAGCTAATTTTATTTTCATTCAAGTCAAAGATGCTAATAAAATTTACCGCACACTAGTCCAACAAAAAATCATTGTCCGTAATCGGCACCAATTGGTGGCTAATAGCCTAAGAATATCTATTGGTACACCAGCTGAAAATCAAAAATTGATCACTGCCTTACAAAACATACTCTTAGAGCATGTTTAAGAATTAACTTCAAGCTGCAAATGCTTGATTTAGAATTTAA
>CAYOJF010000076.1:0-25195 GCA_964404215.1 uncultured Aureispira sp. | reverse complement strand
CAGTACAGTTAACCAATTTGGATACTAAAAAAGTAAGTACACAGCAGGTGACTAAACACTAGTAAGCATTATTATAATTCATTCAAAATATAAGAAGAAGCCTATTTCCAATTAAGGAAATAGGCTTCTATTTTTTCTACACAGTAAAGATTATGCAAATTACATCTTTATTTCTCCAAACTCGTGTAAACGAAAAACTACACGTAGCTCTAAATCATGATAACGGTAAGTAATCGTATCTATATTAACCTGCCCTGCAATTCTGGAATAATAAGTAGCAGTGTAAACTGGGTCAAGAGAATGCTTGTATAATAAGTCAAATCTACACCTCTTGTAGGTGTAAGAAATACCTACTAAAGGTGTTATTAGTACTTCTCTAGTGGCAGCCCAAGCATAATTCCCACCAATCTTACCTCCTAAATACCAAGAAGCTTCCACTCCTGCATGAAAACCTAATCCAAATTTAAAATGATAACCTATATCTAAAGGAATCGTAATAAAATGATCTGTTAATGGTTCATTAAAAAAAGAACTAGAACCTATAAATTTTGATCCTGTTTCATGGTATCTAAATAAGTAGCCTACACTTGTTCCAAAAGACCATTGCTTATCAAAAATAAAAAACCTAGCACCTATATTAGCCCCTGCATTCACTCCATTAAAATGATCTCTATTCCCAATACCCTCTAAAGGAGACTCTGGATGAAAATAACGTTCTTTTATTGTCATGTTCATTCCTGTATTTAGAGAGGTCTCTAAGGTAAGCTGTGCTTGGACAGTATAGGTATAAATGACAAATATTATACTAATACAATACTTCATATTTATGGACAGTTGTGTGAACAAGAAATATTTGGCGTAGCTAGATTGGCATAAAAATAAGTAAAAGAATATTTATGAGCTTCTATCTCGATTGGTCTAACCATACCGACAGGAGGAGGGTTCGGAATTGTGAAAGAGTAATTAATTTGACTAACATTATTAGCAGTCCAACCAGTACCATGAGAAAAAGGTCTTATATTTGGATTAATAGATTCTACTCCCCAACCTATAGACCAAGTAATATTTGTTCTATTCAAATACCATATCCCTAAAAAACCTTTGTACTCTGATAATACCCTTGCTAACAAATTACCCTCATAAGGATAAAAAAATAATGGATTATTTGGTAGAATAGTGTTATTGATAAAATCTGCTTCTAAAAAATACCTGCCATAAATTCTTTCATGAGTCCCATAATAGCAATCATGCCAAACATAATCACTAGAACATCCGCTATTTCTAGCACCTAGATTCATATCCTCAAATTTCAATTCTTGCACTTGTATCTCATCAGTACTGGTAGTAGCATTAATTGCTTGTGCTAGTTTACCTTCATCTCCATCTGGAATAGTGATTTTGTGTGTATTGGTGTATTTTACCAAAGCATCTCCTACATACATTTCGCCATCAACCGTAAGTACTTGTGCTAAGAATGGATAATAGCCCTTGACAGAAATAGAATTCTCAGGGGTAATGTACAAAACATCTTCATACTTTGCCATGAATTCTCTGTAACCTTGTTCGTCTTGAACATGACTATAAGCCTCATTGACCTCTAGGTACAACTCCTGTATGGAAAGAATTCCCATACTCTCTACCCATTCTGTCAAATCGACCGTCTCTTCTTGATTCATAGCTTGCTGTGTAGCCCTCAAGCTCGCCTCATCAGGGAAATGCAAGCGTCCGTTTTTGAGCGTAACATTTTGTAGTGCTGGAATAGGTGCATCTACGGTTGAGGTGATTTCTTTTTGGCAGCTAGTAGCTAACAGTAGCAAAACTACTGCCAATGAAAAAATGTTTTTCATCTTTTTGGTTTTAATTATGAAATAATTAGTTATCACAGCACAAACATATTGTTTTTTTTTTGCATTTGAAAATAAATGTATTTATTTTCAAATTATTTCATTAGTATCAAAAATCTAAATGATTCAAACTAGCTATTGTATATAAACTAAAGATTATTTTTGATACGCTCTGCCTATATTTTATTACCAATAAGGTATTTTATCAAAATTAGATTTTTATATTTGGTAGTAATTGTATAACTTAACTCTCAAACTAAAGAGTTAAACTAAATCATCAAGATTAGTTTAATCCCAAACACCTATTAGAAACACACGGTACTTTTAAGAATAGATTGAATATGACAGAACAAGAACTCATCGAACGAGAAGAACTTTTAGAGGATATACTAGACGCCCTAGAAGACGATGATATTGAGGAAGTAGAAGATTTAGCAGATGATGCAATTGAACAATTTCCCGAAGAGGCTTTTGGTTATTTTTATCTAGGAGAAGCCCTATTTTTTCAGAGAGAATATAATGAAGCAGTAGAGCAATACCAAAAGGCAATTGAGCTAGCAGCTGACAACCCAGACTACAAAGCTCGCCTAGGACTGATGTACTCTAAACTAGGCCGCCTTGATGAAGCCAAACAAATCTACAAAACTATTCTAGAATACAATGACTCCCATGTCACCTCTCTAGTAGCACTTGGTGTACTCGAACTCAATGCTTATGAAGCGGATGCCGCCTTGGTATTACTCAACAAAGCACTCGAAATTGCCCCTGACTATTCAGAAGGATATCGTATTCGTGCTCTTATTCACCAAAAAGTAGATTTGTATGCAGAAGCATTAGCAGACTTAGAAAGTGCCTTATTAAGTTTCCCTGCAGATCCTGAACTATGGCTACAAAAAATATCGCTCCATGATTTGCTACAGCAGCATGACGCAGCAAAAGAAGCTTACAGCACGTGGGTTAATTTGGATGAAGAATCTACTGACCGACTTGCCGCTTTTGGAGAATACTTAATGAATAAAGAGGATTTTGCAGGAGCTGAGGCTCAATATACGCTTGCTATCGAAAAAGAAATTTTCGGTGATTTGGCAGCAGTCTACAGTTATCTTAATAGAGGTTGGAGTAGACTACGCCAAAGCAAACTTGAAGAAGCGGCTGTTGATTTCCGTAAGGTCATTAACTTAGATGCTACTATAGGAGCTGCTTACATGGGAATGGCTGAAGCTAAGAGTCGTCAAGAAGATTTTGATGCTGCGATTACCTTTATTGATCTAGGTATCAATGTCGCTATTGAAGACTTGTGGATGCTCTATGATAAAAAAGGTGAAATATACATCCTGTCTAAAGATTGGGATTTAGCAAAAGCTGCTTACGAGAACAATATTGCGATGCCTGATGACCAATCTAAATCAGAGGGTTATTTCGGGTTGGGCAATATGTATCACCAAAAAGGAGATTTGCAAAATGCTTATCTAGCATGGAAAGAAGCCGACAAGTATTTCCATACTTATGCTAATGAATATATAGAACAACACTGTCAAGAAATACTAGCTGCAGAAATAGAGGCGAACGCCGCTGAACTTATTATCGATATGCAAGCAGATTTTGCTGCTAACCGAGCCTCAAAAGTATTGCAACCACTACTACACCAACTCTGGAAAGTAGATATGAAAACTACTGCTGCTCAAAATCCAATGTTTGCAGAAATTCCACCAGAAATGGAAAAACAAATATTAGGGCTTATGAGCAATATTTGCATTGGAATAGAAGCGGAAGGGATGTTTGTGCTCAATCCAGGACAAAGTGGTGTTCGATTGGTTTATAAGATCAAGGAAGAAACCACTACAAATGTTAGTATTTTCGGTATACCTCTCAATGGTACTGAAGAGCGTACGTTTGTACTGACCCCCAAAGGCAATCACTTGATTTTCAATGGATTTGGTTCAGAAGGAGCAGATATTGACCTCTACATGGAACCAACTTCTAGCAAAAAACTTTCTAAAGCCGCTCAAGAAGCATTATTCAAAGCCAAACAAGGTGGAAAGCTAGATTTTATGGGCGATAACTTCAAGGAATTGGTGTAAATCCCCTTTTACTAATACATTCAAAAATGCCAGTGAAGGTTATCCTATACCTCTACTGGCATTTTTTATTACATTCCTATATAATATTCCTCATGTTTGACCACCTCACCTACCAAATACTCTTACATCCCACTACCTATCAAAAAACGATTGATTATCATCAAAAACTACAACGAAAGGAAATAGTTGCAGGAGTATTTTTGAGACAACAACTACAAGAAAAAGAACTCGCAAAATTATCCCCAGAGGAATTTATTGAATTACTTTTTTGGACTAAGAAAACTACGATTTTTGCGGAAAGTGCTGTAGCAGGTGATGGTTCTGATTGGAATCAAATAGAACTATCTATTTTAGGAGATATAGCCGTATCTGTCCCTGTTCAAGTCTTTGATAATGGACAGCATCGAAATCCATTGGTTCATACCACACCTTTTGAGGGAATGTTGCTTTATACACCAGGGGCATTGCTACGTAGTGGTCATTATAAACTGATACCAGCGGACTGGAATGAAGTCACCCAAGAAGGAAAAATAAACTTTGAGCATTATTATCAACTTTATAAGCGTAGATTACTCCCTGTCTTTGACTATGCCAATCAAGTGGCTCAAAAAATAAATAAACAAGGTTTAGTAACTGTTCCAGGGCTAGGTTGTGGACAGTTTGCTGGTAAATTTCAAGGCAAATTAGGTCGATATTTAGAATTAGCTCTGATTCGTTTATTACAGACACATGGTGCTCTATGGCCACACCTAAAAGCTGTTTATTATGATCCTTACCAAGAATGCCAAAATGCACACGAAAAAATTCATCATCTTGATTTTTTGACTAGACCGCTCACTCAAGGAAACCAAGGCAAATCACAACTCGCTCATCCTAGCATTTTTAATGAACAAGGACTAAACTTTCAGGACTGTTTTTTATTTAGCTTAGTAGCATGGGATCATGTCTCTTGGCCAGGCAATGACTATTATGCAGGCTCTAGAGCTACTGATGATGGAGTCAAAGCGGCAGCTACAGACTCTATGTATGAGTTGACTAATTTTGAGGGATATTATTCTTCTTCAAAACAAGCTTATTTGCCCCCAAAAGGCAACAAAAACTGGAATGAAGTCGTAAAGCAATATCGACTCCAAATCCCTGTCAAAAATAAAATAATTATACTACCAAAATAATACATCTATACTATAATGGAAAAAGTAACCAATGTCAATATTGAAGTAAGCTGGAAAGAGGCACTAGTAGAGGAATTTCAGCAAGAATATTTTGCGAATATCAAATCTTTTCTGAAACAAGAAATGATGGCAGGCAAAACTATTTACCCTAAAGGTAGCCTCATTTTTAATGCCTTCAATCAAGTTCCTTTACCTGAAGTAAAAGTGGTTATTTTGGGGCAAGATCCTTATCATGGTCCCAATCAAGCACATGGACTCTCGTTTTCGGTACCAATGAGCGAGCGAGTCCCTCCTTCCCTACGCAATGTCTACAAGGAACTAGAAAGTGACATTGAAGGATTTGTCAAACCCAAACATGGTAATCTGGAAGCTTGGTCAAAACAAGGTGTTTTCTTACTCAATGCTTCGCTTACAGTAGAACACAAAAAGGCAGGATCGCACAAAAAAATAGGCTGGCTACAATTTACAGATGCTGTTATCCAAAAAATATCTGACGAAAGAGAAGGGGTGGTATTTATGCTCTGGGGAGGATTCGCCAAAAAGAAAGCTAAATTGATTGATGCCTCTAAACACCTTATCCTAGAAGCCGCTCACCCTTCTCCCCTAGCAGGCAATGCCTTCCTAGGGAATAAACATTTTTCTAGTGCCAATACTTACCTACAAGACCAAGGTAAAGAGGCTATTGATTGGAAATTGTAACTTGCTCTAAAAAGAGATTTATGTCTTCCGAACTACTAGATAGTGATAATGAAAATTATATTCCCCTTAATAAAATAATCGTAATTGCTTTTTTACTTTTGGTTAGTATCAGTTCGATCTACATGGGCATAAATGGGTGGTATAAACATTATCCACCAACAAGTACACTTGTTATGTATCATGAACATGAATTAACCCATCCTATTCGTATCTTCACTGGTATTTTAGTTACTGGTATTGGGATAGCAGGGTGGTTAGAAAAAGTCACCTTATCTAAAGCATTCTTGCTCGGAGTAGCGATAATAATCTGTGGGCACATTTTGGCATTAACTGTCTTTACGATGTAACCCTATGTTTTATTCACCTATATATCTTACATGAAACCTTATCTTCTGCTACTACTCCCTTTTTTGAGTTGCAATAATCCTAGTATTCAGACAGACTGTTTGAATGCATCCCAATTTGTGGCACTCACAAAGCTCATTCAAACTAAAGGCACTACTATAAAGCTACAGCAGCGTTTGGTTTCGGACAAAGAATTAAAAACAAAGGAACTTTCTGTTTCTAATTTTTATTTAGAATTCCAAGAGGGACACAATGACACTATCATCATCATTGATAAAGATAAAACTATCCCAACTTACACTGTTAAGCTCATAGAAGGTGAAATTCACCTCCATGCCTATTATTCTAGGTTTGATACTGATAAAGAAAGCGAAGTAAGAAGAAAAAACTGGTGTAAACTAGCAAATCTAGCCTTGAAGCAAAACGAATAAGTAACATGGACGGAATACATTATTTAGAAAATTTCATCTCAGATCCTGCTCTTTTGTTTGATTCTCTAATACAGACTATAGCATGGGATGAAAGTATGCGAGCACGCAAAACAGCAAGCTTTGGCAAAGCCTACAACTATTCTCAGATCAACTACAGCGACCAACCCTTTCTACCTCAATTAGCAAATATTGCTAATCAGATAAAAGACACGATCGGCTTCTACCCTAACAATTGTCTCATTAATTACTATTTAGACGGTAACTCTAAAATGGGCTTCCATGCTGATCAAACAGATATCCTAGTAGAAAAAACAGGGGTTGTAATCATTTCCTTAGGGGCAACTCGAACATTACGTTTTAGAAATATAGCGGATAAATCCATACAAGTAGATTATCCATTTCCTTCTGGTTCCTTAATATACATGACCAATACTGTACAAGAATATTGGCACCATGCTATTCCCAAATCATCTACCCAAGATGGGCGAATAAGCCTTACTTTTAGAAAATTGAAATAGTGAGTCCTATGTCTTCAGAACTATTAGATGATGACAATAATTCGTCTAAAACCAATCCTATTATACTTAAAAAATTAATTGCGACTGCTTTATTGCTCTTCGTTGGTCTATTTTATATTCGCTTTGGAATAGAAGATTGGTATAAATATTACTACTATCTTCCTTTTGAAGAAACACCTTATCAGACTAAAGAAATTACTTATCCTATTATGATTTTATTAGGTATATTAATTAGCAGTCTTGGTTTACTAGTATGGCTAAACAGAATGTCTATTCTTTGGTCTATCATATTCTTTCTATTGATTATGACTAGTGGAATAATTTTAAGTGTCTATATCAATTTCTACACATAGCCCTCTCACTCTATCCAAATTAACAAAAGAAGAGATTTTATCCCTCCGATTTGTATCTAAATATAATTTTATTAGTTGGAATGTCGATACTCTGTGGGACTAAATCCAGTCTTTGATTTAAATAAATTACTGAAATGTTGAGGGTATTCAAACCCTAATGAATAGGCGATCTCACTTATAGTATTAGGAGAATTAAGGAGACTTTTTTTAGCCCTATCAATCAAGAAAAAATGAATGTGTTCTAAAGCTGTTTTTCCAGTCTCCTTCTTCAATAAGTCACTTAAGTAATTGGGTGAAAAATTTAGTCTCCTTGCACAGTATTCTACACTAGGAATCCCCTGTTCGTGATTCTGATTAGAACTATAGTAGTTGGTTAAAAAAGTTTCAAACTTAGATATGGTATCCGTATTCAGATTAGTTCTTGAAAAAAATTGACGATCATAGAATCGTAAACAATAATCCAAAAACAATTCAATATTGGAAACAATCAAGTGTTGGCTATGTCGATCAAGTTTTTGACTATATTCTTGAATAATTTTATGGAGTAAGTCTTCTATTGCTCTTCTTTCGTTATCTGACACATGAAGTGCCTCATTCGAATCATACTGAAAAAAAGAATACCTACTCATTGTATCCATCAAATCAGATTTCCTAAAAACATTGGGATGAAATAACAAAGACCAGCCATCTAGATCTATTTGATTTTCTTCCATATTGCTATTATCAAATTCCATTACTTGACCTGGTGCCGTGAAAACTAAAGTACCTTCTTCATAATCATAGGAGTTTCTTCCATATCCAAAAAAACTACAGTTATTCGTAGATTTAAAGACTATCATATAGAGGTTATTAATTAGCTTCACCTCATGTAAGGGAGCTAGTTTCTTTATATCACAATTATGTATGATACTTATCAACTGGTGCTTAGGACTAGGAAGCTCAAACATTTGATGTACCTGAGAAATAGTATTTATTTCTATACTCTGTTTCATTTCAGCTATTTTTTAGACTTATTTAGTATACTTATCATAAAATTCTTCAAAAGCGTCTAATTGAAATTGATTCGCCTCTTTGCCCATCGTTGATCCTGGAGAACCTACTTCAAATCCATGATATCCACCCTTAAAAATTTTAAATTTAACTGGTATTGAAGCCTTTTCTAGGGCTTCAATATAATCTACATTTTCATCATAAAAGGGTTCTAAATCTCCTACAAAACTTATGGTAGGTGGAAAATCACTATAGTCTTGATTCAGGGCAGGTGAAGCGTAAGGAGGTACTTCTCCTTTTATATTTCTTAGGTATTTATTCCAAGCAAAAGCATTAATATTGGCATCCCACATAGTAGAACCAAGCATTTTTGAAGAAGGAGTTATCATCCTATGATCTAGCATTGGATAAATAGCCATCTGAAAAATAGGTTGAATATCCTTGGTATCACGAGCTTTTAGTGTAATTGCTGCAGCCATCCCGCCACCACCACTATGTCCTGCTATAATAAAATTATTAGGATCTATATTGAGTTCTTTAGCATTATCTCGCATCCAAAGAAGGGTATCATAGCAATCATTGAATCCTGCGGGGAAAGGATGTTTTTGAGACACTCGATAATCAGGTGAAACAATGACAATGTCTCTTCTTTTTAGGATATCAGCATAAAACGTATTGGCCATTTCTGGTATTCCCATCATGTAGCCACCTCCATGAAAATAAACCATAGCAGGAAGTCTTTTGGAAGTACCTTTTGGTCGATAAACCCTTGTCCGAATTTTATGCCCTTTAGTAGTTTGGCTATCCACAAAGTGCGTTTCGTTTATTACATCCTTTACTTTTTGTCCTTTAGAAAGTCGTACAAGACTATCCATTAGTCTTAAACTCCAGTTCCTAGAGTTTATAGAAATTGTAAATCTAAATGGACTATATTGAGCTTGCAACTCTTTGTCGTGCATTTCTTTTTTCACTAGCATAATTTTCTATTTTATGATGAAATAACTATCAATTAAATTCTATCACAAAATTAGAGCATCATGTCAACCTGTTCTAAAGGATATCAATGAAATACTAAAGGATTTCACTGTTTCACATCACTAATCTATCCTATCCAAATCAATATACCACTCCGTATAGGTTCCGCCACCTTTTCCTGCACCACTCATACTATGGAGTGTCCCCAAAAAATAATGTTTCTTCGTATCATCAGGTACTATACCAATAGTAGTTGGGTCATAATACCCTACCAGCTGTTGACCCTCACTAGCTAATACATCAATGTAAAGATGTTCATCATTCGACTCCATACTTACTTTCATCATGTGTTGATGAATAGCAGTTGCGATTTCACCTTCTATCGCAATCCGATGAGGTACAGTTTTACTGTTAGGCAATTCCTTTTTGTAATTCTCTCCCATGAATTCTGCCCAACTTTTTTTGGGGTTATATTTAGGATATTTTTTGTCTTTGTAGGTGATATAATCTTTAATGCCTGTGTATACCACAGGAGGGTCATTAGAAGTCTCATTAACAACCGTAGTAGAAGTCGTACAAGCACTCAATAATATTGAAATTGCAAAAAAAGAGGATGATAGACGCATAGGTAAGTTAATTTTCTAATTAATATTTTGGTAATCTGAAGTAAAACCTTATTTTTGCAGCCGCTTGAGTATTAAAGCTTCCATCAAAGGATAGTAGAAAGATACTCAAAAACATTTTATTTTCAATAATAAATTTATTAATTAAATCTGAGTAATGAGACATTACGAAACAACCTTCATCATCGATCCCGTACTGTCAGGTGATGAAATCAAACAGACAGCTCAAATGTATGTTGACTTCTTGAAAGGAGAAGGAGCAGAAATTGTACATTTTGAGGAAGAAGGCGTGCTTGAATTAGCTTATGCCATCAACAAACGTACCTCTGGTGCCTATTTCTATATAGAATACAAGGCTGAAAACGGAGTATTTATCGAAAAAATGGAATTAGCTTTCCGTCGCGATGAAAGTATTCTACGCTACTTAACTATTGCTGTGGACAAACACAGAGCTCAATACAACCAAGACAAACGTGCTGGTAAATTTGAGAAGAAGAAAGAAGCAGCAAAAGAAGAAGCAACTGCAGAAGCAGCGGCTAAATAAACTTAATATTTAATTTTTTATATAAAAACGAAGGCTAATAATCATGGCAAGTAGAGAAGATATAAAATTCCTTAGTAACCCTAAGATAGGTCAAAAACGTAAAAAGTATTGCCGCTTTCGTCGCTACGGAATCAAAACGGTTGACTACAAAGATGTAGATTTCTTAATGAACTTTATCAACGAACAAGGAAAGATTCTTCCTCGTCGTATCACTGGTAACTCATTGAAATACCAACGTAAAGTAGCTACGGCTGTAAAGCGTGCTCGTCATTTAGGTTTGCTACCTTATGTAGCAGATAATATGAAATAATCTTTTTTAGAAATTCAATTATTGATTAATCATCATGGAAATTATATTATTAAAAGATGTAGAGCATGTAGGTCTAAAAAACGGATTAGTGTCTGTGAAGGCTGGCTACGCTCGTAACTATCTTATCCCTCAGGGGTTGGCTATTGTAGCTAATAAAGCAAACAAAAACAGCTTGATGCAATCTATCAAGCAACAAGAAGAGCGTGCAGCTCAAATGGTAACTGAAGCTAAAGAATTGGCAGAAAAATTATCTACTGCTACGCTAAAAATTCCTGCAAAAGCAGGTACTTCTGGTAAAATCTTCGGTTCAGTAACAAACGTACAGATTGCTGCTGCTCTAAACGATACATTTAGTATCAATGTAGACCGTAAGAACATCAAACTTCCAGAAGAAGTCAAAATGCTTGGAACTTACACAGCAAATATCTCTCTTCATAAAGAAGTATTGGCTCCTGTTAAGTTTGAAGTATATGATGACAAAGGAGAATAAATAAGGATATAATCCTATTTAGATAAGGCAAAAGGATAAATCTCTAACGAGGTTTATCCTTTTTTTATGCTTTACTACTACTATCACATTTAGATTTCACTAGGGATCCTCTATTCCCTAGTATCCAACCTACAATAGCTGTATAAATTTGAATGCCTACTGCTAAATATCCCAGATTAGAGGTCACTATATTTTTTCTTCCCTTTCACAAAGTGTTGCCAAACAATACTCCCCCCATATTTACCCTTGTCGGAAAAATGTGGCTTCCCTTTATAGGCCGATTTTTTGATTAATTGTACGGTCTCTTTTCGTTTTTTCAAATTGCGAAAAAAGCTCCAAAAAAATGCCCAATGAGCCTTGACTATCGCTAAAATACTTTTAAATTCTCCTTTCGTCAAGAACTTAATCGCTGCTACCCCATCCAGCACTAATCGAACCCAAATGACCCAATACATTTCCAATCCAGCATGATTTTTAAAAATAGTCGTCAAACTATTCTTAAAATTAAGATAGGTTTTATGTGGATTCTCTTTAGGAAGTGTCCCCCCTCCTACATGCCATACGACAGATGTTGGGCAGACCATAATTTTATAGTTAGCTCTTTTGAGTCTCCAACACAAATCAATCTCTTCCATGTGGGCTAAATAATCGGTATCTAGACCTCCTATAGCTTGATAAAGTTCTGCTTGAACGAATAGAGCTGCACCTGTTGCCCAAAAGACCTCTTCTATCGTATCATACTGTCCTTGGTCTTCTTCTAGTGCTGTAAAAATACGTCCTCTACAGAAAGGATAGCCCCATTTATCTAACATTCCCCCAGAAGCTCCTGCATATTCAAATGATTGAGGAGCATCATACATTCTAATCTTGGGCTGACAGGCTCCTATTTGAGCATCCTTTTCCATCAACTCAATAATAGGCTCAATCCACTGGGGCGAGACCGCTACATCAGAATTGAGTAGGACAAAATAATCAGCTTCTATTTCCTTCAATCCTATATTGTACCCTCCTGCAAACCAATTATTAGTATCCAATTCAATTAGATACCGCCGTTGCTCCGAAACTGTCTTTGGATCAATATATCCTTGCTCTTTTAGATACTGTACCGAATCATCTGTAGAGGCATTGTCTATGACATACAAATCCATATTTTCATAAGTAGATTCATATACTTTAGGAAGAAATCGCTGTAAGTGCTTTGCTTGATGACCGTTATAATTCAGTATACAGACGGCTACTTTTGGTAAAGATGGAGTTGTCATAGTTTATTGAGTCGTATATTCAGATAATGCTGCCAAAGCAGATTTTTTATCTTCTGTCAGAGCCGCTTGAAGTGCTGCTAATCCGTTTAGCTTTTTATCTCCTCGCAGATAAACTATGAAGTCTATTGTTAGATCATCTCCATAGATATCCTGATCAAAATCAAAAATATTAACCTCTATGGTCTGTTCTAGATTTTTATTAATAGTAGGGCGATTGCCAATATAAAGCATTCCTTGATAACGCTGTTGTTGGTGGGTAACCTCTACGGCATAAATGCCCTTAGGCGGAATCAATTTATGCGGATAATCTACTAAGACATTTGCAGTAGGAAACCCTATCGTATTACCAATCTGTAGCCCCTTTACAACAGTCCCTGTAATACTGTAATGGTGTCCCAAAAGATCACGAGCCTTACTAACTGCTCCACTCCCTAAAGCTTCTCTTACCTTCGTAGAGCTAACTGCTATATCCGCTACTTCTTGCTTTGTAATTTCAACTACTCTGAAAGCATGTTTTTGTTCATACTGACGTAAATAAGCAATATTTCCTGCTCGGTTATTTCCAAATTTGTGGTCATAACCAATAGCTATAATACTAGGCTTGAATTTAGCCACCAAAAAATCCTCTATGTAGGTAACTGGTTCTTGATTGGAAAAGTCCACTGAAAAAGGAACCACCACTAGATGTTGAATGCCATATTGTTCCAACAAAGCAGCTTTTTCTTCCAATGTATTCAGCAATTTCAAATCACTCTGCCCCTTTGATAATACAAGTCTAGGATGTGGATAGAAAGTGATTACTACACTTTCTCCATTGATCTCTTGTGCCAATTGGTTGATTTGAGCAATAATCTGCTGATGTCCAATATGAACCCCATCAAAAGAACCAATTGTAATAACAGCATTTTGAAAGGCAGGCAATTGATTTATATCTCTATGTACTCTCATCTGCCTTCTAATTAGATCCTTCTTGCAAATTAGTTTGTGTAGCAACAGGATAGAATTGTAATCCTGCTCCAAATGCCCAACCTACTTTTCCTTTAGAAGTTTTTATTTTTACCCAAGGAGCCGTACGAACTTCATCAATGGAGATACGTATTTTTTCGAGAACAGAACGCTCTCCCATATCAATCACTTCTTCTCCATAACGTAGGTAAGTCACCATCACTGAGTCCAGACTAGGCCCCGAACGTACTTTCAAACTATCTATAATTACATATAACTTAGCATCCTTGCTAGGAGTTACTGTTTCTCTTGGATTAGTTCTAGTATTGTTAGGACGACTATCATTTCCATTTGAAAATGAACTACCATTCCGTGGTTCACCAGTCGTGTTTTGTATCGAATCAGATTCTGTGCTGTCTACTATCATTTCTGTCACGATAGCATCTGTGGGAGGAGTATCTTCTTTTCCACATTTAGAAATTCCATACAAACACAAAGCAAAGAAAAACAAACCAATACCTAACATTTCC
The DNA here is from genome assembly GCA_964404215.1 of uncultured Aureispira sp. Taxonomy (GTDB): domain Bacteria; phylum Bacteroidota; class Bacteroidia; order Chitinophagales; family Saprospiraceae; genus Aureispira. The sequence goes on along the minus strand of CAYOJF010000076.1, from coordinate 11,083 downwards.
ATGTTATTGAGTTTTCCTTTCTTTTTTGTCGTCGTTTGTTCTGGAGCGTCTTCTCTGCTCCCTCTTGGTCTATTTAGTGCCATGTTTATTCTACTTATTTTGTATTTAGACCCTAAAGATACTTAGAGTATATTGATTTTTGTATTTTTAATAGACGTTGTTTAGCAATTTATAAACCTACTCCCAAATGAATCGATTGATCTTCATTCCTATTTTTTTGTTGTTATTTAACTGTAAAGAATACCCTGCCACTAATCCAGTTACTACTATTGATGAGAATCTAGCCACCACATTAGTAGATAGTATCCCATATTTATTACAAAAAATAATAACAGCTTATCCCTCCCAACCGTTTAGAGCTTCTGCCAATTATTTGATTTGGAATAACCAAGACAGCTTTCTTTTTGACGACAAACAACAGAAGAATTTTGAAAAACTACTCAATCAGCCTGATTTAGAAGATCAAATGTACCTAGTTTACACTCCAACTATCCCTGTAGACACCCCTCCCCGCAATTATGACCCTGGAAGAATTCGAGTGGAGTCTTTTTTCAAAATCATGTATGGCAAAACGAAAAAAGAGGTACAAAAAAACTTAACTACCATCTCGTTCTGTGGACAGCAAATCCAAGTAACTACTGTCAATGAAGTTGATAAACAATTGCTAAAAATAAATCAAGAACTCCGCCCCCACCTAAAGCAATGGAGCAAATACCTCCAAAACATAGGGGGCTCCTTCAATTGGCGAACAATAGCAGGGACTAACCGTATGAGTATGCACAGTTTTGGGATGACGATTGATATCAATATCAAATATGCTGATTATTGGCGTTGGAATGTAGCGGATAAAAGTGAAAATGGTAAACGAAAAATTTACTATAAAAATAAAATCCCTCTAGAGCTAGTTGCCTTATTCGAGAAGCATGGTTTTATCTGGGGTGGCCGCTGGTATCACTATGATACTATGCATTTTGAGTATCGACCTGAGTTATTGCAATAAATTCATATTAGCACGATCATTTCGATTGGTGGCAATATCTAAAGCTGTTTTTCCTTCCTTGTTTTTTAATGTCTTATTTGCTCTATGCTGTATCAAGAACTCTAATACTTCGTAGGATTCTCGTCCTTCTGCTGCTAAAATATGTAAAGGAGTATTACCATTATTATCTTGTATATCAATGACTGCCCCTGCATCTAATAACAACTTAGCATTCTCTGGATAAGCAGCTAAATGCAATGGTGCTATGCCTGCCTTATTTTGAGTATTTACATTCGCCCCATTCTCAATCAGATAAGCAACAATATCAAATTGTTCTTCAGTCATTACATTATGTAAAGGACAAAATCCATATTCATCCGATTGGTTGATTACTCCTTTATCTGATTTTATCATTTGCTTTACTTGATCAAAATCACCATAAACTACTGCTTTTGAAAACTCATCAAACATATCAGTTGATTTTTAGATTCATAAAAAAGAGCCTAATGATGTGCTCACTAGGGTCATTCTTATTCTTGATTAAAAATGGGTGCTCTATCTATATCTACCACATCATCCAATTTTAGTATTTTATCCTTAACTGCACTGTACCCCTTTTCTAATTTCATATTCATCTCCATTTCATACATAGGTTTTACAGTATAAATTTTAACCACTTTCTTTCTGAAATAAATCAAATCTTCTTTAAGGTATTTAGAAGGCACAAGTATAGCAGCTTTAAATTTATTGTTATTGGCATAAGATTCTCTATCTGCCTCTTCTACAGTGTGTCCTTCGTCAAAATAAGTTTCTTGTGTATGAGGAAACCTAGCCAGTGTCTTTAGTAACCTGATGGGCCAATAATTATTTTCATCTTGAAATGCAATAGAAGATATTAACCAGTTATCTGGAAGCAAAATCATCAGTTCTATTCGCTCAAAGGCTTTTTTATCCTTTGACACTAGCATTTTCTTCTGGCTCATTCCATTTGTGATCAAAGCATTGACTTTTTCACCATTTTCTAGTTTTGTTTTAACCCAAATCACATCAATAGCTAAATCATCTGTAGATGTGATTTCGTGCAACACTTGTTCAATCTCTCCAAACTGCTGTTCAATATGGTCTTCAATAGCTACTCTGAGTTTTTTTTGAGCCAATATTGAACTAGAGAAAAGAGCTAAACTCAATAAAAAAAACAACCTACTCATATCGTCTTATTTTTAATTTAATTTTGATGGATTTTAATAGCCGTTATTACGAAACTATTCGTAATAATGGCTAAAAATTCTTTTGCTTTTGGCAAAAAAGAGCCTAATGAAAATTTCATTAGGCTCTATATTTCAAACGATATTAACTATATATTTCACTCCCTCTATCCAAGAATTCTTTCGATTTTTCTGCCATTCCTTTTTCTAAAGCTTCTTTTTCGTCTGCTTTGAGTTGGGCAGCATACTCCCGTACTTCTTGTGTGATTTTCATCGAACAGAATTTCGGTCCACACATGGAGCAGAAATGAGCGATTTTAGCTCCATCTGCTGGCAGTGTTTCATCATGAAACTCTCTAGCTGTATCTGGATCCAATGATAAATTAAACTGGTCGTTCCAACGGAATTCAAAACGAGCTTTACTCAGTGCATTGTCACGATATTGTGACCCCGGGTGTCCTTTTGCCAAATCGGCTGCATGAGCTGCTATTTTATAGGTAATGACACCATCCTTTACATCTTTCTTATTCGGTAGTCCCAAGTGTTCTTTAGGAGTCACATAACACAACATAGCAGTGCCATACCACCCTATCTGAGCGGCACCTATAGCGGAAGTAATATGGTCATATCCTGGAGCTATATCAGTAGTCAAAGGCCCTAGGGTATAAAATGGAGCTTCAAAACAATCTCTCAACTGCTTATCCATGTTTTCTTTGATTAATTGCATCGGTACATGCCCTGGTCCTTCTATCATTACCTGAATATCATGCTTCCAAGCGATTTTCGTCAGCTCTCCTAATGTCTCTAATTCACCAAATTGAGCTGCATCATTAGCATCTGCCAAACATCCTGGGCGTAGTCCGTCTCCCAAAGAGAAAGACACATCATAAGCTTTCATGATTTCACAAATATCCTCAAAGTGTGTGTACAAGAAATTTTCTTTGTGATGTGCCAAACACCATTTGGCCATAATAGAACCTCCACGAGATACGATCCCTGTGATACGATCCGCTGTCAACGGAACATAACGTAAAAGTACCCCTGCATGAATGGTGAAATACGAAACACCTTGTTCTGCTTGTTCAATCAATGTATCTCGGAAAATTTCCCAAGTCAGGTCTTCCGCTGCTCCATTTACTTTCTCCAATGCTTGATAAATTGGCACTGTTCCAATTGGTACAGGTGAGTTTCTGATAATCCACTCTCTTGTTTCATGTATATTCTGCCCCGTAGACAGATCCATTATCGTATCTGCTCCCCAATGACAAGCCCAAACAGCTTTTTCTACCTCTTCTGCAATACTAGATGTTACTGCCGAGTTACCAATATTGGCATTAATTTTCACTAAGAAATTACGTCCAATAATCATTGGCTCTAGCTCTGGATGATTGATATTACAAGGTATAATTGCTCTTCCCTGAGCGATTTCGTCTCTCACGAACTCAGGAGTAATGAATCCTGTAGGGATATTTGCTCCAAAACTCTCTCCTTTGTGCTGTTTGAAATCAATACCTTCTTGCATCAGTTCTGCTCTACGCTGATTTTCACGAATCGCTACATATTCCATTTCTGGTGTAATGATTCCTTTCTTTGCGTAATGCATTTGAGAAACATTCATCCCTTCTTTTGCTTTCAATGGACGGTGCTGCAAGTTCGGAAAACGAAGGTAATCTAATGCTTCGTCTTCTAGGCGTTCTTTTCCATAATCAGAACTAATTGCTGTTAAATATTCGACATCATCTCTATCCAATACCCACTGTTCTCTTACTCGCTCCAATCCTTTTGTTATATCAATCTCTGCATTAGGATCAGTATAAGCTCCACTCGTATCATAGACCGTTACTGATGGATTTTTTTCTACTTTTCCTGTCAGTTTATGCGTCGTGTCTTCCAATGCTATTTCACGCATAGGTACTGCTATATCATGTATTTTTCCTTTGATATAGATTTTTTGGGAAGCAGGAAAAGGGGTTCTAGTAATAATATCGTGATTGGGGATTATATCCTTTTTCATAGTTTATTAGTTTTTGATTAGACTTTCTATTATAAGATTATTAGCCACCTTGTGTGGCAGTAATAATGGTCACTTTGTCTTCTGATTGGAGTGTATAGTTTTTCCACTCCACTTTAGGAACTACTCGGTTATTCAAGGCCACTGCAATACCTGTTTTATCCGCTTTCTGTAGTTCTGTTAACAGTGATAACAAAGAAATAGCAGTAGTGGTTTGATGTTCTTTTTGGTTCACCCAAATTTTCATAACAATTATTTTCTTGTGAAGAATACAGTGCAATAAAGCGTTATTTTGTAAATATACTATTCTTTTATTAGCTGCCCCAAACCAACAAAAGAAATTCCGAATTCGCTCAAAACAAAAAAATCGTTAGAGAGTATTTCTCTAACGATTTTTTATTCCACTCTAGTAATAGCTTAGATCTAGTGTCCTCCACCTTTCACTCCTGCTTTTTGTTCATTTTTTTTCTCTTGTACTTTCAGGGCATCATCCACCGCTTTCTGTATTTCGTCCGAAACTTCTATTTCAATTCCTAACTTTTCATACTCGCGAGCCAAAATTTCATCTACTTGTTTAGGATCAATACGCTTCCACATAATTTTTTTGTCAGCATCCAGCAACATGATATAAGGATTTACCTTAATATCATACATTTTCTTCGCTACAGCTAGAGGATAAGCCTCTTCTGAAGTATTGATAAATTCCATTTTCTGGTCTTTTATCTTCTTCTTACACTGATCGAGTTCTTTCCATGTTTTGCTACAGATACCAAATACTTCAAATCCATACTTTTTGTACTTTTCATAGACAGGCACGAGTTTTTTACTCGTCTTGCTACAGTTTCCACAAGTAGGATCCCAAAAATAAACGGCCGTAAATGGAGCTTTTAACTCATATAAATTAATTGAGTTGCCATCCATTGTTTTCAGACGAATATTTGGTGCATAGGCACCACAACGAAGTGGTTTTAGCGTAGCGACATTTTCGCATATCTTGACCAATTGAGCAGAATCCACCCAAGTTGCTTGTCCTGTACAGTAATATTTCTCACCAATATGTACATAAACAGCATCCATACAGATCACCTTTGTTTTTGCATATTTATTGAGTAGTTCTGCGGCGACATACTGAAACATTTTTTCATTCTTTCCTTTCACAATACCTTGCAAAATCGTCTCTACTGCCACTATAACAGAATCAGGCACTTGCACACACAACTTTTCAGTATACTGTGTGATTTTGTCTTCAAAAATAGGCGTGCGAATCATACGCTCGTCCGCAAAATTGAAATTATCCCAAAAATGCTCTCTATACCAGTAAAAAGCAGCCTCTCTTATATCTCTTATTTCTGGTGGCATTTCTGGTTGTATAGAAGCTTTGATTAGAGCCGAACTCAAGTAATCAGGGTTTTTAGCTATCAATTTTTTCTGATATTCTGCTACCTCTTTTCCTATATTTTCTCTCTCTAGTTGCAGTTCTTTTTTCTTGTTTTCGTTCTCACCAGCTGCTTCTATTTTCTTAGACAAATCCATATCTTTCTCTCGCATATCTCTCAAAAATTTGAGATAGCCTAAGAATGCTTTGTTGTCATCCGAACCTTCTATTTTAAGATTCGTACTCATATCATTTCCATTGACCAATTTAGTGCTAATTCGAAGGTTTTTCTGATCTTCTTTATTGGGCACCAAAAATTCAAAATAGACATTACTTGGCTTTGTTAATATCAGGTAGATACCCCCTTCTAGTGAATCGTCTCCCTTAAAAACAAAAGCTCCATCCTTATTCTTGGTAGTAGAAGTATCCCTAACATAGGTTTGCTTCCCTAAGCGATACCCCAAGATACAGGTGTCGTTTTTGTAATCCGCTATTTTAACTGTGATATGATGCTGGGCAAATAAATTGGAGTTTAATCCAACCAACAATGCCACTAGAAAACTAAGTCTAATTAATTGCTTCATGTTTGTATTTTTAATGATTGATATGCTTAGAGGAACAATTTTTTTCTGAATTATTCCTATTGTACTATTTATTAATCGTCTGAAATTAGGGAAATGTATTTCTAAAATCAAACCAATATAACTAAAACCATAGTTAAATATATGTTACAATAACTTACTCCTTCTTAACAGTTGTATCCTTTGAGGCTTCTACTTGCTTGCTCTCTTGCCTAAAACGCCTCAATGCGACCAGATTGAGCCTTGCCACCAATATAGCTTTGTTGTCTGCTACTGCTTGAAGCATTTTCTTAAGGGCGGTTACTTGTCGATCAGTATCAATATCCTGTGTGGCATCATCTAAATCAAAATTCGCTAAAATATAACTTGCATTAGGTTGATTCAATGCGATATAACTATAAGGAATGAAAGTCGTCGTATCCAAGATCAGTTGATCCATATCCAGATAATCTTTTACATCTGCTTCTTCGCTCTCCGCTAAATCATTGAACACATCAAAAGGTCGGTAATATTCTGAATTCTGAAACAGTTTCCTCCCTTCTTCATTATCCCTTACAATTCGTTCAACAGTGCTCTTAGCAAAATATCTTTCCATAGACATGAACCAAAACTCAGGATAAAAGTAAGCAGTCTCATACGCTAGATAATGCTCCAAAAACATCCTATGGTCATAGTATAAGGCTTGTTTACTTTTTAGTCGATTTTCATAATTTCTCAAGAAAGCTATTGTACTCTCTTTGGCACTTTTCACCTGCTCCTCAAAATCCGTATAACTTCCGATATACCATAATTCAAACGCTCTATTATGTTCTTCCAACTTGAATTGGTGTAGAGCAACTCTCATTTTTCGGATCAGTGGAAGCACCGCAACATATTCTTTCGCCAACACCTGCTTTTTGACCTTCTTATAGTCCGAAAAGTTTTGTTTATTGATAACATAAAAACACAAATTCTGATAAGTATTGGGCTCTTCTGTTTTGTATTGGGCATACAGTCCTGTAGCATGTAAACACATGCTAATACTTATCACTACTATTAGTTTCAATCGTTGTGACCACATTATTTAAAGTATTCTTGTGATTTCTTCAGCAAATTGCCTTAGACTCTCTCCTTTCCAATTAATCTGTTTACTTATTCTTTGTAACCCTTTTTGGTCAATATCTTTTTTGGTTTGCACCAATGCTGTTTTCATACCTAAGCGAATACCAAATTCTATGTCCGAGACAGAATCCCCTACCATCCAGGCATTATCAAAGTTAATTTTTGGGAAATCAATCTTTGCCTGCTTTGCCATTCCTATATTAGGTTTTCGATCAGGAGGATTAGTACTCTCATGTCCTTTGCTATAATAAATATTATCAATACGTCCACCGTTTGCTTGAATCTGCACAGTCATTTGTTCATGCAATTGGATTAGGTCTATTTCTTCCATAACTCCCTTTGCAATCCCTTGCTGATTCGTAACGACTACAATAGTAGCAAATTTTGAGCTGAAAATGGACAAAGCCTCTAACGCTCCTTCCAAAAATTCAAATTCTGACCATGAGCGAACATAACTACCGACAATGCGTTTGTTAATCACTCCATCTCTATCTAAGAACAGGGTAGGTTGCATGAATTGTGCTATTTTGTAAATTAAATATTTATTTATACCTTTGCACCCGCAAAATTACAACAGTAATTGAGTAAAACAAAACTAAATAAAACAATGGTTTCAAAAAATTCAACCGCTATTAAAGCCTTATGCACCTACTTTTTGAGTGCCGCTTTGGGTAGTCTTTTGATTCAGAAAACAATAACAGTTCCGACTTCACTTTCGACAGAAGATACCGCTATAGAAATAGCCTCTGATGAATTTGACTTGGAAGATATAACCACACCAGTAGACGAGTTTGAAGCACTACTAGCAGTAGCCACTTACGACTTGGATAACATCGACATTGAGAACGATGATTTGACTGGAATTAAAAAGGTAATACAAGATAGACGTCGTGTAGAAGAAAGACGTCAAGCCCGTCGCCAAGCTCCAGTATTAGCGGCAGTTACAAAGGCTCCTAGGCTTCCTATCATCTATAAAAATATTTTTGATAGTTTACAAACAACAGATGCTCGTGCTGCTATTATTGCAGAAGCAAAAAAATACCTCGGACTACGTTACATATGGGGAGGGACAACACCTAAAGGATTTGATTGTTCTGGCTTCACGTCTTATGTTTTAGCAAAAAACGGCGTTAATATCGCTCGTAGTTCACGCTACCAAGCACAACAAGGAAATGCTGTTGATCTTAAGAAGGTAAAAACAGGTGACTTAGTGTTCTTTAGTAAATTTGGTAAAGGTGGTACCATCACGCATGTAGCAATGGTCGTTGATAATAAAGAAGATGGTGTTTATGTTATCCATTCTACTCGTAGAGGAATTGTTGTTGACAACTTGACAAAGTGTAACTACTGGAGACCTAAAGTACAATATGCGAAAGATATGCTCTCTAGAGGATAATAGCTATTTGTATAATGAGTAGATACATCTTTTCCTGATTGAGTTTACAAATACTGGAACTAGAATTTATAGCTATGTTTCTGCCTCTGTGTTTTTATTCTCCCAATCAAAAAAACTGTTCCCTCACCTTTATACAACTCCAGTCATTATAGTGGCTAATTTGTCAGTTTATTGTCAAATGTAGCTTTTTCCCATTTTATATTACATCACCCTTTAGTTTCTTCTAAATAATGACAAAGTCCAAAAATCGCCGCAAGCCAGTACATGTATTGCTAATTGATGATGATTTGGGACTAGCTGCCTCCGTCAAAAATAGAGCAAGACGGTATCAAGTAATTATTGATACCGCTACTAACTTCAAAGAGGGGTTTGACAAACTCATGAGCAGTCAAAAGTATCAGGCAGTCATATTGGATGGGAAAGCTCCTATGACTCCAGATCAACTAAAAGGGACAGAAGCAGAAAACTTTGTACATGAAGCTATACTCAAACTTCGAGAAATAGAACTACTCCACGAACGTGTACTTCCTTTCTGTGTTCATACTGCTTGGTATGTTCAGTTAGAGCCCAGCCTCCGTAATCGCACCCAGATTTTCGACAAAAAGAAAACGTCTGTAGATGACAATCAGATGGAAGCGATGTTTGAATACCTTCATCAAGAGATTGCGAAATTAGAAACAACCAAAATCCGTCTACAACATCCTGCTATTTTTGAATTTGTAGATGCACACCTAGACGAAGAGGATACAGAACTCTTGTTAAGCTTACTGACTGCAAAAATCAACCCCAAAAGAGCTGTATTACTCGAACGCCTTGCCTTTATTCGCAGACTAGAAGAATCCTTGCTTAATGTCTTTTGTAAAGAATGTTTACAAATGGACCCAATGCTATTTGGTATGGGAAAAACAAGTAGAGGAAAAGAGCTAATAGATCTTATCAAAATGCGTAAGCTAGCTCCGTTGCATGTCTCTTTTATGACTTATGTCATCTATACAACCCAAAGTTTAGCCGTTCAGCATAAAGCTCCTGAAAACAGCGAATTCTACAACTACCCCATTTCTGTTTATACCGTGCAGACCTTTGTCAATGGTCTTTTGGATATCATTCTTTGGATAGATGACACGATTACTCACGGACTCAAAGAAAGTGGGACAACTGATTTAGATATAGGTTAGACTAATTTTCTAGAATAGCAAAAACTAAGAATTATATAGCTTCATATAAACTAAAGAATATCGCCAAGTTACTAACTTAACGATATTCTTTAGTTTATATGAAGCTAGAAATTAAGTAGTCGCACAAATGTTTCCGCAGTAAAAAAAGTCTATTTTTTGCATTTACCCGTGAATGGTTCTCTCCATTCAATATCTACTAGACATTGATCTTCTAAGTTGTATTGGGAATCCGAAACGAAGGAAACATTAATTCATACTTTCAAACTACCAAAAGTACTCCTCTTTTCATTCTACGGTTTTTTTCGTGAGACTTCTTAAGTAAATTTATGTCTCCCAATCGCTCTCTTCCAGACTAAAAATAGCTTCTAAAGGTTGTTCAAAGGTAAATGCTATTTTTAATGCTAAAACTGTGGATAAATTATATTTCCCTAATTCAATTGCATTAATTGTTTGGCGGCTAACATCTACTAATTCAGCTAATTTTGCTTGAGTTATATTTTTCTTAGCTCGTTCCACTTTTATAGTATTTTTCATTTTAAACTATTCTTTGATTGATATAATATCCAATTAAATCGAAGTACAAAAAAAAACAAAACACTAAATATATTAAAGATCAATATAGTAAAAAATGCTAATTCATAAATAAAAATAAGTGCGAGTATTAAAATAGCATAATTAACATATGTAGCCCATAATAAGGATTCTAATCGAATCTTAGTTATAAATTCGTCTTCTTTCTTTTCTTTTGACAAGGCCATAAAAATAGCCCCAAGAATTAATAAAAGTGCAATAATCTCATTAAAAATATTATCTGTGATTATCTGAAAAAACACTACTTCACCTAATAAAGATTGACGCATAATTGCAATAACCGGAAAATCTAAAAATTGAGGTGATTCATTTATACCAAAATAAACTATACCTAAAACAATTCCTAATGTTAATAAAACCCAACCTATTCTCTTAAAAGAATAAGGAAGCAAATAATTCACGTTCATACTATATTTTTTTGTGTTTAAATAATTATCAATACAAATGTAAGCCTTTTAATACAAAAAGTAAAGTAAACTAGACAAAAAGAAATTTAAATTTTACATTTAACATCAATACATATAAACATCAATTCAATATATTTTTTTTAAAAAATAATATTTTAGATGAATCTCGTGCTATTTAGAGAAGTTGTTTAAAAAGTCCGTTTGTGGCAAAATGAGTAAGATTTTTTTGTTAATTGAGTTACAAATTTGGCTAATAGCCCTA
>CAYOJF010000075.1:0-25247 GCA_964404215.1 uncultured Aureispira sp. | reverse complement strand
TTAGAGTAGTGAATAGTCAAACCCTAATCTTAGCAGTTTGAAAATTTCTTTATTCTCCTCTAATTCCCATTGCTGTTGCACTCGTATATGGTGAGCAAATTTTTTACCCCAAGGAGTTACCTTATGTAGTACTTCCTGTTCTAGTGCTTCGTTGTAATAGAACTTTAGGTCTAATACTTTGGACATTGGTTTGACAATTAGCCACGCTTTTTGACTGCTAAAAACAATGCTATTTTTAGCGGTTCCTATTGTATTTGGTTCCCAATCAGCAGTATGTTGCAGTATCGCATCAAATACCAAGACTAACTCGTCTGGTTTGCCAATAAATAGCTCTCCCATATCAATATTAGTACAGGAGTGCCATTGGTTTTTACTTTTGAAACTGCGTTCACATTTTGGACAATTCCACATGGTATTATTTACTTTTATAGATCAATCCGTTAGGATAAAAGTCGTTTTTTATGGGAAGTTTGACTAGAACTTGTGTCGCTGGGTATTGGTATGGGGAAGATTTTTCATCTGTAGGATAAAAGAAAACAGTAAACTGGCTTTCTTGAGGAATAACTTGGTAGGCATCTCGTCTCAGTTTATATTTATCAGCATAAAGACTAGCTTTTTTGAAGTTAGTACTCCCTTTATACTGCATTAAGTCTTCTCTAACCAGTGTAATAAATTCCTCTCGATAAAGTGATTTTTTGATATTTTCTAAATCAAGGTCATTGAAAGCATATTGAGGTTGTACTATTTTTTTCCAAGTGATCAATTCTTCTGGAGTATCATGAAATTTACATAATATGGTATCTCTACTATCATTTAGATATTCATAATGTTCTAATGTGACGGAGAGAGGATCTTCGTGTGAATGAGTCATAAAGCAGTAGGTCAAAATCCAGTATCCATCTTTAGTTGGGTTCCCAATTTGTCTAGCAAGCGTGATTGTACTGTCTTTTCCTTCATTAATTCGCCAGACATATTTTCCATCTGCATCATCTAAGTATTGCACAAAGGTTCCTGTTCTCATTTCTACTAAGCGAGTAATATTATTACCTAATGATTGGTAATATTCTTTGCTGTAATTATGTTTTTGGATGCTAGAACAACCACTAAGAGCAAAACTTAAAATAAAAAAAATAGAAGTGTTTTTGAAAAAGTGTCTCATATAATAAAAAATGCTTTAATAGTGATTTACTTTGATAACAATCAAAGTGGAATAATATCAATTAGTCCAAGTATTAACTTTAGTTTTGAAGCAAATGGAGAGACTCTAGAATTGTTTTGACTCTAGATAAATGATAGTTATTATCCCCTTAAGCTTCTCTTTATGAAGAGAAGCAGAGTGTAAAGAGAAAAAATACAATGGTGTAGTTTGACTAAAGTATTAACCATAAATATGATTTACAATATGCTCATTAAATAATAGCATAAAAGTAACCGTAGAATGAAAAAATAGCTAATTTGGATTAGTTGGAGGCATTAACGAATATACTCTAGAGGTCTAGCAGACCTCTAATGGAGTGAGCCGTAAGGCTAGAATACATTTAACAAAGTGAACCACTAGTGGGTAACATAGCTTTAGCGGTAAAATGAGGCTTTTTCACGATCAAATGGTTAAAATTAGACTTTTTTCAGTACGGAAACATTTTTGAGATTACTTAATAACGATCACCATAATGAGGTGTATCACTTCATAAATTAAAGATAATCAAGGAATGTATCTACTCTAATTTAGTTTATTTAGAACATTTATTCAAAATATACCTTAATTTTAATTAATTAAAGGTTTGTATTTTTTATATGAGAAGTATCTTAGAGCATGTTTAAAAATTAACTTCAAGCTGCAAATGCCTGATTTAGAATTCAATTGCACCTTTTTTTAGTCATGGTAGCTAAGGCTACCAAACTCAAAAAGAGGCTTATTTAATCCAAAATCAATTCATTTTCGCCCAAATCATTGATTTTGAAGAACTTAGTTTTTAAACATGCTCTTAGTATAAGATGCTCTAAGTACATATTTTATGCTAAAAGAATCGTTTGACTTTCTACTGTTTGATACAAACGATATTGCCAATACAAAGTGAATCTTTTGAAGTATCTATAACTGTTTTCTGTTTTCCAATAAACTCAATAGTAGGTAAGTTACTATGAGTACAGCGTGCTTCTTCTTGAAAATCAAAATCCCATTGAGCCATAATGATACCTTCTACCTTCGTTTGATGATAGGTAGTGTAGTATTGACCAAGACTTCCATGAATACCATAACTACTATCGACTGGTGCAAATGGGTGAGTCTCAAAAGTTATTTTGAGACTATCTTTACTAATGGTTAGTATATTAGTAAGAATACTAAAGTCTATTGTTGGATCATCTTTATAATAAATGGTGTCTACTCCAAAATAGACAATAGGAAATTCGTCTTTTATCGGAATACTTGATTGACAAGAATAGCTAAGAGGATATATAATAATAGCAAGAGCTAAGAGAAGTGTACTGTTCTTCTGTTTACCCTTGCTATTATTTTTTCTGAATAAAAATAGGTTGTTCATTTACACCTCATCAAAATCAACGACTACTTTTTCAGTAGTAGGGAAAGCCTGACAAGTCAGGATAAATCCATTTTCTACTTCATCGGGTTCTAGTGCATAATTCACTTCCATTTCTACTTCTCCTTCTAGTAGTTTCGCTCTACAAGTACAGCAAACTCCACCTTTACAAGCAAAAGGTAAGTCAGCTCCTTTTTTGAGAGCGGCATCTAATAAATTATCAGAACCAAAAGGTAAGTCAAAACGGAAGGATTTACCATCCAGATTGATTGTAACATCCGTTACTTTTTCTTTATCCTCTTCTTTGACAACTCTTTTGGATTTGTCTTTTTTACCGTCAAGTGGAGAGGTGAATAGCTCAAAATGTATGTTTTCTTTATCAAAACTACGAGTTTCTAGACTATCTCTTACAGCAAAGATCATGGATTCAGGACCACAAACAAATACTTCATCCACATTATTTACATCCACGAATTTATCTAGGAGTGTTTCGCATTTTTCTTTATCAATACGACCATTAAGCAGTGGAGATTCGAGTGATTCTCTACTAAGGATGTAATGTACGTTTAGTCGTTGGAGATACTTATTTTTTAGGGCTTCTATTTCCTCTCTAAAAATAATAGAGTGGACATTTTTATTGCCATAAAAAAGCGTAATGTTACTATTGGGTTCCCCCTCTAATACAGCCTTCATAATAGATAGAATAGGTGTGACGCCACTACCTGCCGCAAATAAGACATAATGTTTGTCGTTAGAGGCATTTAGTTCTGTATAGAAATTACCCATAGGAGTCATGACACCTAACTGATCGCCTTCTTTGAGCTGCTGATTGGCATAAGTAGAGAAAAGTCCCTGTGGTACTTGTTTGACAGCGACACGAAGTTCACCATCATTAGGACCTGAGCAAATAGAGTAAGAGCGACGTACTTCTTCGCCATCTATATTTGCTTTTAATGTCAAGTATTGTCCTTGTATGAATTTATAATTTTCTTTTAGTTCTTCTGGTACTAAAAAAGAGATAGAACAACATTCTGTTGTTTCTCGCTTAATATCTTTGACTACTAGAGTATGAAAAGTTGGTTTCATAGGTTCTTTCTTTATAGTTTTTGTACAAAATCAATCACTGTTTGACCCATTTCTTTGTGCAATGGCAGATCAGGATTAGTATAAGTTTTCATTTGTGTGACCATATCCATAGACTCCATCTCTTTGAGAACATGATTCATATTGGTGATAATGGTTTTCTGAGCAGAAGGGTAGGCTTCTGCTAAAATTTTAGCATCAATTTCTTTGACTTGAATATCTGATGTCCCTTGTACAATCAAGGCTGGTATTGCTAATTTTTTGATTTCCTTAGCAGGATCATATTGCATCCAAGAAAGCATATAAGGTTGTATTTGTTTACCAAACAAAGAGGCTAACATAGGAGGTACTTCGTCTACAGTTTCGCCTTGTCGTAGTTTTTCTAATATAGGCTGCACCGCTTCTTTGATGGCATCAGGTTGACGGCTCATTTGTTCTTCTATCAGGGCATCTATAGAACGCCCTGGACCAGCGATAGAAATATAAGCACCTACCTTTTTGTTGTCAATAGCGGATAGTAAGGTCACTAAAGCTCCTTGGCTATGTCCTGCAACAATGATTTTATTAAATCGCTTTTCTTTCGCCAATAAATCGATCCAACCTTTGGTGTCTTCTACTAGTTTTTCAAATCTCAAATCTTCCACAGGGATAGCAGCAGAAGCACTACCCGCTACTCCTCTTTTATCGACTCTTAGAGTCGCAATATTATTCTTTTGTAAGGCTTCAGCGAGATATTTTAGAGCATTGTTTTTTCCACCCATCTGATTCCCATCACGGTCTGTAGGACCAGAACCGGCTATGAGTAGCACGACGGGTATATTTCTTTTTTTCTTTTTGGGTAATAATAAAGTCCCCTTCAGTTCTCCTTCAGGAGTAGATAGTTTCCATTCTTTTTGTCCTAAAAGAGTCGAAAAACAGAGTAGGTTGATGCAAATGAATAAGAGAAATCGCATGAATTGGGATTAATAATCTAATAAATTTTGAATAGCCACCTGTACTTTTTCGGCAGATGGCAACATTGTTTTTTCTAATATTTCATTGAGTGGAATCGCAGGGACATCTACTGAACCAATAGTACGTACAGGTGCATCTAGTGATTCAAAACAATTTTCTTGAATACGAGCGGCAAGACTTTGAGCGAAAGTACAATTAACAGCTTCTTCGGTAACTACTAGGCACTTACCGTGTTTTTTGACTGATTCAAAGACTGTAGCGGTATCCAGTGGATAGAGTGTACGTAAATCAATAATTTCTACTTTTTGATCTAATTTTTTGGAAGCATTGAGTGCCCAATGAACCCCCATTCCATAAGTGACTACTACTATAGAGTTGCCATTTTGAATGTGATGCTCACTTGCTTTTTGTGTAATAGCAGCTTTTCCAAAAGGGAGAATATAGTTCTCATCAGGCAAAGGTGTTTTAGCTGCTAAAGTACCAGGTACTTTTGACCAATAAAGCCCTTTGTGTTCAAACATAACGACAGGATTAGGGTCATAGTAAGCAGCTTTCATCAGCCCTTTGAGATCTGCGGCATTACTTGGGTAGGCGATTTTGACTCCCTTGATATTGGCAATAACAGACTCTACACTCGAGGAGTGATAAGGTCCACCACTCCCATAAGCACCAATTGGCACTCTAAGAATCATGCTTACGGGCCATTTTCCATTGGATAGATAACAAGAACGACTCACCTCTGTGAATAATTGATTGAGACCTGGCCAGATATAGTCGGCAAACTGTACTTCTACAATTGGTTTTAGCCCAACAGCAGACATACCTACGGTACTACCAATAATAAATGCCTCTTGTATAGGGGTGTTGAAAACACGATCATCTCCAAATTTTTGTGCTAAGGTAGCTGCTTCTCTAAAAACACCTCCTAATCTTCCTCCTACATCTTGTCCATAGAGTAAACATTCTTTGTGCTTTCGCATCAGTTCTTCTACACCAACTAAGGCAGAATCTACCATAACCGTAGGGGTAGCTCCTTCAGGTTCCCTGATTCCTTGTTCCTCTGTAATAGGTGTTGGAGCAAAATCATGGGTATGAATATCTGCGGGACTTGGATCTTCAGCTTCTTGTGCTCTTGCAAAATCGGCTTCGACTAGCTCTAGAACTTCTGCTTCTATTTTCTGAATTGCTTCAGCAGTTACGCCAGCTTCTTGTAGTTGTTGTACCAAAATAGGGTAAGGGTCTCTGGTTTTGTGCTCTTCTAGATCATCTCTATACCATTCCATCCGAACACCCGAAGTGTGGTGATTGAGTAGAGGGACTTTAGCATGAACTAAAAAAGGTCGGCGTTCTTTACGAATCGTATAAATGACGTCTTTTAATTCTAAATAAGAGTTGGTGAAATCGTTACCATCAATTGTGCGAGCTTCTATTCCTTTGAATCCTTGTATAAATTCATAGGCATTTTGAGCCCTAGTTTCAGCAGCATTAGCGGATATATCCCAGCCATTGTCTTGTACTAAAAATAAGATGGGTAATTGTTTGAGTGCTGCCATTTGGAAAGCTTCTGATACTTCTCCTTCTGTGACAGAGGCATCTCCAAGAGAACAAACGACTACTGTCTTGTCAGCTAGTTTGGTAGTGGTATCTAGTCCAATTTTTTCTTTGTATTGGACGCCCAATGCGACTCCTGTTGTGGGAATGGCTTGCATTCCTGTAGCAGAAGATTGATGCGGAATCTTTGGTTTATCAGCGTCGTTTAGACTAGGATGAGCATAATAGGTACGTCCTCCCGAAAATGGATCATCTTTTTTGGCTAGAACCTGCAACATGAGATCATAGGGTGTCATTCCTATACCAAGTAGAATAGAATCATCTCTATAGTATGGAGCTACAAAATCTTGTGGTTTGAGCTGCATTCCTACTGCTAGCTGTATCGCTTCATGCCCTCTAGAGGTGGCATGGACATATTTAGAAGCTATTTTAACATTAGCTTCATAGGTTTCTGCCATGGTTTTGGCAGTCGCCATTAGTCTAAAGGCTTCCAATAATGTTTTTTTTGCAATTTTCTTGGTAGATGTATTGGTATTGTTTCTAGCTTTTGTCTTTCCCATAAGTCTCTATTCGTTGCAGTTTAGTGTATTTCCAAATATACGAACATTTGATTGTATTTGTAGTGCAAACTATGATTTTTAGAAATTAGGTACTCCTTTGCAGTATTGTCTGAAATCACGAAAAAAGAGCTGCACTCTAATTAAAGAATGCAGCTCTTGTAAATTTGTTTATTCAATTATGAATTGAATAAGTATTTTCGACGAGAATTATCTTTTAGAAACGATTAGTTTTCTAGAGATATGCTCATTTCCGATAGTAAAGTGCATGAAATAAACACCTGTAGTCAAATCAGCAGTACGTACTTCGATTCTATCTGATTGGATAGCTCCTAAGTATTGGTTAATTACTGTTTGTCCTGTAGCGTTTACTACACGTAGCGTTACTTCGTTTGTAGTTGTCATTTCCAAATCTACCATTACGTTAGCACTAGTAGGATTAGGGAAGATGTTCAATGTATTTAGTGTAGTAATATCATTCAATCCAACAACTGTTACATTAACAGAAGCCATACTAGTACAACCGTTAGCATCTGTTACGGTTACCATATAAGTTCCGTTAGCAGTGAAAGTAGCTGTTCCAACTGTTTGACCATCAGACCATAGGTAAGAGTAAGCAGCAGTACCACCAGTAGCAGCAGCAGTAGCCGTACCATTACCGTTATCAGTAGCCGTAGCAACTAAAGCAGCAGGCTCAGTGATTGTTACACTTGCATTGTTAGTACAACCATTAGCATCTGTAACAGTTACCGTATGAGTACCTGCTGGAGGTGTGATCATATCAGTAGTTTCTCCACCTGACCATAGGTAAGTATAAGGAGAAGTACCTCCAGTTACTAGTGCAGTAGCAGCACCATCTCCACCATTACAAGCAACATTAGTTACACCTGTTGTTCCTACAGTAAGTGCAGCAGGCTCAGTGATAGTTACAGAGTCCATTGCAGTACATCCATTCTGATCAGTTACCATTACAGTGTGTGTACCAGCAATATTAGATGCAGTAGCAGTAGCTTGACCAGCACCCATCCATAAGTAAGTGTATGTACCAGTACCACCAGTAGCTACAGCAGTAGCCGTACCATTGTCACCATTACAAGGAGCATTAGTTACACTAGCAATAGTTGCTACAACAGCAGTTGGTTCTGTCACAATAATAGAAGCAGTTCCAGCACAGTTAGCAGCATCAGTAGCAGTTACGGTATAAACGCCAGCAGGTAGTCCACTAGCAGCAGCAGTGCTTTGACCGTTTGACCAAGCGTAAGTGTAAGGCATTGTTCCACCAGAAGCACCTGCCATAGCAGTACCATCAGCAGCACCATTACAAGTTACATCAGCACCATTATAGTTAGAGTTGACAGAAGCAACTGCAGTAGGTGCATTAGGGTTATCTACTGTGATAGCAGTAGTAGTAATACAGCCGTTAGCATCTGTAATAGTTGCATTATAAACACCAGCAGCTAAACCAGTAACACTAGCTGTCATTTGTGCAGCAGCAGAACCATCCCACATATAAGTGTAAGGAGCTGTTCCACCAGCAGGAGTAGTAGTAGCAGTACCATCAGACAAACCACAACCTGCATCAGTTGAAGCATCTGTAGTTGTAATAGTAGTGTTTTGGGTAGCTACAGTCGCACTAGCAGTACCTGTACATCCGTTAGCATCTGTTACGGTAACAGCATAAGTACCAGCGATTAAACCAGTAGCAGTAGGTGCCATTTGACCAGCTGCTGCTGCATCCCACATATAGGTGTAAGGAGTAGCACCACCAGTAGCAATTACTGTTGCATCACCATTAGCTGCCGTACAAGTTGCATCGTTTGTTGCAGTTGTAGCTGTAATAGTAGGACAAGAAATAGACAAGTAAGGTCTAATGATAAATGGATTTGGAAAATTAGCAGCAAGATCTTGGTATGCCCCTCCATTAATTTGACCAAATGTAGTACCTGGTATAAAAATAGCTGTGGACAATTGTAATCCAATATTATCACCAGCAGCAGTCTCGCTAATTCCAACAAATACCTGCCCAGGAGTAATGGTTAAAGCTCCACCAGTGGTATTGGTAACAGGAAGTTGTAAAACAGCACCTGTACCAACAGTATCAGCAGCTGTTATGATGTATAAAGCACTTTGACCAATTGTATTAGTTGGTAGACCTGCTACCACATCTGTAACGACCACTTGTACGGTGTCTCCAAGACCAGCAGTTCCTGGTGCAATAAAAAATAGAACAGAGTCTATTTGTGCATTCGATACAATATCATAAGTCTGGCCGAGTGTTACAGAAGCTCCAGGACCTCCGCCTAATCCACCGGCAGGACTAGCATTATCTCTAGCAAAGAAGTTGTCATCTACCAAGATCTGTAGTCTAGCAGTATCATTAGCACTATTGTTGTCACTTAATGTAGCAGAGCTCACAATAAACTCTACCGTGTAAGTACCAGTAGCACTAGCGGTGTAACTGCCTAGATTTAAATTGGTATTTGCTCCAGAAGTTAATGCTGTAGCAGGACTACTGAAAGTTTGTTGAACAACACCTCCTAATAATATATTTGCTGTCAATACAGCATCGGTAGCATTTGTATTTCCAACATTTCCAATATTAGCTAATAATGGAATTTGTGCTTGAGATAATGGGTAAATCGTGTATTCTTGGAAAACACCATTGATACTCAAATCATCTGTTGCAACCACATTTTCTACTAAGATGTCGTCTACCTCTAAGATGAACTGATCGTTAGAATTGTTACGAAATCCTACATAAACACTCTGGTTAGCAAAAGCGGCTAAGCTTACACTATGCGGTGTAAGTAAAGTGTCTTCTGATGCGATAAAAAATACTCTAGTACCACTAGTAGTAAAGTCAGAAATAACAGGTGTAGTACCTGCAATTGTACTAGTTACCCATACTTCGTATCCATCAGCAAAGCCAGGATCTCTAGCAGCAGCTTCCCATGATAGTGTAGCATTAGCTGCTAGTCCAGTTACTAATGGTGTAATCAACCAGTCATCACTAGCACCTGCTGGATCCAACCAAGATGTTACGGCAGCGACACTATCTACACTAGCTGATCTTGCAGCTTGTGAAATAATCCAGTTGTCAAATGCTAATACATTAGCATTTGCTGCTGCTGCATCACCATCAATAACGGTTAAATTGGTGGGCATTACACCACCCGTTCCTTCGAAATCTTCAGAATATAGCACTTGTGCATTGGTTGTTTGCATCGCAAACATACTTGCTACAAAAGCCAAAACTGTAAAAAACTGTTTTTGCATAATTGTTTTGTTTATAAGTAATAATTGTAAATAATGAGGTGCAAAGATACGCCATTTATTAATTAAATGCTCATTTTTTTTCATTCGTAAGCAATTAATGTATAACCGTATGTTAAAATACCTGTATTAGATAGGGCTGTACCAATTGTTTTATTCAAAAAATAAAGTGGTGTTAACCCTTTTTTATATTTTTCCAGTACTTTTGCAACGGCAATCCAATATTGGAAATATAGACTATAAACTAAAATAGAAATAACATGAAATTTTTTGTAGATACAGCTAATTTAGAGCAAATAAAAGAAGCACATGATTTAGGTATTTTGGATGGAGTTACGACCAATCCTTCTCTAATGGCTAAGGAAGGTATCAGCGGACAAGAAGCAGTTATGGAGCATTATAAAAAAATATGTGCTATTGTGGATGGAGATGTTAGTGCAGAAGTGATTGCAACAGATTATGAAGGAATGATTAAAGAAGGGGAAGCATTGGCTGCTTTGCATCCTAATATCGTCGTGAAAATCCCAATGATTAAAGATGGAATCAAAGCAATAAAATACTTTTCTAATAAAGGAATCAAAACAAACTGTACTTTAGTTTTCTCTGCTGGACAGGCAATATTGGCTGCTAAGGCAGGAGCAACTTATTTATCACCATTTATTGGACGTGTAGATGATATTAGTTGGGATGGCATTAGTCTAGTAGCACAGATTGTACATATCTATGATACTTACGGTTTCCAGACAGAAGTTTTGGCAGCGTCTATTCGTAATCCAAAACATATCACAGAATGTGCCGAAGTAGGAGCAGATGTAGTGACTTGTCCACTAAAAGCAATCTTAGCATTACTAAACCATCCATTGACAGATATTGGATTGGCGAAATTTTTGGCTGATCACAAAAAAGCAAATAGTTAAAGAATAAGTGACAACTAAAAAAAATGGAAGTACGATATCGTACTTCCATTTTTTTTAGTTATTACTTAGCATTTTTCTTTCTTGGATAGAGGATATCTCGATCAATTATAGTATTGATTAGTTGACTAATTTGTGCGGCTTTTTGATATATCATAAGATGTCCACCTCCCTTGACTCGAATACAATTTTTGATGTATCTAATAGGCATGATATTATCTTTAGTACCATGTATGTGTACTAGATTATCTGGTATTTGTTCATTTTTCCAAACGACAATTCTTCCCATTGCCCATTTTAGAAAATTCTCATCAGTTTGATGTAATATATTTTTTAGAATTCGTTTTTCTTCTTTGGAGGCAACACTAAAAGCAAAATTAGTGATCGGGCTACTCATTTTGAATAAAGAGGCTGGAACTAATTTATTGAGTCGCAGATTACCAGCCAATCTATAGTAAGGAGGAAGTTCCTTTGTTTGCTTCACACTCGCTACTATAAATATTTTTTCTACAGCAATCTGTTTGGCAACTTCTATAGCTACCATTCCTCCAAACGAAACACCAATCAGAATGATCTGCTTGTTTTGGTCAATTTGAGGAAGTAATTTAGCGGCATAATCGGCTATAGATTCACCAATAGTTGTCTCTTCCCATTCAATAAAACTTTGGAATTGGTGTTTGAGATCCATTTTGGTAAAAATAGAACTGTCAGCACCTAAACCACTAAAGTAATAAATATGAACATCTCGATCAGGATGGTTTGTTACAAAGTCCAATCCATTAGTTTTTTTAACCAGCTTCGCTTTAGTTTGTAAGGAGCATATCGAATAGGCTCTTCTACCATGAATGAACGGTGCAATACTGATTTTTGGTGAGAAAATAAATCAAAAGAAGACTGACCATGGTAAGCTCCAATACCACTTTGACCTACTCCTCCAAAGGGAAGATGTGGGTTGGCAATATGCATTAGAGTATCATTGATACAGGCACCACCAGAAGAAGTCTCACTAAGAATTCTGTCTATTTTTTTATCGTTTTTGGAGAATATATATAGTGCTAATGGTTTGGGACGTGCTTTGATAAAATCAATGGCTTCTCGTAAATTATTGTATTCAATAATCGGCAAAATTGGACCAAATATTTCTTCTTCCATCACAGGACTATCCAGATTGACTTTATCCAGCAAAGTAGGGGCTATATAGCGGTCAGATTTATCGTGCTGCCCTCCAGTTATGATTTTACCATTTTCTAGGTAGCCAATCAGACGATCAAAATGTCTTTCATTGATGATGCGTCCTAAGCTATCACTCTGTTGTGGATTATCTCCAAAAAACTCCTTGATATAAAATTGGATTTTTTTGACCAAAGCTGCTTTTATTCTTTCATTGACTAATAAATAGTCAGGAGCAATACAGGTTTGACCTACATTGACAAATTTACCCCAAACGATCCGTTTAGCAGTACGTTCGAGATGAATATCATTGTCAACAATACATGGGCTTTTCCCTCCAAGTTCGAGTGTAACAGGAGTCAAGTGTTTAGCAGCAGCTTGGTAAACGATTTTACCTACATTGGTACTACCTGTAAAGAAAATATAATCAAATTTCTCTTCCAATAAAAATTGTGTTTCGGTAACAGCCCCCTCTATGACTTTGATATAGTTTTCATCAAATGCATTATTTAGTAGCCTAGTGAATAGGGCAGAGGTATGTTGAGCATATTCCGAGGGTTTGAGTATAGCAGTATTTCCTGCTGCTATTGCTCCGATTAGAGGTGCAATCAATAATTGAACAGGGTAGTTCCAAGGAGCTATAATTAGTGTATTACCATAAGGTTCAGATTGAATTTTGCTACTAGCTACTTGCATAAAAAGGGGCGTTTTAACCTTCTTTGGTGCTGCCCAACTTTTTAGACTTGCAATCGTTTTGTCTAAGTCTACTAGTACGAAACCAATTTCGGTCGCATAGGATTCAAATTCATGTTTGTGGAGATCCTTGTGGAGTACTTCTACAATAGCATCTTCATTGTCTTCTATGAGTGCTTTTAGTTTTTTGAGTTGTGTCTTACGGAAAGCAATTTCTTTGGTTCGATTGGTAGCAAAAAAATCTCGTTGGACTTGAGCAATTCTTTGTATTTCTTCTTTGGTGATTTGAGGAGTCGTATCGTTTATAGTTGTTTCCATGTTTTGGTTCGATTGATTATTGGTCTAGGAAGTTGTTTGAAAAGCCTTTAGTAGTTGGAAGTTGCTTACCAATCCTTTTAGCACAAGTTCTATATAAAAAATGGTTTTGAGGAACGAATTGTTCACCAAAACCATAAAATAAGTTATTTTGATAATAATATCAAGTCAGCGGTCAGCATAATTTTTAGAATCCGTAACTAGGGCAGTCTGTAGTCCATTCTGTACTACTAAATTTAGGATATAAATTGACATTTTTATATTCAAACTTTTCAAACAACCCTTTGTCATCATATAAGATTTGTACTAAAGGTAGTTTAGTTGATTTTTCGATATAAACAATTACTTTTTTTGCATAAGCCGAAGGCACCATTAATTTAGTTCCTTTCTTGATGGTACGGGTGTAGGTCAGTCCATTTTTTTCTTTAATCAAATAATCAGAAGCAACTACTCTTCTCGATAATTCCATTAATTTTTGATCTCTATCAGTCGTATAAGGAACATACTTGAAAGTGGAAGGAGGAAGCATTTGAATTTTATGACAAGCTTTGCCATTCCAAGTCACTTCACCAAGGTAAGTGTATAGTGAACTACGAGATTTGCCTGCTTTTTTTACAGTACTTTCGAATCCATTTAATAAAATAGGGACAAAACCTAGTCCTAAGTCATTAATGGTATGGTGGTTTTCTGCTATGACTCGTGAATCATAAATACTCAAACTAACATTAACCCAAGGGAATCCATTTGGGTTGATATAGGCTTTATTGCTGTTCCATCCTTTGACATAGAGCAATTCTATACCCTCTACCATATCTTTCATATAGACTTTTTTAGGGCTTTCTTGCATATTGAACTTTAGCTTTTTGGTGACATAGTCACTACCAAAACGTTCTTTGGTATGCAGTTCAAAACTATATTTTTGAATGGTTTTAATTTTTGCCCGCATTTGATCAATGATCACTACAGGGTCTTGGGCTTTAGCTTGGAATACAGCGAAGAGGAGGATAGAAACAAGAAATGCTTTCATGGTTAGAAGATTGATTGGTAGATTGATAAAAAAAGCAAGTTGTTCCATAGAGTAGAACAACTTGCTTTAATATAGTCAAAAACAATACCTAAAATATTATTTTTGCAATACAATTTTACGATGAGTTACTCTATCACCCATTTTTAGAGCTAAAATATAGATTCCTCCAGCTTGTTCTTTTAAATTGATCTGTCTGTTATATTGACCTTCGAAGTTGCTAACACTCTCAGTATAAACAGGTCTGCCTAGTAGATCAGATATTGTCAATTCCATATCATGTGAAAATCCTTCTAGTTCAAATAGAACATTAACAAAGTCGTTGGTTGGATTTGGGAAGATTTGTAGAGATTGTTCTACAAACTGTATGTAATTGACATTAACACAGTTTTCTACCAGAATACTATCGACATATACTGTTGTATCAATAATATGAGAAATATCATATTGAATAGTTAGACCACCATTGCTGGCAGTATGAGTACCTGCTCCATCATTCAAACTGATGCTTATGAAGCCACCTCCACACTGATCGTCTGGATTAAATTCTGCATCATCATCATCCCATACCTCTATAGTAAATGGAGTTGATTTGAGACGCAATGGACCAGGGAAAGCAAGCGTATCAGGAGCATATTCATTATTCTGAGTACTACCGACTAAGGCAAAGTTAGGATCTGTATTTACTATTTCTGATGTATCATCAAAAATTTTCATGTACATATCTGGTGCACGTTGGAAACCAAAAACGTCATCATTACAGTCACTAGCTGTTACAATTACATTTTCCAATAGGAAAGGGAAGGTATCCACAATTACTTGATGTGTAATCGCAACCATACCTGTATCGGATAGTGTATATTCTACAGAATCTGGATTTTCTAGCATGGAAGTAGTTCCATTACCAAAATCCCAAGAATGGAAAATATTAGCAATTCCATTACTAGGAGTCAAATTTTGAATTTGAACATAAAATGGAGCACACCCTTGTGAAATGTTAGTGCTAAAACTCGCATTGGTATCAGGATAAACAATAAAGTCTAGAGGAATGCTAGCAGGGGTACTGATTCCCACAATTTCTACTTCTAAATTGACATTGACGGTAAAAGTACCTGCAGCAGCAGGTGTACCACATAGCGTAATACAACCATCTCTAGTTTGAGGAGCTGTTTCGTTATAAACCATAGGTAATGGACGGTCGCCAATCCAAGATAACCCAGGAGGTAAACCTGTCACACTAATAACCGTAAACTTATCAATGTCTAAACCTGTAGGTACATTGGTACCCGGAGGAGCTACAGCCGCTAATGGGTCTGTTTTGTAAGGTACTCTAAAACTCAACTCCTCATTGTATGCTTGATTTTTGAAAGCAAAAGGAACAGTGTCTACATAGATTGTATCTGCTGGAATACCTGTAGGAAGAGTAATCGTACAAGCGGGACACTGAGCATTCATACTACTGCTGAAGCTTATCAGAGCAACTAGCGTAGTGAAGATTGTAAATAAACAATTCTTTTTCATATAGTAATTATTTTTTGAATCCGAATCTACTCATTAAGTATTCTACAAAGATTGGTTTGTGTAATTATTATGTAGTTGTATCCTTAAAAAGTATATTCAAAACTAAGATAGTTTCAATACAAAGTTAATAAATAATGTCTAATAATCAGAATACTACTAACCCAAGCAGTATTATCTCATAACAATAAACTACATTTAGAACTAATATCAAATTTATTTAACACAGAAGTTGTGTAATAGTGAGATAAAAAGAGTTAAATAGAATGATTGGGGATGAAAATTAAGATTATTTTATAAAAAAAAGCCGCCATCCTTAGATCTAAGAATGACGGCTTTTTTTATAAAACAATTGATAATTATCTAACGATCAATTTGTGTGTTTGGCTTGCGTTACCATCTGTAAGTTCTACAAAGTAAATCCCTGCACTCAATACACCCGTATCAATTACAGTAGAGATGTTACCTTCTACATTACCTAAAGATTGTGTAGCAATACGCTCTCCTAAAGTATTATAAACATTCATGTTCAAATCTACTTGTTTAGTAGTAGTGAAGTTTACATTTACAATTTTATCCAACGCAGGGTTAGGGTACATCATGAATGAAGAAACATCACTTAATTTTTCTACAGCAACTGCCAATTCTACTTCATAACCATATCTTTTGTTAGCATTAACACCGTATGGGAAAAAGTCAGCAGCTCCTGTACCACCACATTCAGCAGAGATGTTACCACCTTGAGCATTGATTGTTTGTAGAATAGAAACTAATGATTCTAAAGAGATTTGAGCAGAAGAGAAGGCATCAATAATTACTAATACATCGTTGATGTCATTTACATCAGCAGAACCGTTTACTCCAGCATTTCTTACTGTATCACAAAATCCTCTAATAGTAGAATCCTGTAGCTGAGCAGCAAGCAAAATAAATAGATTACAACAAGAAGCTCCACTAGCTGCTTTTCCGTTCAATAAAGAATCTGCTAAAGTTTTAACTGTAGTTAGATCATATCCAACAGGTACCATTTCGAAAGTATCTCCTACTGCTAGTGATACACCATAACGAGAAATATTACCAGGTACAACTCTACCAAAAGCATCTACTCCACCAATAACAACATCTCCACCACCACCAGTAGTGTCAGGCTGTCCCATAGCGTCCATAGCAGGCGTTCCTTTCTTAGTCACTAAAAATTCGATAGTAGGTAAGTCAGCACTTGCTTGTTGAGTTAGACCCAATCCTGGGCTACTCTGGTCAATAGCTACTCCTGTAGGATTAAGCATGTTTGGAATCTCAGGTGCTGTAGTCGTAGACTGACAACAAGTAGTCTGAGCAGAAGCAAAATTAGCAGTAGCCATTAATGCTAGTGCTACCAATGTGTTGGTTATTTTTTTCATGAAACTGTTTTTTGCAAATTAAATAAATAATGAATTTGTTTTTGTACTGGCTGCAAAATTACAGTTTTCTTTTTATTAAATCAATATACTTTAACTTTTTTTTGGAAGTTGAGTACTTCTCTTCTAATGTAGAAGTAATGATAGAAAATAAACTTTTTTGCCCTCTATAGTTAACGGATCAAATAATAAACGACAATGGAATATTGAATAACTAATTAAGCTTTATATCTTTGTAAAACAGTAGATTAGGTAGTATTTGTAAATGGTTTTGGAAACATATTTTACATTTCTAACTAAAAAAACAATGAAACATTCTTCCCGATTTCGCTCAAAAATGTGTTTCTTGAAAAAATTTTTTGAGTACCCCAACCCAAAATAGACTAATTGTTAAATAAATATATTTTAATTATGAAACAACAACTGATAACAACTTTTTTAACAAGTTGTGTCCTATTATTGATGGTAACAACTGCCTTTGGACAGGGTACTGTCAAGGGAATTGTCAAGGATAGTGCAAGGAATGAAATTCTCTATGGTTCTGAAGTAAGACTTAATAATGCTGCTGGTGAAATGGTAGGAGGAGCTGCTTCCGATTTTATGGATGGCATATATACGATAGAGGCTCCAGCAGGAAGTTATACGATAGAAGTAACCTACATGGGATATGCCGCTTATCGTAAAGAAATTGTGTTGAAAGATGGAGATGATTTAGAAATGAATATTAATATGGTGGAAGAAGCAAATATGCTTCAGGTAACTACTGTAACAGGGAGTAAATTTGAGACACCTGTAGGAAAAACAACCATCTCATTAGATGTAGTGAAGCCTTCTCTAGTAGATAATACCAATGCTACTAAAGTAGATGAGGTAGTCGATAAAGTTCCTGGTGTAACCGTAGTAGATGGTCAAGCAAACATACGTGGTGGGTCAGGCTACTCTTATGGTGCTGGTAGCCGTGTATTATTATTGGTAGACGATTTACCACTTTTGACAGGAGATGCAGGTCAGCCGAACTGGCGTGATATCCCAGTAGAGAACATTTCTCAGATAGAGGTGGTAAAAGGAGCTGCATCTGCTATGTATGGTTCTTCGGCTCTAAATGGTATTATTAATATTCGTACAGCTTATGCGACCAACAAACCATTTACAAAAATTTCATTGTTCCAGACTTCTTTCTTGACTCCACGTAGAGAGTCTACTGCTTGGTGGTTGTACCCATCTATCAAAGTATGGAATGCAGATGGTAATGGAGATAATGAGCCAGATACCGTTTCGGCTAGTCTATTGTCTGGTACAGAAGGCTATCGTACTCCTATGGAAATGGGAATACAAGCAGCTCATAGACAAAAATTTGGAAAACTAGATTTGACGCTAGGAGCTAACTATTATTACCAAGATTCTTATCGTGCGGGGCAGTTTGAGCGTAAGTTCCGTTTCAATGCGAACACTCGTTACCGTTTTTCTACTAAGTTCAATGCAGGTATTAATGTGAATTTGAATACAGGTTCGTCTGCCAGCTTCTTTATCTGGGGAAATCAAAATTTCTACGGAAACGGAATTTTGGGTGCTGAGATTGATACTGCTATTTATATTCCATTGGATAATACCATTACTCAAAATCAAAACTTACGTTTTAATGTAGATCCATTCTTCACGGCTTATGATAACCATGAAGGAAGACACCGTCTACAGACTAGGTATTATTATGTAAATAATCAAAACCTACAAAACCAGAGTAATCTATCTCACTTGGTGTATGGAGAGTACCAATACCAGCGTAAGTTCAAAATTGAATCTACATTCTTTGGTAGCCTAGATTTAGTAGCAGGAGCAGTTGGAATGTATACCTTCTCTGAGTCCGAACTTTTTGGAAATGCTCGATATGATATTGCGAATGCAGCAGGTTATGCACAAGTATCGCAAGGGTTGTTCAAAGAAAAAGATTCTGAAAACTCTAAATTGAACATCACATTCGGGATGCGTTTGGAGTATAACTCTATCAAGAGTCCAGAAGAGATTATCGTAAATCCAGTTACTTTAGATACTATACAAAACCCAGAGCCACTTTCTCAAGAGGCAAAACCTGTATTTCGTGTTGGTCTAAACTATGAGATCACAAAGATTACTTTTTTGCGTGCATCATGGGGACAAGGATATCGTTACCCTACTATTGCAGAGCGTTATATTACTACTTTGGTGGGCTCTGGTAGCAATTCTTTGGCGATTCGTGCTAATCCTGAGTTGCAGTCAGAAACTGGTTTTTCTGCTGAGATTGGATTGAAACAAGGATTTAAAATCGGTAAATTCAAAGGGTTTTTAGATTTCTCTGGATTCTGGACAGAGTATCAGAATATGATGGAATTTTCTTTCGGTGGTGGTCGTCCAGAGACTACGAACTTGACTAACATTTATTTCCAGTCGGTTAATATCGGAGATACTAGAATATTAGGATTTGAAGGAAGTGTAATGGGAACAGGAAAGGTTGGTCCAGTGAAATTCAATGTACTGGGAGGATATACTTATATCAGTCCTACTTTTCAGAATTGGTCTAACGACAGTGTGAAAGCTAGAATTCAAGCACTTTCTACTTCGGATGAAAATTTATTGAAGTATCGTGCTGTACACACCGCTAAGTTTGATATTGAGGCGTTTATTGCTGATCCACTGAAAAATGATATTTCTGTAGGATTTTCTTTGAACTATGCTTCAGAAATGGCGAATATAGACAACGCTTTTGAAGATATTATTTATGATACACCACAAAATCAGTATCAAGATGATATTTTTGGAATCGCTAACTACCGTGCTAATTTTAATCGTGGAGAGTATATCGAAATGGGAGCCCGTATCGGTTATCGCTATCGTATCTTGAACCCAGAAGGACAAGAAAAGGCGGCTATCAAGTTTTCTGTAGTAGGAAAGAACTTACTCAATCAAGAGTACATGATTCGTCCAGCATTGGTAGCAGCACCAGCTAACTTTACGGTACGTATTGACGTTGAATTCTAGGGACTAGAATTTACTAGAATAGAATAAAAAAATCCCCTCTTCAGGCTTATTAGCTAGGAGAGGGGATTTATTTTGGAATATTGTAGGCTATCTAGGAATATATGAATGTATAGCTAGCTTCGTAATAAGAGCAAAGAGGTTCCAAAGGCAATGCATTCAAATAGTATTCTTCCCCAATGCCAAATTTCCCATCTCATTAATTCGTGAGAAAGGTTTTCGTTGGATAGGCTTCTTGTGGTAAATTTTTCATTGGCATTTTTGAAATATAAAAAATAAGTCGAAAAGAATGCTAGTGTAGATAAACCCACTATTAATAATAATATTTGATTTCCTATTTGATTTAAAAGACCATAACTAACCGTGATTAAAGGTAATAGGGTTGATACAATTGTCAGAGGGGCAAAGAATTGGTGGATTTTTTTACCATAAGTTTGATAGAATTTAAAAAAATCATCAGGTTTTATTGTTTTCCAATAAGGAACGAATAAAAAAGCTTCTGTAATTTGAGCACCCAAAAATATTCCTAGGACACTGCTTGATAACAAAAGAAGAATTTCAGTAAGCATGATTTTAAAGTTTTGATTTAGAAATATACGAAACAACATCTCCACCTAAATACAGATAACCATTGTGTTCAATAATAGCACCTGCTTCTTTCACAATCAGACCTTTACTATCGAAGCGAGATTGGAGTATTTTACCTTTGTTCGTAATTTCGATTACCATCCCAAATTTGGTAGGTTTAGGTTGTATAAAAGAAGGTAAGCTATATACTAACTTTTTCATTCCTACTTTTGGATGAATTTTATCTAATTGATCATTACGTTTTGTTGTGAAACCAATCCAAAAATGACCATTATCATTTTTAGAAATATTATTAGGAAAACCAGGTAAATTATTTATGAAAATTTCTGAGGTGCCTTTGTTTTTACCTTTGACCCAGTAGCGTAAAATTCTATATTTGGATGTTTCTGAGACAAGAATAAAATCTTCATCTACTGAAATTTCCAATCCATTTCCAAAGTAATTTCCTTCAGAAATAGTTGTCGTTATTTTTGTATGGGGATTGTAGGAGTAAATTCCTCCTGTAGGCTGCATTTCTAAAATCAGCTTATTGATATATTTCAATGAAGTTTTATTGCTGGAAGACATATTGACAAAATATATCTCACCATCAGATGCTATTTTTAGACCGCTTCCCATTCGTATGGGCTCTCCAGATGGTGTTTTAGAAAGTAGGGTGTCGATAGACGCATTGGGTGTAATTCTTACTAGACCTACTTCATTCATCAATGCGATCAAATCTCCGTTTTTATCAAACTGCATTCCTGTAACCCAATGAGGTGTTATTAAAAATTCTTGAACAGAGTCATTAGGAGTTATTTTTAGAATAGCTCCAGATGAAAAATCTTTTTCGCCCTTGTGAACACCACAATAAATATTACCAGCTGCATCAACAGCGAATTCTTCGGCTCCATAATAACCTAAAAGATTTATTTTCGAAGCATTAGTCAATCGCTCATTGAGAGTAAGTACATCCTTAAATTCGGGTTTGAGAGGAGGAACCCATGCTTTTGGCTTAATGGCACAACTATCAAACAATAGAATAGATAAGATAGTAATACACCCCATTTTCCATGAAAAATTATTATTTGTCATCATCATTACATTTTGTTGTTTACGTGAATGACAAATTTCTATCATTGGGGGGATGATTTCATTTACATATGTAAACAAAATTAAGAGTGGTGTAATTTTTTTCGTATTCTACTCAGCTGAGTAGGTGAGATACCTAAATATGATGCAATATAGTATTGAGGAATAATGGACTCTATCATTGGAAATCGTTCCCTCATCAGGATATATCTCTTATCAGCATCTAATAAGGCCATTTCAATTTCTTTTTGTTCTTTTTCCAAAAAATAGAACTCGGCTATTTTTCTTCCTAATCTTTCTAAATCATGAAATTGATCGTATAAGGTTTCAATCATGGGGAAATCAGCTACTAAAATTTGACAGTCGGTTAGTGCTTGTTGAGCGATTTGGTTGGGCTGTTTGGTAATTAAGGAGGAGTAGGCTCCTATTATTGTAGGTGCAACAAAGAATTGTTTACTGTATTCTTTTCCTTCTTTATTAAGAAAGAAGGCCCGTACAATACCTTCTTTTAGAAAACCTATTTGTTGAGCGTATTCACCTTCACGTACAAAAAAATCATTTTTCTGTAATTCAATTAACCTAAAGTATTTTTTTAGTTCATCAAAAGTATCCTCTTTTATTGGACTTATTTGATGAAGGTATTCTTTGAATTCTTTCATGTTTATAAAGAGTAGCTAACTTATCTGTTGTCTATAGTTAAGAAGAATGTAGTGTTATATTCGAGAGGAATAGCTTCATTTTCTATTGATATAGGATGTAATTGATCATATTGGGACTTTTTAGGGATAGCTTCTATCTTAAATAAAAGAAGTTGAGTAGGCTCTTTATCTAGTTGGAGCTTTATGGTGTCGTTTCGTATTTCATAATTTCCATACTTGTATTCCTCATCAAATATAGAAGATTTATTAATGATACAGGTTCCATCTGTTTTGAAATCAATAATAGTACCTCCAAAATCACCACCATCAAATATTTTAAGGAGAGTTGGTTGATTAAAAATCGCTTGAATATGTGTGTGCCAAATCCAAACTATAGAGGTTATTACTAGAGCAGTGCCAATAGGTAAAAGGGAATAAAGGCGTTTTGTCTTTAGATATAGGGAGAAGTCTGTAATGAATGACCAAACTAAAAAGGAGAGAATTAGTAAACTAGCCACAGTAATATATAAAAAGTCAAAAATAGCAGAAGAATACTGTGATTGATGAGTTAAGTAGAGTAGTAGGAATCCTGATAGAATCGTTCCTAAAAGTCTTACAGTATATTTTTTATTATTCATAGAGGTATAAATACTTGGAAACAATCAACACAACAAAGCCCCAAAAGGAAAGTTCCTTTTGGGGCTTATATATCTACTAGATCAGGAAGAATTATTTCTTCTTTTTCTTCTGTTGTTCTTGTTGGATACGTTGCTGTTCTGCTAACATCTCTTGGTATTTGGAGAACATCCCTGCTTTAGCAGGTTGAGCGGCTTTTTCTGCCTTTTTCTTGTCCATATCTGCTTTCAGTTTTTCTTTATCGATCAGTATATTTTTAGTAATATAAGTCTGTGCGATATTGAAAATATTAGAGAACAACATATAGGCAGTTAAGGCAGCAGCCCAGCTATTCAATGCAAAGAAGAATAGAACAGGGAAGGCAAATTGCATGTATTTCATCATTTTCATTTGCTGTGCATTACCCCCAGCTGCCGACATTTCCATTTGCTTGCTATTGTACCATAAGAAAGCAAACATAGAAACCATCCACAATAGTGTAAACAAACTGACGTGATCACCATAAATATCATAAATGAAAGGAACATGTCCAAAATCCCAGATGGAGTCATAACTTACCAAATCATCCGCCCACAAAAAGGACTTTTGTCGGAACGAAATGGAGGCTGGGAAGAATCGATAGAGGGCAATCCAAATGGGCATGGTCATCATCATGGGGAGACACCCTCCGAGTGGGCTGACTCCATAATCTCCATAGAGTTTCATCTGAGCCATTTGCATCCCTTGTTTATCATCCTTGTAC
Source organism: uncultured Aureispira sp. (assembly GCA_964404215.1). Lineage (GTDB taxonomy): Bacteria > Bacteroidota > Bacteroidia > Chitinophagales > Saprospiraceae > Aureispira. Next base: position 1,574 of record CAYOJF010000075.1, on the reverse strand, counting down.
TTCTCCTTCATCTTTTCCAATTCTGGCTTAAGTACACTCATTTTTACCCCATTGAGTAGCATTTTGTACTGTAGTGGGAATAATACTAGACGAATCAAAAGTGTTAATAATAGAACGATGAGACCATAATTCGTAATGAACATGGCAAACACATTAAATATTGGACGAATAACAGAGCGACTAATAAAACCAAAAATAGACCAACCAAATGGAATGATTTCTTCTAAGCCATTTCCTACTGCTACTAGTTTATCATAGTCATTAGGTCCAATGTAAAGTTGGAAGTCATAAGAAGCTAAATCGGTGTTTTTTGTTTCTAGTTCTGCTGTTGTCTCTAGTTCTTTTAGGTGACTAGAGTCTTTGTCTACTGCAATAGTTCTAGCAATTGCTTTATTTATTTTAGTACCATTGGCAGCAATTAATGAAGTATTGAAAAACTGCTGTGAGTGAGAAATCCACTGCATAGGTGCTTCCAAAAATTCTTCATCACTCTGACGACAGTCGCAGTAGTCGAAGTTGTTATCTACTTTGTAGTAGACGGTAGTCATCGTTTTTTCGTAGTAAGGGTTCTTTTCGATTTTAGCTACATGGGTGTGCCAATCCAATTGGATTTTACTGCTACTAGGCATTGTTTTGTTAATCCCTTTGAGATTAAATTTGTAGTCCAATAGATAACCTTCTGTTGGCAATACATATACTTGCTCAATGTATTGTGATTTATCATTGCTGTAAGCACGCATAGTCAGGGTATTTCCTGCTAGGGTCGGCTCGAAGTAAAGCTCACTAGTAGAAATTTCACCTTTTTCAGTGCCTGCCATTGGGATAGTATATCTAAATCTATCATTAGGATTATTCATCAATACCAACTGCTCCAAATCATAGGGATCTTCTGTCTCGTTGACATACTGCTTGAATCCAGGTACTTCTACTTTCGTAATTTGACCACCTTTATTACTAACTGTAATGATTAGGTTCTCATTTTTGAGTACAGTAGTACCAGTATTGGTATTAGCAGCAGCATTAGTAAAGTTTCCGAACTGGCCTCCTAACTGTGTTTGGACAGTTTGTTGGTTGATACTATCTTTCTCTGCTTGAGTGAGAGAAGTATCATTTTGAATTTGGAAGAGCTGCAATTGAGCAATTGAATCAGCTGCATTTTGTATACTATCGAGTCGTGCTTGTTCGGCGGCGGCGGCTTCTTCTGCTGCTATTTGTTGTTGTACTAGTTCAGGATCAGGAGAAGTAATATAGATGTACCCCATCCAAAGTAGAACTAATAGTAAAATGCCTGTAAGGCTAGAGTTGTTTGATTTCATTTTTTATATATAGTAAATAATATATGATAAAGTCGAATGATAATTGTTGCTTTTCGGACGGCAAAGATACGTAAATAAACTACTATTACAAACAAATCTCTATGCAGTTGAAAGTCGTTTGAACACAGCTTTAGTGGGTGCAAGTTCCTTTTTTAGCTTATTTATCTTATTTTTAGGAAAATTTTAAAAAGCTGCATGAGAAAACCATTTATTTCGAAACAGGTCAATTGGAGTGGTATCTTCATTGTAGTCGCCTTG
>CAYOJF010000074.1:4938-25364 GCA_964404215.1 uncultured Aureispira sp. | reverse complement strand
ACGTTTCTTAAGCTCATCGTTACATTGCTAGTATTGGGTTACATTGCAATTTATTTCAAACCTGTTCAGAATTTTGTTGGTAATCAATTTGCTAGTGCAATGTCTAGTGCTTGGGATACTAAAGTAACGATTAAAGCAGTTACGATCAAGCCACTATCCGATTTTGAGTTTTATGATGTTTATATCGAAGATCATGCAGGCGACACCATTATTTTTGCAGAATATGTCAAAGCAGGAGGATACAATGTATTTTCATTGCTTAACAAAACTATTGATATCAGAACCGCCACTATTAATGACGTAGTCTGTAAACTACAACGTCTTCCTGAACAGCAAGACTTCAACTTTAAGTTTATTATTGACTTCTTCGAAGGTGGAGGCGGTGGTCAAAACGAAAAGTTTAAATTCAGCATGAGTGAAGCTCGTGTCAATAATGTTCGCTTTCATTTTTTCGATGCCGCAGTAGGTACCGCTATGACCGCTAATGTGGAAAAAGGATATATTGATGCCTATGATGTTGATATGATAGGGAAGAAAGCCTGGGGCGATACGGCCTGTTTAGAAAATTCAAAAGTACTGCTACACATATTTGAACCTGTCCCTATTCCTAATATTGATTCTTCTTGGTGGGTCCCAGTCCCAGTAGATTCGAACTCTACCGTACCTAACTGGAATCTATGGAGCAAACGAGTGCACCTCAAAAATCTAGACTATCGCCTTCTTAACAATCGTATTGGAGTAGACTCTACACGCAGCCTTGATTTTTCTGACTTACACTTAGATGACATCAATCTCAAAGTAGATAGTTTCTGCATGCACAATGAAAATTTTTCTGGATGGATTCGACATCTTAACGGAACTGATCACAGAGGATTTGCTATCAAATCCATGCACGGACATGTAGCAGTCAACTCCAAAGAACTTGCCATTACGCATTTCAGGCTAAAAACTAACAATAGCTCTCTGGGGGATTCTCTTGTATTCAAATATGACGGCTACCGTAGTTTTCAGACTTTTGTAGACGATGTCAAAATGTATAGTACATTGGACAGATGTCTATTTACCTTTTCTGATATCTCCGCTTTTACTCCCGCTATTCTAAAGAATGAATTCATTCACGCCAACCAAGATAAAACCATCTATGTCAGTGGAACTTATAAGGGTAAAATCAATGATTTCAGAGCCAAGAACATGGATGTTAGAGTAGGTAAAAGCACTCTTATTCGAGGTAATATCAGCATGAACGATGTCACTATCCCTGGGGCTGCTTTTATGGACTTAAGTCTAAAAGAATTACAAACAGACTACAGTGACCTCACTAGTATATTGCCTTTTGTCAATCTCCCTCCTATGCTTAACCGTCTAGGGCAAATGCGTTTCAAGGGGACTTATACTGGATTTTTCCAAGACTTTGTTGCTTTTGGAGAACTCAATACCAATCTTGGTACAATTCGTTCCGACTTGAAATTGAATCTTAGAGGCGGAAAAACACGTGCCAGTTATTTAGGTGGTATTCAGTTAGCAGACTTTGATGTTGGAAGACTCCTAGACAAAAAAGATATTGGCAAGATTTCCCTACAAACCAAAGTGCAAGGAAAAGGACTTACCCTGAATTCTTTGGATGCTGAACTTAATAATGCCAAAATAGACTATTTCATATTCAAAGACTATGAATACAAAGACATAAAAGTCGATGGGCTATTCAAGCAAAAAAGATTTAATGGTGATATTGTTTCCCAAGACAAAAATATTAATTTCATACTAAACGGTATTGTAGACCTCAATAGTGAGCTGCCACTAGTCAATATTACAGGTAAGATTGACTCCATTGACTTCAATACCATCAATCTAACTAAAGAAAAAATTACCCTACACATTGACACGTTTATGTTAGATGCGGTAGGAAATAACTTAGATAACTTCGATGGTAAATTATCTATCAAAAATATAGCTGGTAGTAGAAATGGGATCTACTCTAACCTCAATCGAATTTGGTTAGAAGCTCATGACACTCGTGGTGAATTGTCTGGCTATGCAGCAGACAGTACTCCTATTTATGACTCCAAACGAGAAATTGTCCTTCAATCAGATGTCGCCAATGCTAATATCAATGGAGATTTCAAAGTGGTTCATCTTGCTCGTTCTATTGAGCAATTTCTTAGAAGAAATCACCCTAACTTATTCAAAAATCTAAACTACACCTCTGATAGTACTATTTTAGCCACAACAGATAGTAGTATGACTGCAGGGCAATTAGCAGAGCAACTAGGTGACCAATCTGTCAATGTTATCCCCCATCAAGACTTTTGGATGGAAGTCAGAATTAACGATTCTAAAAATTTAACCCAACTGATAGCTCCTGAATTCAAATCACTCCAAGAGGTATTTCTGGAAGGGCGATATGACGGTACTGACGAAGAACTCATTATTGGGGGAGACTTAGGTAAAGTTCACTTTGGTAATGCCCAATTTAATGGTATTGAGCTAGAAGGAGATGCTTTCCAGAGTTTATTTGATCTCAAAACAAAAATCACTAGTCTTGAGCTAAATGACACCACTTTCTTACCAAACACTTCTGTGGTACTAGATGCAATAGGGGATTCTGTTCTGTTTTCAGTCGAAACCAGTTCTATTGGCAATGTAGCTTCAGATATTGCCATCAAAGGGCAACTAGAAGTAAAAGAAAAAACTGCTATCCTTCGATTAGATACTTCTAATCTAAAGATATTAGGGCTTAATTGGTATATCAATGATGATAATTACATCAAGATAGGAGACAAACGACTGGATGTACACAATGTACGCCTAACTAACGGCAACAAAACGATTGCAGTGAGTAGCTATGATCAAAAAGGACTCAAAGCACGTTTAGAAAATATTGACCTCGGATGGTTATACAAAATGGGGCAACCATTACCCAAGGTCAATATTGAAGGTTTGTTTTCTGCTGATGCTTCTATTGGAGATATTTTCACTCAAAAGGATATCGATGCTACTGTCTATTTTGATACGCTCATTATTAATGACGATTATTGGGGCAGCAACTCTAAACTAGTAGTAGAAGGTGATAGCCTAAAATCTACTTTTACAGGACAATTCACACATAGCAGTGCTTTTGTAGATAGCCTATTACTAAATGCTGAATTTACTCCCATTATAGCAACAAAAGACCCTAAGAAACAAAACCGACTAGAAATTGATGCCCAACTGACACGTGCCAAAGCCAAAATCATAGAGTATTTTCTGACCGACCAGATTTCAGAAACAGAAGGCTTTGCGACCGCTCGTGCCAAAATATATGGTAATATCAAAGGCAAAGAGACCGTCATGAATATCAGTGGTGAAGGAGATATGACAGGTATCATAACCACTGTCAATATGCTCAAGACACGTTATGCACTAGAAGATGGTCATATACTGATGAACAATAAAGGCTTTCATATCCGTCCACCTTTACGACTAAAAAATGGAGAAACACGAGAATCAGGTGGGGTTGCATTGGTAGAAGTTAGCGAACCAACCAAAAAAGGCTATATAGGTGGTAGCTTAACCCATGACAATCTCAAAAATTTTGGATTAGACATCATTGCCTACTTTGAGAATAATCTAGTAATGAATACACAAAAAGGAGACAATGCCTCTTTTTATGGAAAAGTTTATGCAACAGGTACTGCCAATTTTAAAGGGCCTTTTGAGAAACTCAAATTGACGGTAGATGCCTACTCTGAACCTAATTCTGAACTAGTTCTCCCCTTGGGTGATCCACTCGAAGTAGCTGAAATCAACTATATTGATTTTGTCGATAAAACACAAGATGAAGTAGATTCTAACAAACTGAGTATCAAAGAACAAGTATGGGGTGGTCTAGATATAGAAATCAATGCTCGTGTTAGTCCTAATATTAAAATGAAACTTATTTTTGATGAAAAGGCTGGCGATGTCATGCAAGGCACAGGCTTTGGAAACCTAACCATCAAATATAATTCGGTAGGGGATTTGAAAATATTTGGTGGATATACGATTGAAGAAGGAAGCTATCTCTTCACCTTCAAAAACTTACTCAACAAACCCTTCAAAGTAAAAAAAGGAGGGGCTATTGTATGGGGAGATAATGACGGAGACCCTTACAAAGCTAGACTTGACATACAAGCTATTTATCAAAAAAATCTAGCTCTTACCAATCTATTGTCTGAATATACCGCCACTAATCCCAATCTGGCTACATTAGCTGCCAAATCAACAGAAGTGGATATATTGATGAACCTGAAAGGAGAATTATTTGCTCCTGATATATCATTTGATATAAAAGTAGATGATGTAGACTCTAGGCTACGCTCTTTTGTTGATTTAGTCTTGCAGACCATCCGTTCTGATAAAAGTGAACTAAATAGGCAGGTATTTGGAGTCATTACCTTACAGCAATTTCTACCAGTAGAAAATGGACAGAATAATATCAATGCCATTGCTGCTGGTGTAAGTACAGGCATTAGTACCTTAAGTGAACTCCTTTCGCAGCAATTATCCTTATATGTCAATGACCTGCTCGCCAGTGCTATTGAGGATGTAGATGGCATTTCGGACCTTAAGCTTGATCTCAATTTCAATTACCAAGGTGATGGTGTATCTAGTATTGATGACAATACAACTTCTAATGTCCGAGTAGGTGGTGATTTAGGTTTCCTGGATAATCGACTTCGAGTTTATGCTGGTGCTAATGTAGATATCAATAATAACAATAATCTCAACACAACAACATCCACTCAAAGCAATCTTGGTTATGATATTGTGGTAGAATACTACTTGACCGCAGATGGACAATTAAAACTCAGTGCTTACAGACGTACTGAAAGTACTATATTAGGTCCATCTGAACGTACAGGTGTAGGTATTTCTTATCAGAAAGAATTTGATAAAATTAGCTTCAAGAGCAATAAGAAAGATAAGATTACGAATCGAATCGAAAACATCAAAAACAAAATAAAACTCAAAGAAGTTGCGATCACAAACGAAGAAGACTTAAAGAAAAAACGAAAATTAGAACTTAAACTTCAGAAGAGAACCGAACAACTACAAAGAGAAGAACAAAAGCTAAAAGAATACCGCCAGAAACTAGCCGAAAAAGCTGCTGCTAAAAAAAATAGAACAAAAAAATAATCCCATACACACCAAAATGGACTTTCCATACATCTATAGTAATGTTGAGTCCTTAGACATACTCTTAAAACCACCTCCCCAACTGTGGTTTTTGGGTCAAGAGAAGCCCCTAGCCTTCCGTTTGGTCGATTAGTTCTATTCTATTGTTATGCTAATTGATTCATTCTGTCTTTTCTAGAGAATGCCTTTTTAGATAACTTCGTTATTTTATTTAGTATAAAAAGTATTACTCTCAATTATTTTAGTATCTTCCAGTTCTATATCAAAGTTATATCTAGCAAGTATTTGGCAACTCTATTTTTATTTTTTAGTTTAATAGGATTCTGTTTTTGGTGCTTGTTATGATATTAGCAAACAAAAATTTTGTAATGTCCTTTTTATTTGCAATTTTTGTGCACTATGATATAGAAAAACATCTTTCTATTTTTCAATAATATCAAAGATGATTTTTTAATACTAACCGGAGAGGTGCCAGAGTGGTTGATCGGGCACGCCTGGAAAGCGTGTGTACCTTTGCGGGTACCGCGGGTTCGAATCCCGCTCTCTCCGCCATTGAAATCAACTATTTTTTGTTCTAATAAGTACAAGATTGTAGATTGGTTTCATACTATTTGAATATTATACTAATCTAAATTATTGTCTTCTTTAAAAACTTGACAAACCAACATTTAAGTTATGAAAAAGTTTTTCGTATTATTTTTTGCACTTTGTATAAGTGTCAGCACGTACAATACAGCATTCGCTCAAGATTCGCTCAATACAGATGAAAATACAGAGCAAACTACAACAGTCAACGATGCTCCAGAAGAATTGGAAGCAATAGACGAACCAACAGAAATCGTCAATCGTACTGCTCACCAAGTAATGAAGAAAAACTTCATTGATGGGGGTTGGGAATTTATGGCAATTGTTCTTGTTTGTCTTATTTTGGGTCTAGCAGTAGCTATTGAACGTATTATTACTTTGAGTTTGGCTACGGTCAATACCAAAAAATTAGTTTCTCAATTAGAAGGTGCTATTGCTAATGGTAACATCGAAGAAGCTAAAAACATTTGTAAATCAACACCTGGCCCTACCGCAGAGGTATTAGGTGAAGGTCTTAAGCGTGTAGATGATGGTATTGATGCTGTAGAAAAAGCAATTGTATCTAACGGATCTGTACAAATGGGTCTTTTAGAAAAAGGATTGGTTTGGTTAGCATTATTTATCGCACTAGCACCGATGTTAGGGTTTATGGGAACTGTAATCGGTATGATTGCAGCATTTGATACGATTGAGGCAGCAGGTGATATCAATCCTTCTATGGTAGCAGGTGGTATTAAGATTGCACTTTTGACAACTGTATTTGGTTTGATTGTAGCGATTATCCTTCAGATTTTTTACAACTATATTACTGCAAAAGTAGATAGTTTGGTAAATACAATGGAAGATGCAACTATCAGTTTGATCGACATCTTAATCGACAACAGATCTGTTACAACAGAAAAATAATATATTGGTAGAATCAATCAGAGTTGTTCGTAGAACAATCTACCAATAACTCCTCTTTTAAATTTAATTGAAATCATGACTGGATTATATCAGTTTCTAAAAAAATACGGAGTAGGTATAGGTTTTGGAGTGGGTACTTTGTTAGCCTTCCTAACTTATCTCTTCATCCTAATTGGCTTCCCTGAAGGGCAACCAACTAAAAAAGAACTTTACGAATACAACATTTTTGATTTTGGTATCATTAGCTCACAATGGCTAGTTTATATCGCTGTTTTCTTAGTACTTGTTTTCTTTATCAAACAAGCAGTAGAAGATCCTCAAGGATCAATTAAGCCGCTTGCTGGTATTGGTATCTTAGTAGTAGTTTACTTCATCACACAAGGTATGAGTGATGGTGTGCTTACACTTGATATGGTTAGAAGTAATTCTGACTTGATTCCAGAAGGAGAAGTATTTGAGGCAGGAGTTACAACTTCTGAAGATGTTGCGTTTTCGGACGGACTTATCAAATTTGGTTATTTCATGCTTGGTACAGCTATACTATCTTGGCTTTTGGGTCTAGTATATGGTGTGGTCAAACAATAATAATATAAACTATGGCAGAAAGAAAAATACCTGAAATTAATGCAGGTTCGATGGCAGACATTGCTTTCCTTCTTCTGATATTCTTTCTAGTAACTACTACTATTCAGACAGATACAGGTCTTAATGTCTTATTGCCACCATACGTAGAAGAGCCACCACCACCAGAAAAGAAGAACGAACGTAACGTATTCGCCGTTCAGATTAATGGTAATGACGGTTTATTGGTAAGAGGTAAAGAAGAAAAGGATGTTAAGAACATTAAAGATAGACTCAAGAAGTTCATCATGAACTATGGGAAAGATCCTGGATCTTCAAAGTCTCCTAAACTAGCAGTTGTTTCACTGCTTAATGATAATGGTACTTCTGTAAAAATGTATGTTGCGGTTTATGACCAATTAAAAGCAGCTTACAATGAATTATGGGATGAAAGTGCTATGAATCAGTTTGGAAGACACTACGATGATTTGACTAAAGATGAAAGAAAAGGCATTCGTGCTGATATCCCTTTAGTAATATCAGAAGCAGAACCATCCAATTACGAGTAAAATACTTGACTTAAGCGAGCTTTCAATCCAGCAAGAGTGGTTATTAATTACATAACCCTTTAAAAAGAAAGTTCGATTATGAAGAAAAAGAGAAAGTTGCCAGTTCTAGTAGCTGGTTCCATGGCAGACGTAGCATTTTTATTACTGATTTTCTTTTTGGTGACTACCACCATAGAGTCAGAAGCAGGAATAGAGACTACCCTACCACCTTATACAGAAGACCATACCAAACGACCAGTACATTATAAGAATATTCTAAAAATCGAGGTCAATGGTGATGATAAAATAATGCTCAATGAGATACCTACACAAGTAGATCAAATTGAAGCAAGTATTTATGATCTGGTTTTTCACCGAGCACAATCTCCTCAAAAAGCGATTGTAACAATTACGAATAGTAAACATACCTCTTATAATTTCTATATAAAAGTGTATGATGCTATCAAAAGTGGTTATGCCGCTATTTGGGAAGAAGAAGCTCAAAAAAAGTATGGTAGGTCATTTGAGACATTGCCAAAAGAACAACAAAAAGAGATTACAAAAGCCTATCCATTGCAGTGGGCAGAAATGGAATCTCCTATATCTATTGTTGAATAATTAATCTCGAAGATAAGATGTCTAAATTTAAAAAGAAAGGAAGTAAGGAAGCACCAGGTATAACTACCGCATCTTTACCCGATATTGTATTTATGTTATTATGTTTCTTTATGGTAGTTACCAAGATGAGAGACAGCGAATTGATGGTAAAAGTAACGGTACCAAATGCTACTCAACTTCAGAAATTGGAGAAAAAATCTTTGGTTAGCCATATTTTCATAGGACCTCCTACTGACAAATATAAAGCAACAATGGGTTCTGCTCCTCGTATTCAGTTGAATGATCAATTTGCTACTGCAGAGTCTATACCTGAGTTCATTGCCAATGAAAAAACTAAAGTTAATCCTAAAAGACACAGTCAAATGACTGGTGCTTTGCGTATTGATCAAGGCGTGAAAATGGGTATTGTTACCGATGTAAAAACAGAATTGCGTCGTGTCAATTTCCGAAAGGTAAGTTATTTGGCAACAGACCTTGGGCAATAATAAAATAATTGCTATATTAGATATATCATAAGAGTCATCTCGGATCTTTATTCGTAGATGACTCTTTTTATCTTTTGGTTTACCTTAGTCCTCATGTTAACGATCAATAAAATCTTATTTGCAACCAACTGTTCTGAAAGTGCACAAAAAATGTTTGGCTATACCCTAGCGGTTGCAAAATACTTCCGTGCAGAGGTCCACGTTCTTTATGTTTGTGAACTCAAAGTAGATACAATGGCTCCCAGCATTGTTCGCTACCAACTCCTCCAAGAAGAAAAACACCGTGCAGAACAAGAATTAGCCAATTTTATTGAGCAGTTTTCGATTCACCAAATGACTGTAGTGCAAGAGGTAGAAATTGGATTTGCCAAAGAAAATATCCCTAATTATTTACATCGTAATAATAGTATTGATTTAGTTGTTTTGGGGCTTAATGACACGACTCCTCGTATCCAAAAAGCGATATGGGGCACGACGATACTAACCGTTCTAGAAGAATCTCCCGTCCCTGTTCTTGTCATTCCGAAAGGTATCTTATTTCAAGACATTAAAAATATGGCTTATCTAAGCCCAATGACCGATCATTGGGAAAACAGCTATGAAGCACTACATGATTTAGCTACTTATTTCAAGGCAAATCTATTGGTCGCTCATCTCCAAGAAAGCAATTACTTACCCTCAGAGAAAGAAAAGAATCATTACGTTTTGGAAAACTATGCTGCAGATTTACAGTCTTTTATTCACAACGAAAATCTACAATTGTTGGTAACGATTACATCTGCTAGAAATACTCTTCAGAGGTTCTTAAAGTACAGTGCTGCACAAAAGATGGCTCTCCGAGCTACCATACCAATTCTAGTCTGGAAAAAATAACCAAAATAGATCGAATGAAAGTTCATAAATAGACTAGGAATCTATATTTTTGAGGGCTTTGCCCCTCCCCTCTATCCAACTATTACTATTTTATGATACGATACAAAACTGACCTAAGAGTATGTTTCAATATATAATCAAGCGTATATTGATTTTTATTCCAACTTTCTTCATCATCTCTCTCCTTATTTTTGGATTGAGTAAACTAACTACAGGCGATCCTGTATTGATGATACTAAAAGGAGGAGCTCAAACAGGCACTACTGGGCAACGGTCAGATATGATGAATGGGGAAAAAGATTATGCCCAAAAAGCCCAAGAACTTGGCTTGGATAAGCCCACTTTCTATTTTGCTCTTACCTCTGCTGCCTACCCCAAAGAGCTTTATAAAATCCAAAAAGCACATCATCGCCAGCTAATCAGTCGCTTAATAGACCAATATGGCAACTCTGATGCTGTCATGGACTATTATGAACAACTCAAGGAGCTGCAATATAACATTGCTGATGTACCTGATGATGCCTATGCAACTAAGGTAATGTTACGTTCCAATATCAATGACTTATTTTTTGATTATGACCCTAAAGGAATCGAATTTAAGCTTCGTGAGGTTACTACAGAATTAGCCAAAGACACCAATGAGGTTGCCACAATCGCCAACCAATGGCAAAGTCTCATTACTTCTTACCAAAATATTATTGAGCATCAAACACCCGCACAGCTCTATATACCAAAAGTCTACTGGTATGGCGGTGACAACCAATATCATACTTGGATGTTTGGCGATTATCCGTGGTTGGGGACTGTGGATAGCAGTCATTATTATCGAATGGAGGCACTATCCGTAAAAATCAAACAACTTCGCCCGGAAGAAAGTAGTATAAGTCGTTCGGTTTCTACACTCAAAGGAAAAAATTTCCGACTCGAAAAAAAGATTGCAAAAGACTCTATGAATCGTTCATTAGTAGATAGTCTCCAATTAGAAATCGCTAATAACAATACTAAGATTGAGGCCTTCAACCATCAAAAAGCAACTATTTCTAAAAATATTGCTGTATTATTCGAAGAACGAGATAGTTTATTTACAACAAGGGAAGTCTATGCCAGTAAAGGTTTTTTGAGAGGTGACTTTGGGACCTCTTACACAGATGGAAAAAAAGTAGCTGATAGAGTGAATGATGCTCTTTTTTGGACGGTCATCATGAATATAATCGCTATACTCCTCGCCTATTTCATTTCTATTCCTTTAGGTGTCAATAGTGCTAAATGGAAGATGAAAGGTAGAAAAGTAATTGACAATACCAATACGACTATACTTTTCATCCTCTACTCTTTACCCAATTTCTGGATAGGAACTTTACTCCTTGTTTTTTTTACTACCGCAGAGTATGCCGAATGGATGGATTTCTTTCCTAGTAGTGGAGCACAAGATTCTAGTCTACGGGGAAATCCTGACGCCAGTATAGGAACCAAATTATTGGATATTGCCCATCATTTATTTTTACCCGTATTTTGTATCACCTATGGTTCTTTAGCTTATTTGTCTCGCCAAATGAGAGGCTCTATGTTAGGGGTCATTCGCCAAGACTATATCCGAACAGCTAGAGCAAAAGGACTTAGCGAAAGAAAAGTGATTTGGAAACATGCTTTTCGAAATTCTCTTTTTCCAATTATCACCTTATTTAGCTCTGTTTTCCCACGTACATTATCTGGATCTATTGCTATTGAAATGATTTATGCGATTCCTGGTATGGGGTACTTATTGCTCATGTCTATTACTTCAAGAGACTGGCCTATTGTATTTGCTATTGTTATGTTAGTAGCCATATTAGCAATGATTGGTAATCTAATAGCCGATATTTTATATGCAGTTGTTGATCCTAGAATAAAATATTAATATGCTCTTTAACTTCAATAAGAAACAACAAGATGCAATTGCTGCTGCTATAGAAAACAGCCCGGAGACACACGAAGGATACTGGTCTATTGTACGCAAGCAATTCTATAAGAATCGTCTTGCAGTTTGGGCATTGCGTGTCTTTTATGTCATTCTATTCATTGCTCTATTTGCTGATGTCATTGCAAATGAACGTCCCCTTTACTGCGAAATTGATGACGAGATCTATTTCCCAGTTTTTCACCAGTATCTAGTAGACATGGGATTAGCGACATGGGACGAAAAGTTTGTAGCCAAAAAATGGCTAGAACAAGACTATGAAACGGCTATATTCCCCCCCATAACATACTCACCTCATACACAGGATCGTCCGAACTCTAAGTTTATCTCTCCGTTTGGAGAACAAACCTTTGAGAATAATCCTTATGGAGGCTGGCACTATCTAGGAACAGAACGACTTGGACTCGATATTGCTTCTGGTCTTGTACATGGTACTCGAACAGCTATGTTAGTTGGCATTGTCGCTATGTCTATTGCTATACTAATTGGATTATTTTTTGGTTCACTATCAGGTTACTTTGGCGATACTCGTATGCGAATCTCTCGAATTAGGCTTTGGCTAAATTTATTAGCTGTTTTACTAGCCATTTTTTATGCTTTTGTTTCCTTTGGTTACACAGTAGGAGATTGGATTGGAGAAGGATACTTGTTTACTGCTATTATGTATGTCTTAGCTTGGTTTGCTGGCCTATTGACAATTGCTAATGTAATAGTCATTCCACTCAAAAAAATAACCTTTCTGAGAAAGAAAGTAACCATCCCATTGGACCTGCTCATCATGCGATTAATAGAAGTGTTCAATTCTATTCCTTTATTGGTTTTAATCTTAGCAATTGTATCTATTATTAACAAACCTTCTGTGCTGTTTGTCATGGTGATTTTAGGTTTTGTCAGTTGGACAGGGATTGCTAAGTTCATTCGAGCAGAGTTACTTCGCATTCGTCGATTGGAATACATTGAAGCAGCACAAGCTTTTGGCTATAGTGAGTTTAGAATTATCCTAAAACATGCTCTTCCCAATGCTCTTGCTCCAGTACTTATCGCTATTGCTTTTGGGATTGCTTCTGCTATCATCATTGAAGCGTATCTATCCTTTTTGGGAGTAGGTGTTCCAGATGACCAAATTACATGGGGTTCGTTACTCAATATGGCAAGAGAAAAAATCTCTGCTTGGTGGTTAGCTGTATTCCCAGGTACTGCTATTTTCGTGACGGTAACGGTCTTTAATCTTATTGGTGAAGGACTTACAGAAGCATTGGATCCTAAATTGAGAAATTAAGGAATTATATTTCCTTATTTGAACGTGAACTAAAGACTAAACGCTTTGATCATCAATAGCAAATCGATAAAGTGAGGAGCTAAGCACTTCAAAAGTGCTTAGCTCCTCAAGTTATCTTCGCTCTCAAGCAAAAGTAGTGTTTGATATTATTTGTAAATCAATGACTTATGTTATTACAGAACCCTTATTTCACGTTATTTGGGTCATAATACTACCTTTTATCATTCCTTGGCAAACATTATTTATTTAATTTGTTTAATCATAGAATTAAATCATTAAACAAATTAAGATTATGAATGTACTTAAACTCATTTCTGGAATATTCCTAGCACTCTTGATGCTTGTATCTGCGGTGGCACATTTCTACAACCCTACCTTCTCTGATGGGCTTATACCTGATATCCTCCCTAAAAACACCGTCCATGTAATCATTGCTGTCGTCGAAATTATATTGGGTATTGGTATTTTTATTCCTGCTTACAGAACATTGGCTCTACAAGGTACACTGGCTCTAATGATTGTATTTTTGGGCGTGCACATCATTGACCTATTTAGAGAACAGTCTGCGTTAGGAAGCACTACAGCTGCTGTTATTCGCATTCCAGTACAGTTCTTATTCATTTATATGGCATATGCTGCTCAAAGTTACCAAAGCTAATCTCTAGTTAATTCAAACTCTAGCTGCTGTAAAAATGTAAGGGATTGAGCTAAATCTGCTCCCAACCATCGGTCTTTTTCTAACACGGGTACTGTTGCTCTAAACTGTTCCACAATACCTTCTATCATAGAAGACGATTTTCCTTTACGGAAAGTCAGTGCTTGTGTGGCTGCCAACAATTCGATGGCTAATAGTCGCTCTATGTTTTGTGTTACTTTATATAATTTAGTACCTGCATTAGCAGCCATACTGACGTGGTCCTCTTGCCCATTGCAGGAAACAATCGAATCAATAGAAGCAGGCGTACACAATTGTTTATTTTGGCTTACGATACTCGCTGCAGTATACTGCGTGATCATCAATCCAGAATGAAGTCCAGAGTGAGTCGTCAAAAAAGGCGGTAGACCTCGTTTGCCACCTATCAATTGGTAAACTCTACGTTCAGAGATACTGCCTAGCTCTGCCAAAGCGATTGCCAAAAAATCTAAGGCTAAGGCAATCGGTTGTGCATGAAAATTGCCACCAGATAAAATAGCATCACTATCTGGAAAAATATTCGGATTATCAGTCACACTATTCATTTCTGTTTCTAATACCTTTTGAACATAGGCAATCGCATCTTTACTCGCTCCATGTACTTGTGGTACACATCTAAAAGCATAAGGATCTTGTACTGTTTCTTTAGGTTGCTGACTAATTTCGCTATCCACTAATATTTGTCTAATGTTACTAGCCGTCTGTAATTGTCCAGTATGTGGTCTGACTAGATGCAACCGCTCATCAAAGGGTGTCAGTAAGCACCCAAAACCATCAATAGACATTGCTGCTAACAGATCTGCTTGATTCGATAACTTCAAAGCTCTTAACAAAGACCAAACCCCATAAGAAGTAGAAAATTGAGTTCCATTCAGTAAAGCTAAGCCCTCTTTGGGCTGCAATATCAATGGTTCCCACCCTAATTGCTCCAAACAGCTCTTAGAACTCATCCTCTTCCCTTCATAATACACATCTCCCTCTCCTATCAGTGGCAAACTCAAGTGTGCCAATGGGGCTAAATCGCCAGAAGCACCTAATGACCCTAATTGATAAATTACAGGCAATATATCTTCATTGTAAAAATCAATCAAACGTTGTATCAATGTTACACTCACCCCTGAATGCCCAAGGGACAAGTTCTGTATTTTGAGCAATAACATAATACGTATTACGTCTGTTGGAACTTCATCCCCCATCCCACAAGCGTGAGATTTGACCAAGTTAGATTGTAAATCTGCTAACTGTCCCTGTTCTATTTTGATGTCACATAAAGAGCCAAAACCTGTATTAATACCATAATAAGCCGTATCGGATTCGTTGATTTTTTGGTGTAAATATTCATAGCAAGTTATAATTTTATTGCTACTCTCTTCAGAAAGAGCTAACCTTGCTTTAGTTTTAATAATTTCCTGAAGTTGATATACACTTAATTGGTCGGCGGATATATAATGAATCATCTTTTTTTGTATTAAGTACACTGTAACGTAAGTTTTCTTCCTTGTATTAGGAATACCCCTCCATGAAAAAGCAATTGTATAACATTACTGGCGGAAGAACTATTGTTGAAGAAAATAGAATCCCGAATATAAGTAGTTATATTCAAATAATGACACACATGACTACAAAACAAAAAGCAGACAAAACAAGATTGGATAATATGGATTATTTCTGTATTTTAGCCAAATCATAATGATCCTTACAAGATTGCTTGTAAGAGCATGTCTAAACGGGCTGGGTATTTTTTGATTCCCGCTATCCAACTACTAAAAAATAAGCTAACTCTAATGGCAAATCAAAACAAGTCAAAACATAACTATCTATTCTACGGTACCAAAACAACCGCTAGCGAAGTGCATCGCCTTATCAGCCATGCTATTAGCACCAATCAGCGAGCAGAAGCAGCTGGTAGAAAGAAAACACCTATTTGTATTTGGGGAAAACATGGTATTGGTAAAACACAATTAGTAGAAGCTATTGCCAAAGAAAATGGATTTAAATTCGCCTATATCGCTCCTGCTCAATTTGAAGAAATGGGTGATTTGGTTGGAATGCCTCGTATTGTAGATGGCAAAACTACTTTCTTGCCACCAGACTGGGTACCTACTGAAGAAGGTCCTGGTATTCTACTGATTGATGATGCTAACCGTGCTGACGATAGAATTTTGCGTGGTATCATGCAATTGTTACAGAACTTTGAGTTGATTAGTTGGAAACTACCTGCTCAGTGGCAAATTATTCTGACAGCCAATCCTGATGGAGGAGATTACTCCGTAACTCCTATGGATGATGCCATGCTGACGCGTATGATGCACATCACAATGGACTTTGATGTCAAAGAATGGGCAAAATGGGCAGAAGAAAATGGTGTGGATCAACGTGGAATCAACTATGTACTGACCTATCCAGAAATGGTTACTGGTGAACGTACTACCCCACGTACATTAGTACAGTTTTTTGAGTCTATTGCAGGTATCGAAAACCTAGACGAAGACTTAGGTTTAGTTCAAATGCTAGCCGATTCTTCTTTGGATAGCAATACCGTGGCTTCTTTTATTTCCTTTGTAAATAATAATCTAAGTAAACTCGTTACACCAGAGCAAATCACCAACACTAAAAATTTCAAAAAAGAAGTGCTCGAACACCTCAAAGGAATTGTGATGAAAGGTACCTTACGTGTTGATATTTTGGCGACCTTATGTACTCGTTTGGTCAATTACTTGGTTATCAATAATATTAAGCCTAACAAAGAGCAATTGGATAATATCAAACAGTTCATCAAATTGGATTTTATCCCGAATGATATTCGTCTTTCGATGGCACAGGATTTAGTTAGTGCTCCTAACTTGAAGCTTATCATGGCTGATCCAGAAATAGGTAAACTACTATTGAATAGAATGTAATACTACTCTTTCTATAAAAAATATTAGAATCCCTCCTTACTACATTGGTAATAAGGAGGGATTTTTTTTGATACAAAACATCTAAAATAACTACTCTCCAACAATCAACTTAAAGACCGCTTTCTGCTCTTCATCCTGTATAGTCAACATATACATCCCTACGGAATAATTTTCTAGTTCAATTTGCTCTAGATTATTCCTCATTAGACCACTATCCAGTAGTTGCCCTTGTAAGGAATAAATAGACCACTGGCTATTAGGTTGGTAGGTATGCTGCTGTATATAAACATATTTTTTAGTTGGATTGGGGTAAATCCTATAGTTATCTACTACGTCTATTGTTTCTACACTCGTGAAGACTCCTCCATTAAGGTTGATAGGAAGACAATTGTCGCAGACGGTGTGTAAAGTAGTATTTGTTTGTATAGGAGTATTGTAATCAAAATAAATAGCGGCACTATTAGTAAGCTCTCTAAAATTAGGCAAATTCGATTGTTGTTGAATAGTATAATAAACAAATCCATTGGAAGCGGCTAAATTAGTGGTGCTGTCAGGTAGATAAATACTATCAAATGTAATTCTGATGACTGACTGTCCTAAAGTTGTCTGAGGCAACAACTGCCAAGTATAAGCATGACTACTTGCTCCCATTTGTAGTGTCGTAATATCCAAATCTAGATCTATGGTATCCAAGATATTGATAAATATAGCCGTGTCCGTTCCTGTATTTTGAAACCTGATTCTATAATCAATGGCACTATTAGGAGGTATATATCCTGCTTGTCCTATTCCTAAAGGATAGCCTGTTTTGTCATTCGGATCATAAGAACCTCTATTGGCTTGGCAGAAAGTAGCTCTATAACCAATATTCGAATAGGGTTGATAAATAGGTAATCGAGTAGCGTATCCGATACAGTTATTATTATTAGAAGCTGTGATCAAATTCGCATTGCGTGGAGCTAAAACTAACTGGTAGTTCCTACTGCTACTAGTAGTTGGGTAAGTAACAGTATAGGTATTGCCAATATTCAGCCGAATGCTTCCCGTATCTATTATAGTAGAATCTGTTAACAACCAATATTCAACTAAGGTATCATAAGGATGTGATAAATTAGTAATATCAAAATAAACTGAATCTGCTGTACAAGTATCGTTAATAACTACATTCGGAATGTCTAACAAACAAATACTATCGGTATAAATGTGTGCTTCAGCACAATGGATTTGTCCTAAATTAGAACTACAACTTACTGTCACATTGATATTAAATGTCTTCTGCTCATTAGGATTTAAACTTCCTCCATCAAAAAAATAGACATTACCATTTTGACTAATTAAAGGAGCTGTAGCACTATTGTAATATAGATTAGTATCTAAAGTTACTTTTATTGTAGAGTTATTAGCAACTCTGTAGCCACTATTCCAATAACTAACATTAATATTATTAGTAAAACATCTTCTTAGTCTATTAGCTGCTATGTTCACCTCTAGTTTAGGACATAATACCTGAGGTTGTATTAAAAAATTTAATTGTTGTAATGTAAAGCTAGAATCAATATGGACATGTTGTGTGTCTGTGCATGAGATCCAATACCTGCTCTCTAAATTATTAATAGACACTATATAGTTTCCTGTATCCAAATGAATAGTATAATACCCATGTTCATCCGTAGTGGTATAAAAAATATCACTACTATCCTTAAAAAACTGTAAAGGGAGTGGTATTTTATAAGTAGTATCGGTTAGATCTTGTTGACAATTGTTGTTATCATCTACAAAAATAAACCCTTCTACTGCTAAAGGATATAGACAATTATAATCCTCTCTATAATGAAGGACTAAAGTATCTTTGGTTTGCACTACGCTTCCATTTGGATATATAGCAGAAGTATAATCAAGTTCTATTTCAATAGAGTCGTTACGGTTATGGGGAAAGGGAATAATCAATATAGGGTTTCTAATATTCGAGCTAGACAATTGTGCATTTATTCCACCCAGTATTCGCCAGTTGTAACTTCCCAATTGTTGTAGATTATCAGGAGCATACACTCTTGCGTCTAATTGAACTTCGTCAATTACCCCTGGACATACTTCGTATTTATCTGCTATTGCAATCGCTCCATCTATTATTAGATCATATGATATTGATTGATAGCCATACAATGGGCAAGTTTTATCATTATACTCTATAGAAAAAGGTAACTCTCCTGTTTTATCTAATATGGACTGATTTACACCATAGAAACATTGAACACTATCTTGTCTATTATTTAGAGCAAAGATGAATTTATTAATATTATTCTGCCCCAAGGCATTATCTAAAGTAGATGAATTTAAAGATACAGTGTCTCCTGTAGTAGTAACGATATTAGAGAATTGGAGATTCCTATTTCTATCCAGAACGTGGATTTGCTTAGCAATAGTATCTAATAAATGCCCTGCTGGAGAAATCAGTTGTAAACCATATGTATTAAGCACTGGTATTCCCCCGAATGGAGTATGAATAATTTCTAGCAGCATATCCTTCTCTACAAAACCTATAGTATCACCATTGACATTCACCATATATAATCTACAGGCAATAGCTGCACTTTGGTTAAAAGATTGTGGTACAAAGGAGATTTCTCCAACTCTATCATTAAAATCAAAATAATTATTAAAGAAAGGATTAGTAGGATTAAGTCCTGAAGGGTAAGAACAATTAATAATTGGAGTCCAATTAGTAGGTCCCACATTATTTAGGTACTTAGGGTTGATTAGTTGATATTCCAAATCATATTCCCCTCTTTTTATACCTCCGTAACTATACTTATTTGTATCAGATCTTAGGTATGTATTGTATATGGGGTGTGTACGTCCCGCGAATTGAGGTGAATCATAACATCCATAACGATTATCTATATTAGCCACTACAGCTATCATCTCACTAGACCCAGATGTTAGGTTAGTACTCCCATCACGTTCCATTCTCGGACCATTAGGGTTAAAATAAGTAATATCAGCCCAAATATTAAATTTCCCTTTACATGGTAAAGTAATAGTACATTTAGATATACTCACGTTTGTATTGGTTAGTCCACTAGTATTATTCCCGCCACAAGAATTAATGGCACTGCCATTACATTCCAAATCTACATTATAAGTTGTATCAAAAGAAAACTGTATGCGTCCAAGTGTTTGACATCCAGCTCTAGAGTTTCCTACCTCTTCTATTTTAAGCAAAGTATTTATATGATTTGAAAGAGGCGTATTGTAACTAGCACTAGTACATTCATTGAACCATTTTAAGCTAAGTTCATAAGTATCATTTCCTAAGCATTCATAAGTTAATTCAGCTCCAGTTACTGCATAACTATTTTGAAGTGTAATGTAAAGCATCAAATAGAGTATCAATTTGACTCTCAATGCAGTGAAGGATAATTGTGGGATGATTAATTTCATAGAATAATAAATTATATTTATTTGAAAAATAAAAGTAAGTATTTGAAAAAATTTAAATGATGGATTCAATGAATGCTACCAATGCTTAGGTAAAGGTAAGTATAATAGACACTGTCATGAATAGTTTTGTACTATTTTTTGAGATCTAAAGTCCACTAGTGGCACACTCCATTAGGTATTCAGTGAACATCTATCATTTGGATATATTTATAGATCTTGAATGATCAACTCAATAGCTAAGACTGATAGTCTCAGCTTCACAGTATTAGCCCCTAAAATCTACTGTTCACCTTTCATACAACTCTATTCACAATAAGGTCTAATCTTAATTGAAGAAATAACTACTCTCCAACAATCAACTTAAAGACCACTTTCTGCTCTTCATCCTGTATAGTCAACATATACATCCCTACGGAATAATTTTC
>CAYOJF010000074.1:0-4838 GCA_964404215.1 uncultured Aureispira sp. | reverse complement strand
AACAAATACTATCGGTATAAATGTGTGCTTCAGCACAATGGATTTGTCCTAAATTGGAACTACAACTTACTGTCACATTGATATTAAAGGTCTTCTGCTCATTGCGGCCAATACTCCCCCCATCAAAACGATAGACATTGCCTACCTGACCAATCAAAGGGGCTGTCGCACTATTGTAATACAAATTTGTATCTAACGTTACCTCTATTACAGAGCTATTAGCTGCCAGATAACCTTCATTCTGATAACTCACCTGAATATTATTAGCAAAACACCTTCTTAATCTATTTGCCATTATACTGACTTCCAATTTAGGGCACGGCAGCAATGGTTCTAATAGAAAGTCTAATGATGGAATCTGACCGCTGGTATCAATATAGATATGCTGTGTATCAGGACAACTGCTCCAATAAGCATTAGGGGGGACGACTCGTACAACATAGTTCCCCGTATCCAACGATAATACCGCTGCTCCATCAGAATTGGTGCTGACATAATACGTAGTCGTATCCTGTGTCAACTCCAATAAGGTATTCTGTTTAAAATAAGTCTCTTGACTATCTATCTGACAGTTTGTGATACTATCCGTCCACAATTGTATTTGGGCAGAGGTTGAATAAGCACAGTTGCTAGTTGTATCGTAATGAATGCGAACTGTATCCGTCGTAATAAATTGTACTCCTGTAATAGTGTTAGGTCTAGAAAAATGCTGCATCAGCACCTCAACCGTATCCATTGAGATGGCATTCGTTGGCAAAATAATACCAGTCGACGAGCTATTCGGATTTGTAATAATCACTTGGTTCCCACCTCCTATTTGTTGCCAAAAATATTGGCTACTATTCATAGTCGTATCCGAAAAATAATCTGTAGCACTTACTTGGATAGTATTGCTATTGCTTTTATTACAAATAACATGATTGAGTTGGTCTACTTGAGCTCCTTCTGACGATATTCTAAAGCCCTGTATTTGTCTAAGCTCTAGAGGACAGCTTTGAGTCGCGTAGGCAATCGTAAAAACACCCTCGCCCAAAAAAGTATGTGTAGGAGGCAAGGTAACAAATACCTTAATACTATCATGCCGAATCGGATGTACAAATAAAGTATAGTTTCCTACTCCAAACACCGCTTCCAAATTAGTGTTTGTGGTATCTATTTTGATTGTATCGCCTGAAGGACTAGAAATCGTTTGTTGAAAAATGGGTGTTTCTCCTTTTCCTATAATTAGGGTATTGTTGGGGTTCATCAAAAGGCCTCCTCCATTCAGCAATATAGGGCTAATTTGGAGACTTGGTTGAAAATTAACAGCATCACTCAATACCAATACTCTGTCATCTTCCACAAAACCAAGAGTGTCTCCCTTTTTACTAATCATCCATGCTCGTCCAACTATGGTTGCTCGTTGAGCTATATTCAATTGAGGAACAAAACTAACCTGCCCCAAGGTACTGTCTAGTATGAACTGTGTTCCTAGTATAGGACTCGTATATCCTGCTAAGTAATTGATTTCATTAGCCGTTCCTGATGCAACAAAACCATTGCGAGGAGCTTTGTTAGCATAGCGAATAAGATAATCGCCTTGCACCACTCCTCCATAAGCAAAGTAATTCTCACCTGTCGTCCTAGCCGAATAAATAGGATTTGATACTGCTCTAAGTGTAGGTGCACTGTGACAGCCATTTCTATTATCTATTCCTGCTTCGATATACAGAGGGGTATTATTATTAGCTAATGTTGTTCTGCTATCTCTATTATCCGTAGAGGTAAAAGAGAGAATAAATCGACTTGCATAAGGTAATGTTACAGTTCCTTTATATCGCAATACCTGACCATTAGGCAGTCCATTTAGACCTCCACCGTTACAACTATTGAGCATATTAGAAGCTCCTGTACAAATGACATTCTGTTCATATATAGAGTCTCTCGCTAGTACAATTGTTTGGGGGACAAAACCTGTATTCAGTCCTCCATCATAAAATCCTTTTTCTCTCAAGATAATATCTCTAGAAAGTAAAGAATTAGTACTAGAGCTTGCTGAACAATCGTAATAGACCTGAAGTGTTACTTCATAGGTATTATTTCCCATACAATTATAGGTCATATTAGCACTGCTAATAGCATAAAGCTGAGGAAGCATTACAATAGTCATTATAATGCTGTATATGAATTGCTTCATAAGTTTGGGTTAATGTAGAATCTGTTAGGGACAGTTCCTACAAGATGAGTAAAATGGGACAGTATTTACTCCACTCCAAATATATAAAAAAATAGTCGATTTATTAGACATTATTACGAATAGAGTTGTATGGAAGTGAGTGAGCAGATTTTTTTGATTAGAGAAATAAACACGCAGAATCATAGCCATAGCTATGAATTCGAGTATTTATGAATCTGAGCGGAAAAAGATGTTTCTGCTCACTATACGAAACTATTCGTAATAATGTCTATTGTATTAATTGATTCATCCATTCCAAACATTCCACTTCATCCACAATAGACCAAGAATGAGGATGTCTTCGACCATCTCGGCGATAGCCTTTCTCAAATACTTGTATAAATTCTGCTTCTTTATTGCCACTCAAGTTGAGTCGATTAATCAATTCAGCCGTGGCAATAAAATTATCATACTTGGGTGTTTGATTTCTATTTTTGAGTCGCCAATTGACATCAATGTCATGATAAGAGCGAACAGCTACCCCCTTTAGGTATTGTTCATTTTGTCCTTTGGCAGGATCTATCGAAAATGGACTCAATTCACTAAATAAAGTAACATCTGAGGTAGGGGTATTCCCATAATACCTCTTATACAATTGTTCGACCATATCAGCCTCCTGCACAGATATTTCAGAATAATTATTCGTTCTCAGTTCTTGTAATAAAGTCCAAGAATGAAATAAATCAATTGGTGCATCTGCCATGAATATCCCTCGAATACGAACAGGAGTTCTATTAGGATATTGCTGGCACCATTCTGCATAACGCAATGCGATGACACCTCCTGCTGAAAATCCACCCATAAAAACAGGAATGGTAGTGGGTAGTTTGTTTTCATCAAGCGTTTTAGCTAGTACACGCCCTAGTTTTGCTCGCATAAAACTATCAGCAGTCATCCGGGTATGCCCTGTATATGCCACTACAGTCCAGCCCGCTGCCGTTCCCTTAGCAGCAAAATCAGTATCCAAAAATATGTCCTTAGCTTGTTGCCCAAAACCTGGTAGTAATACCAATATTCCTTTCTGAATACTATTGGTCTGGGGCATAGCCATCAAAAAAGAACCATATGGACCTTCTGTAGAATCTAGCACAAATTCTTTTACTTCTACAGTCCTAGATTCGCTACGAGTGTTACTCCCTTCTATTCCTCTAGGATTTTCAGCAGTACAGGCAGTCATTCCTACAATACACCAAAATATGATACAACAATACGCTATTCTCTTCATTTTACTATAGTAATTAGAGCCTATTCTAAAAATGGCTATCATGCATTTTCCAATGCTTTTTAGCAAATTCTAAAAAGGATTTAGGAGCCTTTTCAAATGCAGGATCTATCTTGTAGTTAGATTTACTAAATTCCTCCCCTCCTATCCTCTCTGGCATACGAGTACGCCCACGCAACGCATATTTTTTTCCATTTTCGTAGAGCATTAATTTAAGTTCTAAAGGGCTTACATCACTCACACACCCCAATGTATACATGAAAGTCACTTCTGCAAATCCATCCTTATCTAAATCTGTCAGCTCTACACTAGGATAACGAAAATCTGTTACCAAATCAAAGTCACAAAGGTCTTCATAATCTTTCATTTCCCACAATAGCTGACTATTAGCATCTTCTGCCGTATAATGATAGGCACGTAGAACGCCCTCCACCTCTTCTCCATTAAACTTTAGAGTAGGGAAATCACTCCTATTCTTTTTTACCCAAAATACTGCATTGTACCCATTTTTATCCTTCCATGCAATCCCATTTTCTATTCCACCCTCATTCTTCCATTCTTCAAAATAGTCACTGCTTATTGGCAATAACTCAAAGGTCTTATTTGCCTTAAACTCTATTTTATTGCTGTAAGGATCAGGTTGTACATCAAAATAAATCTGTTGTTGTGTCTCTAATGATCCATCCTGATGAATCGTATAAGTCACCTCTCCTTGCGATTTCTCATAAAGACTCTCTTTATCACCACTATATTGCCATTCATCATTTTCTATCCTAAAATTTCCTTGGACTATCCATTGACCATCTAAAGAATGTAGTGTTATTTGCTGTTCCTCCAAACCTCCTTCCTTAATTCTGCTAAATGCCAGCATATGTTTCTCCACACGTTTCCCTTCTACATTGAAAACATACAAAATATAGTCTTGATGTCTCCTATCAATTCCTATAGTCAGTTCCACTGCTAATAACCCTATATTATCGCCCATTTTTAGTTGACATAAAGCATATTTAACTTGATTAAAATGACAGCCACCTCGCTCTACGTGTTTTCCATCTAGATACCTATTATCCAAATCAAAAGGAATAACCTTTTGTCTTATTCTACTATCCCATATTTCAAAAAGTTTGCTATCAATTATATAAGATGTAGTTATAGGGCGAAAAAGCTCTTTCAACTTGTCGAAATCGGTAGGATTATTAGGAGTTTCGGCTGTCTCTCCAATTGTAGTTTTTTGTTGCCCAGCATACTTTTCCTTGATGATGATTTCGACTTGATTAAAAGAAGAACCCTTGGAAACAAAAACTACTAAACTATTGACTAAAAAAAGTAGGTATAAATATTTCATTACTTGAATTCAATAAATAAATGCAACAGGGAAAAAAAAAGCGGGTCAATTATTGT
>CAYOJF010000073.1:16387-25642 GCA_964404215.1 uncultured Aureispira sp. | reverse complement strand
TTGAATTCTAAATCAAACATTTGCAGCTTGAAGTTAATTCTTAAACATGCTCTAAAGTCCAGCGAAAGACTTCTTGAATAATTTCTACGTATTAGTATTAATATCGGCTAGTTGTTGAAGTTCATCTCTAGATTTTTTGACTAAGTTGCAAACTAGCCTTTGCATAGTATCTCGAAATGCTGGTTTCCCAAAAATATCTTGAAGTTCTTTTAATTTATGATCTTGTCTATGATGGTTTTGCCATATATCTTTTATTTGATTAGATACTTGCGAAAGGTTTAATACCTCAAGTGATATTAGGAGTTCTTCTCTTTCTTTTAATAGGTGTTTTGCTTGGGGGCGATCTAAGATAGATTTATCAGAATAGTCCCAAAAGCCATCATTTTCAAAAAAACTTGAAAAGCTCCACATCGTATAAATGGTTAATATGGAGGTAGGAACTGAGTAGGGAATTCTTTTTTGTCTAATGACAGTGAGTCTAGAATCAATAAAGTCTATTAATTTTTTATAATCTTTCTTAGTCAAATCGTTTGAAAAAAAATCTTCTTTTAGGTCAAGTAAAATACCATATCTCTGGCGTATTTTTTTCTTTTCCCATTCTTTAACTTTTGGATCATTCAATAAGCTTAGATCATATCGTTTTTGAGCTTCTTTTCTGTTCATTTAGTAGGTGTTAGTTTTTTAACATTCATACAGTTTTAGACCTGTTAGTATACAGTTTTTAGAACAGACTCTTAGTCAAAGTCATAGATAATAGTTTTTATATTTTTGTCAATAAGATTTGTTTGAATTAGAGGTTCAATTTTATCCCATTTTCCTCCGGCTAAGCCACAACCAATACGGGGCATATGAACAGATGCATTCAACTCCAATGCCTGTTCACTGAGTTTTTGTAAACATTCATTTACAGCTTCGTATCGAATAGGTACTCCCTTACTACCTCTTTTGATACCTTGTTGTCCAAGCATATTAGCTACAAAAATATATTTTTCAACTTGAATTAGTTGGATAGCACCTAGATCAAAATCATTTTTTGCTCGTTCTCTATGCCACTTTCGGTATTCTTTTTCGGGGCTGGACCATCTCCTAGAAACAGCTAGGACAAATCCTTTCCCCCAGCCTCCAATATTGTTACAGATATGAGCTATGATTTTTACTCCTTTTGTTTGAGGAGCAGTTGCATCACCTTTTATGTATGTGATTTCCATATTTCTTAGTTAGATTATCTGAATAATTTGAGTAACAATCATGAAGGGGATTTAATTCCTTTTTTTGTCAAAAGTTCTAAGACATCCTCTTAGATAATTTCGATTTCTGAGAAGAAAAAATAACTAAAAAAAGATACTTACTCTAAGTATTTGTTTTCGGTAGTGATAGAAATGATATTTGTATCTTTTTTGTACCAATCGATAAAGGCTTCAAATTCTTCGTCATTGGCATCTAGCCATAGATTAAAATCCTCTTGTTCGCCTATTTGGAATAGATAGTGATTGTAGGCTTCAAACATATTTTGATCTAATAGCTTTTTTTGATATTCAAATAAGACATTAGGATATTCTTTATAATCTTCTTTGAAGAACAACTCTATGAATTTAGTTCTCATACGAGAGATAGAACTCAAGTTGACTTCTTGTTCTCCTACAGTGGCTAGGATGAAATTTTTGCCAAAACTCGCACAGAGTGGTAGTTTAATATCTTCCTTCTCTAGGTCTTGTGCATCAAGAATAATTTCACAAAAGTCAATTTTGGTTTCATCTTTTTCAAATTGAATGGCTTTTTCGTAAGTTTCTAATAGTAATAAACTCATATTCTGTGTTCGCTCTGTTGTTCTTTCAAGATTCATGAAAATTTCACCATAAATAAGACCATTTAATTTGTTATTGGTACTTAGGTAGATGACCGCTATGTTATAGTAATTGGAAGGGAACATAGGTTCTACTTCTATTCCCTTTTTGTAATTCGTTACGGCTGCTGTGTAGTCTTGTAATCCTAAATAAACATTGCCTTTTTCTAGATGTAGGTTACCCGATTTAGGGAAAAGTTTCATTCCTTCTTCATAGGTTTTGATTGCTTTCTTAGGGTTCCCTTCATAGCTATAACAGTTGCCTAACATCTGATAAACTTGACTATTGATGTTTTCGTATTTTTTGACTTTATTGAGGATTTTGATAGCCCTTTTGTAGTCCTTCTTCAATACATAAGCAAAGGCAATTTCATAAGGATAGGTGTATTCTTTGGGATCTAGTTTTTCACATTCTTTTAGGATTTTGATGCTTTTTTCAATTTTTCCGTTGTCCATTAGTTGGATCGCTTCTTTTGCTTTTTCCCATGCTATTTCTTTAGAGGTTTGAGAAATCAGGACAAATGGTAAAAACAATAGACAAAAAGAGAATAATTTTTTCATAGTTGGAATAGGTTCATAAGGTGATTTTATTCATGTGAGAGCTAAAAGAAGGAAAGCTAGAATTAGGTCAATTCATCGTCTAGTAAATCATTATTAGTATTGTGGAAGAGGTTATTGCCTTCAAATTTTTGCTTGAGGTATCGGTAAAATAACCAAGTTCCCAAAAGTCCAAAGGGAATCCCTATCAGATCATAAGCATACTCTGGTATTGGATCAATCAAGTCAGGAGCAAGCGAACCTATCCCTACAATAATGATTACGAGTCCTACAACAGTACTGGCATAATAGCTTAGGATACCTGCTATAGCATACCCCCATTTATTTCTTTGATTAGCTTCTGCTAACGTATAAAATTGTTTTCCTAAATAATAAATTAAAATAATTCCTAACATGGGGTAGTTTTTTATAAATATTAATGCAACATTGTAACAAAAAGCATATCTTTGCAGAAGTCTAATAATAATTTATTAAAAATTAATTAAAAATGAAAGTACTGATTCAATTTCCTCTCTTTGTACTATGTTATTGTTTACTGCATGTGAGAAGGAAGTAGATGATTCTAATGAAGAAGAAGAGATTACTACCCTAAAGTACACATTGACTCCTGTTGGAGGAGGAACTGCTACTATCCTTAGTATTAGAGACTTTAATGGGGATAATCCAATTGTTATAGGAGGACCACTATTGCCTAACCAAAGTTATAGAGGTACATTAGAACTACTTAATGAAAATATAACTCCTGTTGAAGATGTTACGGTTGAGGTAAAAGAAGAAGATGAAGATCATCAATTCTTTTTTGATATCAAGGTGGCTGGCTTAAGCATTACATATCAAGATCAAGATGCAGACGGGAACCCAATTGGTCTAGTAACTACTTTAACTACAGGTACAGCTACTACAGGAACACTGGATATTTCACTACGTCATTTGCCCATTAAATCAGCCGCTGGTGTGGCTAGTGGAGATCCTACCAACGCGGGGGGAGAAGTAGAAATTGAAGTTACTTTTCCTATTGATGTAGTACAATAATTAATTTTTAAGTGTCTTTATTTATATAAAGGAATAGATTTTTGAAAAAAAAAGCCTTTTAATGCAACATTGTTGCATTAAAAGGCTTAGATTTGTGTCTATCAAACAATAATTTATTAAAAATCTAACTGAAAGATGAAAGGATCAATTCAATTTTTTTGTGTAGCACTTTGTGCTATGTTTATGTTTACAGCTTGTGAAAAAACACCAGATATAGCTAACGATGAGGAAGTGATTACTACCTTGAAATATACGCTAACTCCTTCAGGAGGAGGAGCCGCAGTGGTACTTACTTTTACGGATTTGGATGGAGATGGCGGAAATGCTCCTGTTATAGTAGGAGGAACTTTAGCTGCTAATGAAACTTATACAGGTGCAATAGAATTACTAAATGAATCAGTAACTCCAGCAGAGAATGTTACAGAAGAAATAGAAGAAGAAGATGAAGAACACCAATTCTTTTTTGCTACTACTATTAGTGGTTTAACTATTGCTTATACAGATCAGGATGCTGACGGTAATCCTATTGGATTGGCAAGTACATTGACTACAGGTGCAGCAGGAACTGGTGATGTTACTATTACACTACGCCATGAGCCTAGTAAGTCAGCAACAGGTGTTTCTGGTGGTGATATTACAAATGCTGGAGGTGAAACTGATATTGAAGTTACTTTCCCTGTAGATGTACAATAAGATAATAATAAGTCTAATTTTTTTCTTGTCGATTTGGCTAGAATGCCAAGCACAATCTTCTTGTGTATATTCACTAAAAGGTTATGTGATCGATGAGAATACTCAACAACCCTTATCATTTGTTAACCTTCTGATGTCAGAAACGACGAAAGGAGTAGCCACAGATGATAAGGGCTTTTTTACTATAGATAGCCTCTGTAAAGGGACTTACCATCTTCAAATTTCTCATATAGGGTGCGAAAATCAGTTGATTCATTTGGGGATGGAGCAAGATACTACGATCACAATTTATCTGAATCATACTACTTCAACATTGACAACTGTGATAGTCAAAGGGAAAGCTCCTGAGACAACAGGACAATCCACTATCACACTCAACAGGAAAAAGCTAGAAGACAATATTGATAAAAACCTTTCTGAATTATTGGAAAATGAAGCTGGGGTTCATCTGATGAAAAATGGAAATGGGATAGCAAAGCCTGTGGTTAATGGACTTTATGGTAACCGTCTACAAATATTGAACAATGGAATTGTCCAGAGTGGGCAGCAGTGGGGAAACGATCATAGTCCAGAGATAGACCCTTTTAGTGCAGACAAAATCAGTATCTTAAAAGGAGTTAATGCGATCGAATATAGTGGGGGGAATTTAGGCAGTATCATTTTGGTAGAACCTAAACGAATCGCTAATACCAATACCCATCTTCATGGACAAGTTAACTATGCTTATGAGTCGAATGGGCGAGGGCATGTATTACATGCTCGGATAGGACAATATACTCCCTTTTTGGCTTGGAGACTATCTGGAACACTCAAAAAATATGGAGACCAGCATACGTCTAATTATTTGTTAAACAATACAGGAATAGAAGAGGCAAGTTTAGCTTTACAGCTAGAAAAATCTTGGAATGATAAATTGTTTGTTGATTTTTATGCCAGTACTTTTAATACCCGCTTGGGTGTTTTGCGAGGGGCTCATGTGGGAAACTTGACAGATCTGGAGACTGCTTTAAGTAGAGCAGTACCCTTTTTTACAGATTCTGTATTTAGCTATCAGATAGAGGCTCCTAGACAAAATGTTTCACATCATCTAGCAAAGATTAAAGCTAAATATATTCCTACAGACCATCAAACCATAGAATTTGTTTCTGCTTTACAAGTCAACAACCGTAAGGAGTTTGATGTTCGAAGAGGAGGGAGGACTGATCGTCCAGCTCTTAGTTTACTCCAATACACGCTCAATGTAGAAGCAAAGTACAAACACTTTTTTGAAAATAATTGGGTCCTTAAATTAGGCAACCAAAACATACTAACGGACAATACCAATAACCCAGAAACAGGCATATCACCATTAATCCCCGATTATATTTCATGGAAAAGTGGGCTGTTTATTTCTCTTTCTAAACAGATAAAGAAAGTACAGTTTAGTTTTGGAGGACGGTATGATTTTGAGCAACAGAACGTAGCGACCATTAGTAGTGACTTGCCTAGGAGAATTGTAAGGTATGACAATAGTTTCCATAATATTACGGGATTATTAGCAGTCACATTTGACCTTAAAAAAGGGCATTCTTTGCTTTTGAATAGTGGTTATGCTATGCGAAACCCTGCCATCAATGAATTATATAGTGCAGGATTGCATCAAGGTGTCAGTGGAATAGAAGAAGGGAATGTCAATCTGGAGACAGAAAAAGCCATTAAGAGTACATTGGCTTACGAATGGACCCCTAATCCTAACTTTACATTCAATGCTTTACTATACCATCAGCATTTTTTTAATTACATCTTTTTAGAACCCCAGGATCAGTTTAGATTGACGATAAGAGGGGCTTTTCCTGTATTCGAATATAAACAAACCAATGCCAATATTTATGGATTAGATGTTTCTACTCAGTTTACTATTGGAGATTCTTGGTTAGGTATGATAAAATATAGTTACCTTAGAGGAAATGATACGGAAAATAATACTCCTCTAGTATTTATGCCCCCTAATAGTTTGTATAGTAGTTTGGGGTATGAAATCAAGAAAGGGATCAAAATTTCTAAGCATATTCAGCTAGAACAGTTAGCGATAGAGGTGAATAGTCGGTTAGTTTTCGAACAAACAAACTTGCTAGCAACACAAGATTTTGCACCACCGCCATCAACCTATCATCTATTGGGAATCAAGTTTTCAGCAAACATTGTTATCCCTAATTATCAATTAAGGTGTTTTGTAAAGATTGATAACACACTGAATACAGCTTTTAGAGACTATCTCAACCGACAACGGTATTTTGCAGATGATTTAGGAAGAAGTATTACTATTGGTATCAATTGTAAGTTTTGAAAAAGTGAACCATGAATACAGATCAGTTTAAAGAATTATTGCGAAATCGCTCTCTGAGAGCTACCAAACCACGTCTAAAATTACTGCACGCTATAGAGGATTATGCTTCGGCTATGCCTTATTCGGCAATACAAAAGGCGATGTCACCTATTGATAGAGTAACCCTTTACCGTACTTTAGAGAGCTTGACTTCTAATGGCGTTATACATAAGGCATTACAAGAGGGAACAGATGTTTTCTACGCGATTTGTGGACACAGGTGTGCTGTTGGTCATCATAAACACGACCATATTCATTTCAAATGTCAAACTTGCAATACTGTTACTTGCGAAAAACCTATAGAAGGGATAGAGATACTATTACCTGAATATGAAAT
Source organism: uncultured Aureispira sp. (assembly GCA_964404215.1). Taxonomy (GTDB): domain Bacteria; phylum Bacteroidota; class Bacteroidia; order Chitinophagales; family Saprospiraceae; genus Aureispira. The sequence goes on along the minus strand of CAYOJF010000073.1, from coordinate 18,814 downwards.
ACATAAAGTAGCGGTAGCGGTAGAGGGGATTTGTCCAAAATGTAGTAAATAGTAATGAATATCTAATGATTAATTGAATCGTCTAATAAGTCATCACTGGAGTTTTGAGGATTTCCTTGTTCAAATTTTTTTTGGATAAGAATATAAAAAAGCCATATAGAAAGTAATCCAACTGGGATGCCAATAATGTACGAGATTGGCATTGCCGAAGGTGGGAATCTCCAACCTAATGACTCAAGCATCAAGAATAATAAAAAGGGCAGCATGGAACTGAGGTAGTAAAACAATACACCAATAATAGCAAATCCTAGCTTATTTCGACCATACTGATTTGCTAGTTGGTAGAATTGTCTACCAATTAAGTAGACGAAAACGAAAAATGATATTTTAAGCATTGGATGATTTAAATGATTAGAGAGTTATCTTAAATACTTCAAAGCCTAAAACCCAAATAGTTTGACCACTAACTAATAGCTTTTTGTAGATAGGAGATATGGGGAATGGATGTTTTGTCCATTTTTTATTTTTGAATGATAGTAGTGTTTGATCTCCACTAGCCCAAATAGCCCCATTAGGAGCAATACATAACTCAGATATATTTTTAGAGCGTTTGGCTATTTTTTTCTTTCCTGTTTCATAATCAATATATTCTATGCCTTTTTTGGTAATTAGCCAAGTGTTGCCTAATTGATCGATAGCCTTTTTATTGAATTCAAATCCATAGTAGGGAGCTTTACTTACCTTTTTATAGCCTGTTTTATACTTTTTTAGAATTTGTAGGCGACTATTATTACGAGTTTTGACGACAATACCAAGGTAGTCTTTAGTATGATAAATAAAGTGAATTTTGTCGATAGTATATTGATCAAAAACAGGCTGATCTAGCATAAAAGGTTTAATTACTTTACCATCAAAAGAATTGAGGTCTCCTTTGAAATAATCTCCAAACCAAAGCATATTTTCATCATTATGATATACAGTAAAATATTTGATTTCATTCAAACGCTTCAGTACATCATAGTTGCTATAGTCCCATTTTATGCCATTCCATTTCTGAATAGTTTTTTTTCCATCTTCTACAATAAAAGCATAAGTAGCAGTAGTATTTTGGTGATAGAAATAACGAACACTTTCTGAACTAATTTTTGACCACTTCTGATCTTTTAATAAGTGGACCCCTTGACTCGTACCAACCCAAACAGTGCTATCATATGGGTTGAGACTCAGTCTAGACAATCCCTCAAAAGGAATGCTATCCCATTGATTATCCACATAATGCAATAGAAGGTTAGCAGTAGTCGAAATCGCCCAGATAGAACTATCCCAACTGAGATGGAATTCATCTTCATCCACTCCATAGAAATTAACTTGTGGTGTTTTACTTTGGAGTGATATAGGTTCCCATTTGTTATTAGCATATTTATAAATGTAGTTTTTTCGATGTTTATTAGCTAGAATAGCCCAATAGATACCATTTTTATCCTGTTTGATGCTATTGAACCAAGGGGTGTTAGGAGATTTAGGTAATGGATTAGTTGAATGATAGGTTATCTTTTGACCATCAAATTTATATAAAACGCCTTCCTTCTGGAATAGTATGAAACTATCTCCTTGATAGAGAATAGTTCGGAAACTATTTCCTAAGTCATAAGTAGGTGTATTTTTAATTTTCCATTCATTAGCTACTTTTTTGAATAGAACATTAGTATCTGCTTGTTTTCCTCTGACCCATATCGTATCCTTTATATAGAAAATAGATTGGATCGTTACATTCGGAAAGGTGTCGGCAGTATATTGATAAGTACTTCCATCTATTTTTAGTAGAATGTCTTTTTCAAACAACCATTTGTTATTGCTGAGGTCGGCAATAACAGAATTGGTGTAATAGGAAAAAGGGGAGCACTGTTTTTGCCTTTTTATTGGTCGTAGAATGATGAAAATATTTATAAGAGGAGTAACAAATTTCATCATTTACAAAATTGCTTTTACCAATGGAAAGCTTAGTCCAACTAGAAGTTAAGGAGTTGTATTCCCATGTTTTACCTAATATGCCATTCTTACTAACATAGAGTGTACCATTGTTAGCGATACCAATCGAAGAAAATTCACTACTATAGTCACCAACACCATTGGTCAAGTTATAACGTCGAACTTCATTTCCTAAGGTATCAAAGGCAAGAATACCACTTTCGGACGCTAGCCATAATTGCCCTTCAAATAGCACCAAATCATGGATAACTTGATCACTATTAAATTGCTCTAATGTTTGAGCCTGAATCAAAATACAAATATTAATCAGGAGGAGAGTGAGTGCCGTTTTCATATAAATAGGGGGAGTTAAACCGAAAAGGATTTCAATAACTCCTCGTGAAAAGTTGTTGAAATCCTTTGTGTAAAAATGTAATCGTACAGCTTCATAGTGTACTT
>CAYOJF010000073.1:6785-16287 GCA_964404215.1 uncultured Aureispira sp. | reverse complement strand
TAGAGTTTCATCATACCAATCCCAAAGGCAGATAAAAAGCCTAAGAAAAATATGATACCTCCCCAAAGTCCAAACAAGTGCATAGGGCGTTTGCCGAATCTGCCTACAAACATAATGGAGAGAAGGTCTAAAGGTCCCCGAATGAATCGGGCGGCTCCAAATTTACTTTCACCATGTTTTCTAGCTTGGTGTTTGACTACTTTTTCTCCTATTTTAGAAAAACCAGCATTATTGGCAATTACTGGAAGATAACGGTGCATTTCACCATAAACTTCAATGTTTTTGATGACGGTTTTTTTGTAAGCTTTCAGTCCACAGTTAAATCCATTGAGCTGGATGCCTGACATTCTGCGAGTAACAAAATTATATATCTTAGACGTTTTATTTTTAATAAAAGAATCAAAGCGTTTTTTCTTCCATCCAGATACTAAATCATACCCATCCTCCATAATCATGCGGTACATTTCGGGGAGCTCATCAGGTGAATCTTGTAGATCTGCATCCATCGTGAAAACCACTTGACCTTCAGCGGCAGCAAAACCAACACTGAGTCCAGCAGATTTGCCGTAGTTTTTACGGAATTTGATTCCTTTGACCGCAGAATTTTTGCTCGCTAGTTCTTGAATGATTTCCCAAGAGTTGTCTGTACTTCCATCGTCTACATAGACAATTTCATATCGAAAATTGTTGGCAACCATGACTCGCTCTATCCAAGCGGTTAGTTCTGGCAGAGATTCCGATTCATTGAGCAACGGAATCACAATAGATAAGTCTATATTCATAGTTGTGGGTTATTTTTTATCATCAAGTATTTTAGCGGGAGAAGGATCAGTAGCTATTTGACGACTAAGCATAGCTACTGTAATCGCAGTAGTAAGTCCCCAAAATAGGGTATACAAGAAGCTAATAATCATCTGACCTTTGGTCGTAAACAAAGTACCAGTTTGTTTGGAAATATTCAAATCTAAGCCTCTATTTATCGTATCAATTGCTCCTTGAGTAACCGTATCTTTTTTCCAAGTCTCACTGATGTACTTTCGCATCATTCTGTTGTAATGCATTTCTCTATACTCTTGTTTGTAGCCTTCAGTATAGTTAGGGTTGACTAGATCACAATAAAACCATGTTCCGACAACTAAGAATAAACTAAGAAAAAAAGTGGTGAATATACCAGCTATAGTTCCTTCTTTGATATGGAGTAAACCACGATTCTTTCTTTTGATCGCAATGATAGCATAGCTAACGGTAGCAATGATTACAATCCTAAAAAGCCAATCGGGCATAGCGGAGTAGTCTGCTTCAAACTGGTGTATTCCAAATCGCCCAACGACATAAACAGCTCCACCTAGTGCAGCGTATAGTAAATTATTGGTAATATTTTTCATAGTGTTTTGGTGTCGTAATAATAAAAAATAGTGTTCTATATAAATAGAAACATACTACTAATAATTAGGTTTTTCTCGGCGTAAAAATAAGGCAACTATAAAGGACATAATAAAACCAATAATAATTTCGACCATACCAATCACACTCACTATATCGGTTAATCTAGGAGCAAAATCACGTTCTTTGAGCTCTTCTAATTGTGCCTGAAAGATATGATCTGCTGTCTCAGGGTTTTTCATTTTACTATTAATTTCTACCGTAGTATCTCGCACGAGATCAATCAAACTAGGATCAATGAAATTGAATAGTAGATAGATGTACAAAAAGGTAATGAAGTAACCAATAAGATAAATTTTGAAACCATTAGTCAATAGTTCTGAAAAACCAATAAAGTCCCCAGAAGTGTCTACTGTTGTGGTATTTTTGGACAATTCCTGAATACTAGTAGCTTGGACACTGTTGCTTCTCATTTGTGCTAAACCATAAATAATGGCTCCTAAGAAAATGAGTTGCTTTAGCCAAGTATATCCTTCTACTAACATACGAGGTTGGCTAATATAAAATACGGTGATCAGGAAGACAGCCATAAATCCAGCGAGTATCCCTACACGAGTAGTCTGATTCATTTTATCTATTGTTTAGATGATTTCTCAAAACAATGGAAGGGGTACTTCCATTTAGCCCCCAAAGATATGGCTTCTTTTGTGATTTGATAGCCTAAGTTTTTATAAAATTGTAATAACTTTTTGTTGATGCTATAAGCATCTAACCTAATTGCTTGATAATGTTGTTGACTAGCATACATTTCAGCAAATTTCATTAATTTTTTTGCATAGCCATTTCCTTGGTAATCAGGCGAAACTGCTAGACGATGAACGACTAAAATAGACGAGCTTGGGAATTGCCAGTTGACTTCTGCAAACATAGGAGGCTGAATCTCATCCAATACAACAACACCTAAGATCTGATTCTTTGATGTAACTAAAGCAAATAAATTTTGATGTTGAATATCTGTTCTAATCGTAGCGACAGTAGGATAGAAGTCTCCCCAGTTGTCAAATCCATGTTGGAGCATTTTAGCTCCACAAGCACGATAAAGGTGCGTTATTTCTTCTATTTGTGCTAAAGTAGCAGTTGTTATAGTAGTCATATTCTAGCCAACTAAGAGTCAATAAGGTGATCTGTCAATTCTTTTTTAGGCCGATACCATCGACTAATCAGAACGCTTGTTAGAACACTATATAAAATAGGAGCTATTACCCCTGCCAGTACAGCAGAAGGTTTATCTTCCAACCAACCTGCCATTCCACTGGTCATCCCAGTGATAATACTAATACCATAGATGAGAAAAGCAAAAAATAACAACCGACCTATTAACGGCATTTTGGTATAATTGAATCGAATGAAAAATAATAAAAATGGAATGGGGAATCCAATAGCAATCGTCATGCTATCAAAATCCCCAAAAAGAATTTCAAAGATGCTTGGTGGTACCATTTTATTTCCCCAATATATTTTTGTATTGATTCAAGTTGTGCAAAACTTCTAGTGCTTTGGCTGTTTCCACATCATTTTTGAGCCCTGCTATAATAGCTCCTTTACGAGCATAATAAGTAGCGGCAATTTGACGCTGCAAATCGGTCATCAAAAATTGTTTTTGATTCCTTAATTCCTGTTCACCTGTACGATTTACTACCGTTTTGATTGCTTTAAGCTGTGGAGCAAGAATCGTATTGTATTCCTCTTTTTCTACTTTTTCTTTGAGTTTGGTCAATACCTTTTCTGTATTGGTTTCGTAGTTGAAGCCTCTTTTTTGAACAAACTGAATAAAATCTTCAAATGTTTGGTCTGTAATTTCAAATTGCTCCAAGCTAGCAACAGCTCTATTGTCATTATTATAACGAATCGCATATTCAAAAAGATGGTTATCTTCTAGTAAACTACTTAGGATAGGATAGTAGGCTTTTTTGCTGATAGTAATATCTGGGGCAATTCCTCCACCATCATACACTTTTCTACCCCCTTTGGTTTTGTAGGCTACTTTGAGCGAATCGGCTATTTGTCTAGGCTTTCCATTATCGTATTCGAGTGCCTGAATAGAACGATCACTAGGGATGTAATAACGGGCTGTTGTTAGTTTGATTTTAGCTCCTGAAGGCAAGTCTCTGGTATTCTGAACGAGTCCTTTACCAAAAGAACGTTGTCCTATAATCACACCTCTATCCAAGTCTTGAATAGCACCTGCTACGATTTCTGAAGCGGAGGCAGAAGATTTATCAATCAATACTACTAGCGGAATTTGCGTATCAACGCTAGGGTTGAGTGTACGAAAGACACGATCACGTGCTTTGTCTCTCCCTTTTATTTTTACCACTACACTTCCTTTCTTGACAAATACATTGACTACATTGACTGCTTCGGTCAATAGTCCACCAGTATTTCCTCTCAAGTCTAGGACTACTCCTTCAAGTTGATTATTTTTATTAAGCTGTTGTAGGGCATTAGCGACATTATTGCCTGCATTAGAAGAAAATGTACTTAGGTTGATATAGCCAATATTATTGTCTAATACACCTACATAAGGGGTATTATTGACTTGGATTATTTCTCTTTCGAGAGAAATATCAATTAGTTGAGGTGTTCCATACCGTTTTACTTGTATATTGACGGGTGTATTAGGAATACCACGCATGGCATTAGAAACTTCTCCCATCGGTTTGTTCTTCATATCTTTCCCATCAATCGTCACAATCTGATCACCCACCTTTAAGCCTGCTTTCTGAGCAGGGCTGTTCTCATAAGGTAGCGAAATAGTAACATATTCTTTTCCGCTAAAAACAGCAGTACCAATGCCTCCATATTGTCCAGATATAGAAGAATTGAAAGCAGCTACTTCGTCTGCTGGTATAAAAGTAGTATAAGGATCCAAACTATGAAGCATGGCATTGGCTCCAGTTTCCATTAGATATTCTGGGTCGATCTCATCGGCATAGTAGGTGTTGAGTTCTCTGTAAATATTAGAGAATATTTCAAGATTTTTAGCGATTTCAAAGTCATTGAGTTGAGTGGAAACACCCATCATACCCAATAGGACTATTAGAAAAAAGGCTACTCTATATTTGATTCTATTTATCCAGTTCATGCTGTTTATTTTGAAGGGGTCAATAATTGATTGAATTTATCTTTGTCAGATAAAAGTTTCAATACTTCCAGTACATCTTTATCCCTCGCCAAACGATTTTCGACTTGACCAGTCATGTAATAATACCGACCTACTATTTCTTGCTCAATAGCTTCTTTGATTTCTTTTTTGTATTGTACAAATGCTGTCTTTTTATCTTGGTCAATAGCAGAACGAGCTGCTTTGATTTCGGCTCCCAACTCTTGTAATGTACCTTCCTTTTTAGATTGTTTTTCTAGTTCATCTAGCATCTTTTCGGTATCTGTTTTGTAGTCTGCCCAAATAGGAGTTGCTTTTTTTACGAAAGCTTGATAATCAGTTTCTGTTATTTCGAATTCTTTGGCAGCAACAATAGAATCATGTTTGTTGTAATACTGAGTGGCATAATCAAAAAATAGATTTTTTGCTTTAGCTGCTTTTACTACCAGAGGTACTTTGACGGCTTCTATTTTGAAATCAGGTTCTAGTCCTTTTCCATCATATACTTTACGACCACTTTTTGTCTCAAACTCTTTACGTAAAGAATCAGCTATACTCACTGGTTTGCCATTTTTGTATTCTAATGCTTGAACACATCTACCAGAAGGAATATAATACTTGGCAGTAGTTAGTTTTACTTTCGAGCTATAACCTACATCTTTAGTGTTTTGGACGAGTCCTTTGCCAAAAGAATTTCTACCTGCCAGTACGGCTCTATCTAAATCTTGCAAGGCACCTGCTACAATCTCTGAGGCAGAAGCTGAAGAACCGTTCATTAAGACAACAAGTGGAATGGTTCTATCGACCACATTATTGATTGTTTTGAAAGAACGATCCCATTTTTCGATTTTATTTCGAGTATATACAATTTCATTCCCTTTGGGAACAAAAAGATTACAAATATTGACAGCTTCTATTAAGAATCCACCGCCATTGTTACGAAGGTCAAGGATAACTTGTGTTGGTTCATGTTCATCTTGTAGTGCTTTTAGAGCTGCTTCTACATTAGCTCCTGCACTCTGTGAGAAAGTGGTTAAAACAATATACCCTGTTCGCTCATCTAGCATTCCATAATAAGGAACATTTTTCTTAATTACTTTAGCTCGTTCTAGTTCCAGATCAAGTGTTTCTTCTGTTGCGGTACGGATAAATTTCACATTTACTTTTGTGCCAGCTTTTCCTTGTAGTGTTTGAGAAACAGATTCGATAGGTTGGTCGTCAATTGTAGTTCCGTCTATTTCTGTTAGAATATCTCCAACCTGAATTTTATTTTTTTCAGCAGGGGTGTTTTCTACTACTTCTACTACGACAGCTTTTCCATTGATTTCTCTCAGTTCTACTCCAATACCATCCCAGCCTCCTTTAGCTCCCATCTTGACACGAACCATTTGAGCTTCTGAAAAATAGTTGGTGTAAGGATCTAAGTGTCCCAACATAGAATCAATCGCCGTTCGCATCAATTTGTTAGGATCTGTTTCATCTACATACTGATAGTTGATGATGCGGTACGTTTGAGCAAAGTTTTCCATACTTTGCGATATTTTTAGGAGTCGATTGCCATCAATAGAGAGGGCAAAAAAACCACCAACTACCAACAAAAGTAGTAACCATTTCGATTGAATTATTCGTAGCATATGTTTGCTTTATTTTGCTTGTGGACTTACCACAATGATTAAACTCGCTCTGTGAGGAGCAATTCGTTTTCCCAGCTAATCTGTTTTAATTTAATACTCTTGCCATAAAAAAGTTGGGTAGTTTGTTCAAAAGTTTGTGTGTAATCAGATACCCAAAAATCATACTTAGCTTGGTTGGGAAGGTTGTTTTTTAATAATGGATATTGTTCAAATAGTCTTGTTAGGCGTTTTCGAACGGCTTTGATCGAATCAAATACTTGAATGTCAGTACCCAAATAGTGTTGAATTTCTTTACGAATCAAAGGATAGTGGGTACAAGCAAGCAGGAGAGCTTCTATATCTTCAAAATCAGGATAAGACAAATAACGATGAATAGTTGCTTCACTAATGGCATTATTCAAAAAACCTTCCTCTATCATAGGAGCCAATAGACCTGTTGCCAACGAGACTACTTCCAGATTAGGGGCTTGATCCTGCAATTGAGTAGCATAAATGTTGGTACTAACAGTGGCTTTCGTGGCGATTACTCCGACTTTTCGGAACGATTGAGCTGCGACATACTCTACCAATGGAGAAATAACATCGATCAACAATACTTCCTTCCCAAATTCTTTTTGTAGAATTTTATAAGCAGAAGCAGAAGCAGAGTTGCAAGCAATGACAATCATTTTGCAGTTTTGCTGTAGTAGAAAACGAGTGATTTCGCGGGCATAATCTTGTATGGCAGCTACCGATTTTTCACCATAAGGAAGGTGAGCGGTATCACCAAAGTAAATGATGGATTCATTAGGGAACTGTTTGGCAATACCAGCAGCTACCGTAAGTCCCCCGATACCAGAGTCAAAAACACCAATAGGGCGTTGTGCAGTAGGGATATGATTCAAATCAGACATGTTACCAATTTAAACAAAAATAGTCCCTAACACAAGAGGGACTATTTTTTTAATTATATTATAACAAAGAAGTTGATTAATAATAACACTTCTTGAAATGTAGGTTGCTTACCAGCTAATACCTAGAGCAGTTTTTACTTTAGCAGTAGCATCAATACCACCATCAGAATAAAGCAATAACTTTTTGTCTAGAATATAACCATAGCTATTTGCAGTAGCTACTTTTTTCAATGCAGCATTGAACTCTTCGTACAATGGCTTCAATAAGTCAGCTTCTTTTTTAGCTAATTTTTGCTCTGCCTCCATTGCTTCTTTTTGTAGGCTAGCTTGCATTTCTTGTAGTTTTGCTTGAGCTTCTTGTTCTTGTTTTGGTGTCAATTCACCACGTTGAGCTTTAGCAGAAATATCTTGTAGATATTGTTGTCCTTCTGTTTGTTTTCCTTCAATTATTTTTTGCAATTGCTTACCATATGCTTCTACTTCTGATTTGGCACGCTTGTAAGCAGGCATTTCAGGTATAATTTTGTCAGCATCTACATAAGCGATTTTTTGAGCGTTAGCGTCTACACTGAAAGCCATCATAGCAATCAAAGCAAAAAGAGGAAATAATCTGAATACCTTTTTCATTTCGTTTAAATATTTTGTTGTTTAGTGATTTGGTTTGTCCTTGAATTAAAATAAAAATTCTTGTTTGATATACGATTATACGAATAGCGTACCAAAACCAAAAATACAATCTCTTCGCATCAAATTGAGCTGCAATTAACACCACAGTCAGAATTGAACTGCAATCTTAACGATTTTTAACCAAAAAATAAAGAATTCGCTGGATCTTTCAGTCCTTCAGAGTACTAGAATGTAATATAATCGTAATATTTACGGAGTAGAGCCCTTTTTTAGAAACATTTTGGGCGAGCTATTATTTTTTACAGATCATCTAACAAATTAGCATCAATAAGTCGAGGTGGATTGGTAAAGGATACCTTATAAAGCCATGTACAAGTCGTTACACTTGCTACGAAATAGATATAATAACCCGCATATAATTTATCCCAATAGCTACTCCAATAGTAATCTATCCCTACGACAAAGGCAAAAGCTCCCATAAGAACCAAATGAAGGAGGAAAATGAAACCCAGTAGCATTCTAGGAGATTTTTTGCGAATCATAAGTACTAAACCTAGCAATACAAGAAAACCATAGAAAATAGTAGGACCATAATAGAAGTTAGGGGGCATCATTTGATAACCAAAGTATAGAGTAATTTTACCAAAATCATCTGGAGAAGAACTTGTAATGCTAGACCACTTCATAGAAAATGAACTAATCGCCAAAATACTACTCAGAATTAGTATAACTGGATGTCTTTTTATAGTTTGCATCAAAAATAATGATTATGAAAATGGATAGAATAAATGGACACGGACATCTGTTGCCAGAACCCAATCAGATTCCTTCGTTCATGAAAGATAAGAAACTTTTTTGGATTGATTCGGATAAAAAATTTATGCGACAGGGGAATTGGTCAAGACCAATTACTGCCCCTAGTTTTTTTCTGAATGAAAAATTGGCATGGATGGAAGAACATCAGATTGACCATGGAGTGATTTTGAACCTCTCTCAATTATATTGCAATGGATTAGATCTAGACGACACAAAGGCTGCTATTCAGTTTCAGAATGATTTCAATGCTCAAGTTCAGCAAGATCATCCCGAAAAGTTTACTTGTGGATTTGTGGTGCAACCTTTACATCTAGATTTTGCTTTAGCCGAAATTGAACGTTGTGTAGAGCGGCATGGAATGAAATTATTATGTCTACCGACTCATTTTATCAATGTAGATGGGAAGTGGACTTCTGTTGCTGATCCAAGTGTGGATCCTATTTATGAATTGGCGAATCATTACGGCTTGGCTATAGAGATACATCCCTATGATGGGCAAAAGATGATTGCGTTACAAGATCAGTTTTGGCGTTTTCATTTAGTCTGGATGATGGCTCAGACGGCGGACACTTTACATTTGTACACCTTACAGAATATTCCCAATCGTTTTCCAAATATTCGTACCTGTTTTGCTCATGGGTGTATGTTGGGGCAGGCAAATTATGGACGTAGAATGCAGGGCTATAATGGGCGTCCTGATTTGTTTGAAGGGACCGAGAGTCCAGCTACTAGTCTAGGACATCCCAATTTATTTTTTGATACCTTGGTACATGATGTCTATACTTTTCAATTATTGAAACATAGAGTAGGTGTATCTCAGATTATAGCAGGGTTAGATGATCCTTATCCACTAGGTGAAATGGAAGATGTACCAGATTCTTATCCAGGAAAAGTACTAGATGAGGCAGTTGCCTACCAGATGATTACTAAACAAGATCAAGGAATGATTTGGAAAGATAATGTGTTGATGTGGCTGAATGGATAAT
>CAYOJF010000073.1:0-6685 GCA_964404215.1 uncultured Aureispira sp. | reverse complement strand
CAAGATCAAGGAATGATTTGGAAAGATAATGTGTTGATGTGGCTGAATGGATAATTTTTTAGTAGAGCAAAAACATATTATGGAGCAGTTTTTTGATGGTGTCATTGGTTTTATATTAGGAGCAGGCGTAGCTGTAGGGTGTATTTTGGTTGGATTTGCAATTTATATAGATTCAGATGGGGCCGGAGGTATTTTGTCCTTGGTTATTTCTGCTATTATTGGAATGGGTCTTTGTTTCGGAATTACTAAAACAGTGCTAGAAATAGGGATTACTAATTTTGTTACCGCTGCTCATGCTACACCAGAGTTAAATTATCTAAAACCTGTAGCAGGAGACAATTATAGTATAGGAACACCTCAACAGTTGGTGAATACTTTTGATAAGAAGCAACTTAAAAATACAAAAGGACTCATTCGAATTTGGGGTAGTAAAAAGTCTTATCAGTTATCGGAATGGCAAACAATTAAAGCGATTCGATTTGATGAAGAAAAGGAGGTGTTGTACATTGATTTTTATGAAAGAAATCAATTGATTGTTCATCAACCCCAAAATTTATTGATTTCCACTACCAATTTTACGATTATCAAAGCGAATAAAATCGAGTGGAATTGGGAAGGTGGAAAAAGACAAAAAAAGGCAATTTATACTTATTCTAGACGTAAAGTTATAATTCAGAGCATAGAAAGAAAGGGCTTTGATAGAGTATCTCCTCAAAGCCCTGCGGTTGATTTTTTGTATGAGCTACAATAGTTCTTACTCAAATAGTGCATTATCCTTTAGAGTAACAAAAGTATTATATTTTTCATCTTTTATATCATAGTCTAATATTTCAACGTCTCCTGTTTGGGAATTGTATATGATATATCTCTGATAAAAGGTAGTAGCTGAAGCTCTGTGCACAAATGCGACTACACTAGGAGTAATAGATGAATTTCCTTTTATCCTAGCAATAGCAGCCTTAATACTAGTATAATCTTTAGGTCCTGGTTTTAGAAATGAATGAGGAATGGCAGATTCTATCACACCACAATATCCTAGACCTGTTTCTGCATTGATGTACATAACAGCAGGGCTAATATAATTATCTTGATAGTTCATAATACTGTATGAGATATATACTTCATTGGTTAAGTGTTTTTTGTTCCAAGAATTGATAATATCAATTTTTTTTGGTTTTTCATTTGTCCAAGCGATTTCAGGAAAATTTCCAGTATCAAATTGATCATCTTTAATTTTCGTTGTTTGGATAATAGTTTTTTGGCTATGAGTGTTGTATACAAAGTGGTTGTATATTATTTCTTCTGTTGTGCTAGAGATGCCATAAAAATGATAAGAAGCGATATTCATCATAATATTACCACTGATATCAATGCAATCATGAGGAATATTAATGACTAAATCCTTCCAATGAATAAATTTTGTATGTCTAGGGCCCCTTTGAATGAAGGAGCAATTTTTTCCAGATTTTGTATTCCATGCTGTAATTAAACCTACATAGGCATAGTTGGAGTTTCGCCCTGTAGGGATCGCATCAATTTTCATTCTTATTTCTCCATCATATTCTTTTAGGTTATTTATGGGAGCTGCGTCTAAGTTGTGTTTATATACGAAAGTTCCATTTTGGTATACAAATATTTTAGCTTTTCCAGATTTTGTATTGTAAGCTAAAGCTGTATATACAACATTATGTGATAAGTTGTCAGCTTCGGGGTCAATTACATTTTTATTGATAGACATTTCTATTCTCAGATCTCCTTCCCCAATTAAATCATTTAAATATTCTGAAGGTATTTCAAGTCTCTCTGATGTATATAGTTCAACTTTATCGTCTGGGTATGAGAATGCATAAGTTCTATTTTTTCCAGTCTTTTTATCCCAAACAAAAATATTTTCATGTTCACCTCGTGAAAACCCTTTTCGAGAGGCTATAAATGAATGCGATAACAACATGTTACTCTCTGTAATATTTACTATTTGATCTATTGGATTACCTTGTTTATCAATTAGGAAACTACTTCCTCCTGTAGATACGTAGGCTTGTCCTGATTTGAAATCATTTGCAGTCTCATATTTACATGCTATTACGATTTTACCACTATTATTAGCGAAGCCAAATTTACCATCTTTTTTTACTTTAATCATCCCATCTATTCTCTCACCAATAAAGTCTTTGTCAATAGGAGAAATAATATTATTGTTATTATCAATAAAACCATAAGTTGTACTATTTGTTGATGGCGTGAATTTTCCGACTAAAAGCACATTTTCATTGATAGGTAGAATTGATTGATAGGCAAAGGGAATCACATTTTTACCAGTTTGGTCATAAGCACCATAAATAGCTTTATTAAAAGTACAAATCTTCAAATTATTGACTTCCTTCTCGACAGAGACCTTCCTTTCTGAGAAATCATCAATATAGTTAATGTTATATTTTTCATCCATTTCAAATAATCTAAAATCAGATGTTACACCTTTGAATATAACACGAGAATGTCCAACACGTTTTAAATATATTAGATCTTCTTGGAAGACGTATTTATTAGTTGTTAAATTATAAAGATTACCACTTTGACCATTATAAAAAACAGCAGCAACATTAAATCTTCGTGAATATGGGACAGAAATACTTGTGAATTTTATAGGTAATATTTCTTCTCCTGTTTTGGTGTAAAGACCATAGAGTTCTTTTTTAGTATCTTCAGAAACTAATGCATAACCTCGCTCAAATTTTGTCTCTGTTATATGAGATGGAAAATCTTTTTTTTCTTTAGTAGTAAAATTATAGTAGAAACTTCCTTTGTTAATATAATTAAATACAAAATATTTTTTTCTTGACATTACAGTGGATAATGTCCGTAAATCAAATTCTTTCACTGGTATAGCAAATAGCTCTTCGCCATCTCCCTGTATAAAATTATAAGATACACCATCCTTGGAAAGTGCAGGAACAAGAAACTCGTTATCAATAGTGAAATGATTTTTAATGAAAATTTTTTTATAAATATAGGCTGTAATTGGTTTTAGCTCACCACTGCTTTTGTCTATATGGTGTAGGGAATGAAACATTCCATCTGATTTGACAGAATAAGTTTCAGGATTTACTTGACTAACTGCAAGGGAAGAAAGTATTAAGGATAGTAATCCTACTAAAATTAATTTCATGGTTTTTAATTATATTATTTTAATAATGGATAAGTAGAAAGGGGGGATATGAGTAATTTTATTCTAATTATTTATTCCTCATTTTTTAGTGAAAGTACTTTTGGATCCCCAGAAGTTGAGTTCTAATGTTGTTGAATTAGTTAATGCAAACTCACAACAATTTTCTTCATCCGGACCAGCGACTGTAAATAAACAGAATTGATTATCTTGGATATACCATGTATGTAATACAACACTACCATTTTGATCTAGAATTTCTTTGGCATTGCCATCCTTTTCTAATGTATAAGTAACCTCATCACCCACCCAAGTTCCGATCAAATTAGGATCAATGACTCTTGTATCGGGAAGAGTAGCTTCTGTTACAATTGGTATCTCCTCTTTTTCCTCCTCTTCTACAGCTATTTCACTAGCTTGTTCTGTTTCAATTTTCTGCTCTGTAGATTCTTGTTCATTGAGTATTTGGTCACAACTGATTAGGAGGACTAATAAAGCTAATAAATAATAGGATTTCATAAGCTTATTGTTATTTTTTGATGAAAGAACCAATTTTGCGTTTAGTAGAGGTCGTCTGTATATATTCTACTCGATAGACACCTGCTGCTAACTGTCCAATGCGAAGAGGCACTAAATTCTGATTTGTATTGTCTGATTGGAGTACTACTTGACCTAGTGCATCATAGATCAAAATACTACCATTGAGCTGATCGCCTAGGTCAATATTAATATAAGTTTGAGCAGGATTTGGACTAATGGTTAATGGAATAATTTGATTGGTAGAATTAATTTGGCGGATAGCAACATTTTGATCATTGTAAATAGGTAACTCAATACGAGAAGCCATGCTATCACTGAATGTAATACTGTTATCGGCAGCACGAGCACTATAGGTCTGCCCTTGATAAGTATAAGTTTGATTGTCGTTGGGTTGACGTCTGAAAAAATCACCATCTTCAATCGGAATGTTTGGATTAGACTGATAGCGAGGATAGTTAGCACTACTGATGAGGACTTTCATTTTGTGTTGTTTACCAAAGGTATAAGCAATCGGTAGTAATTCTAGTTGGTACTCGTAAAATTGATTAATTTGAATATTAGAAAATGGGGCATTAATATCCTCTGTTCCGTTATAGATACTACGAGCATATTCTCTAGCACGAGCATTGACTGCTCCTTCTATTACTAATAACTCTCTGCCATCAGGATAAACATCTAATATGCGAACAAAGAAGTCTGTATCAGTTTCTCCACTACTGGTACCTTGTGGTACTGATTTGGCATAGATGGTCGCTTTGGGAAAACCAATAAAAGAAAGCGTATCCGTGAAAGCAGTGGTTTCAAACTGTGCGACACCACTGTAGTTGAGTGCAGAATCAATGACAGCAGAATCTGCGAAATTCATTTGTCCATGTGTGATTCTTCCATCTGGATGTTCTAGAAACATATTGCCACCTCCGACAGTCCAAGCAGGGTAGTCAGGGTCATGAGTATAGGTAACTATTCCTTCATTTACTGTAGGTTTTTGTTGGTTCAATTCTCCATTTTGATGTAAATAGAAAGATTGGTATTGAACGCCCTGAGTAAGTGGGAATTCATTGCCTTCAAACCAGTAATTTCCAGTATTTTCATTGCCCTGAATCGAATCAGTTGGTCCAATGACATAGAATCGAATATCAGGTACTGTATCAAAATCAATGGATTTGACATTGATGGGCTGATTGAGCTGAAAAGGAAGCCCAGGCAATGCTCCTGTATTTGGAAATGGAATAGATAAACTAGTTGGTGGCAAAATACCTAGACGAGCTTCAATAGGAATATCAGGTAGAGAACCTTGTCCTCCTAAAAAATTGACTAGTTGAACAAGAGTGATGTCATAATTGCGAGCTGGAATACGGACTTCGACACCATTACTATTTCCTTGCCAGCGATTACTTTCTGGTATTCTAATAGTTGGTTCACCTAAACGAACATATCCATTGGTATTGAGCGTATATCGTAAAAATTCAATAGGTTCGCTCCCAAATACTTTAGAAAAATCTAAGTCTTGAATATTAGAAAACCCAACCCCATCACCACTAAATCCTAGCACTTCTTCTGCTTGTGGAGGATAAGTAATATCTCCAGAGGTATTCATGGTTAGACTAGTATGAGCCCAAGGTCCAATGACTAGTTTTTGTTTCGTATTGGTGTGTGTGCGGAGGTTATCCCAAGTACGTATTTGACCATCTACAAAAATATCATACCATCCAGAAAGATGATAGGTAGGTACATTCATATTGGTATATCTTGATTGAGTACCATTAGGATCTCCTTCTCCTTGAGCATCTACAGGAGCTTGGCTAGCATCCATTTCGGTACGAATCAATGAATTAGGATAGGCATTAGCTACGGCTGATCCTGGATATTTATGGCTAGTATAATGATTGAGTGTAAAGTCAATTACATCTTGTTCAGTCACTAGTCCAAAATCGAAAGGGGAGTGTACATTATTTTGTAGATTATTATCATTACCAATTGTATCTTGGATCTCATCCATATTGCGAGCTACCCAACCTGTTACCAACCCTTCTCTAAAAACACCATTGTGGCTACCCGTAGTGCGATAGTGTTCGGTAGAAGCAATAATCGCTAAGTTTCCTTTTAGTCCAGGGGCATTAGGGGAGTCATCTACTCTATGACTAGCCATGAGTTGTAGATGCGGAATCGAAAAGGCGGAAGCTCCTGCCATTCCTATGGTCCCATTACAGACCGTGGCATTGGTTTCTTTGATACCATCACCATCCAAATCATAATCTTTTTTGAGATCATTCAAGAGGTATTGATAAACTAACCAACCATCTTCATGGAAACGACCATTGGTAGAGTCATTGGTAGCCGTAATGTCTAGCAAATGATTATGAGGGTTGTAGGGAGCTTTTTGCCAGCTATCACTGTAGAGTGGCAAATATACCCCATCAGAAGTATAACGTCCACGCATATCTTGATTGACAAAAGCATATCCTAGTAGAGGCACAGCATTTCCACCACCTTCAAATCCATCTTTTCCGTAAGGTGTACGAGACATGATTAGCGGTAGTTGATAAGGATTTGGATTGGGTATCATATTGCCAAGACTATCCATCATCTCAGGATAAACAACGAGTTGGGTCCCTTTGGGAATCACTTCGAGCGATAAATTCTGTCCTAGTACAGTCGTATTGATGACCAAACTGTCAGAAGTGATCGGTAAATATAAATCTGACATAATATTGACACCTCCTGGTGCTCGAATAGGAAACTCGTAACGTGTTCCGAGTTCTTCGATAAGATCTAGTGTGCCATTATTGTTTTGTGCGAAATGGGTCTGGGGGAGTACTAGCAAGACTAGTAAGATAACCGATGATATATAGTGCATAATAGATAAATGATTGGTTTGTAACTGACAAAGTTACAATATTGTAATTAAAGTTTAAACAAGCTATTAGAATAACTTCAATCATAAGAGGAAGTAATTTTTGATTGAGATAAACAACTTCCTAG
>CAYOJF010000072.1:12144-25685 GCA_964404215.1 uncultured Aureispira sp. | reverse complement strand
CCCATCTTTTTGAAAGTAAATATAACATATTATTTATTTTGAATTAATACTTAAATCGTATTACTACCAAGCAAATAAAAACCAATAATTGCATCCCTAATTGGATTTCCCAAAAATACTGATCTATTGCTATAATAACATAACTCTGGATTTCATCTACCCACTCCTTGTACCTATTCATTAAAAAAATCCTTATCGCTCCTAATAGCACTTCACTTATTACCATCAGCATAGTAATAAATACTATTCCTTATAAAACTACCTATACTATAAATGATTACTATAACAACATTTAATAGAATACTATCCTTTAGCCCCCATCACCTCTTATCAAGAGCCCATTTATGAAAAAAAGTACTCCTCCCACAAACCTGACCAATGGTTTACTATCTTCCAACATTGGAAGATTAGGTATCTGATCATCATCTAACAACTTTGTCATCTTGTTGTTTGTTTTGACAATAATGCCATAAGCTGATTCATATTTTCGAAAGTAGCCATTGCCCCTGCTGCTTGCAAAGAAGCACGATTTCGTTCATTCACAATGGCATATACATCAAACCCTCCTGCTACTGCTGCTTCGACTCCTGCTAGACTATCTTCTATGACAGCACACTCCTCCACTTCAAATCCCATTTCTTGAGCTGCATACCAAAACAAATCTGGTAAGGGCTTCCATTTTTTGAGCTGATAAGCACTGTATAGATTTCCATCAAAGTATTCGATTAGTCCTGTGAGTGTCAGGTTTAATTTAATTTTCTCTAATGGTCCATTAGAAGCCACGCAAATGGGCACATTCAAATCTTTCAATACTTGTTCTATATTCGGAATGGCCGTCATATGATCCTGATAGGCCTGAAATGTCTTCTTTCTAAAGTAAATTTCGGCATCCTTCTGAAGTCCATTAGGACTATGATTATTGATATAATCAAAACAATACTGTAAAGAATGTCCTCCAAATAAGGTCAAGCCCTCTTCTATCTCTAAATTCAACCCTGCTGCCTTTGACATTTCTATCAATACTTGTATTGTAGCTCGTTCTGTGTCTACCAAAACGCCATCACAATCAAAAAGTATACAATTGTATTTCATATCTATCTGAGTTATCTGTTCTATTATTGTTCTAAGAACCTTAATATACCATAAAAAGGGAGCATTTAATTCGATCGAATCAAATGCTCCCTTCACTAATTTTTTTTTATTAAGTAGCGACCTATTAGAAAGTAGGACAACCTAATCGTCTTCCTGAGCTTCCACACAAAGTCCATACATACCCCAATTCAAACGCTCCATTTCCATTGGTTGCTCCTGCTAGTTGAGAAACATTGATATCGAAAGAGAATCCAATGCGATGACTTCCAAAACGCATTTCTACACGAGGAATCAATGATTCTACTCCAAAAGTACCTGTTTCTGTTCCTTGTAGTATTTGGTTAGCACCTCTTAGGTACAAACCAAAAGAAAAGGCTTGTGAGCTTTGGGCACGTTTGCTGAAGTCAAACTTAAGCGAGGTTCCCAAATTCATCTGGAATGAAGGCCCCTGAGACCATAGAGCGAAACTTGGAACAATTGCTAAACGTCTTTGGATGCGAACATCTGCCCCACCATGTATAGTATATTTTGCCCAAAGTTGATCTTGTAGTCTATTTCCGTTGTCTGCTAAGAAGGCTAAATTGGCCCTAGTTAAGTGTTGAAACCCAATTCCTGCATAAACATTACTCTTACCTTTTTCTCCAAAAGAACTGAACCACATTAGACCAGCACTCAAGTCAAAATTGAGGTTATTACCTCTATTTCTGTAGATTTCTTCACTACCATTAAAGGCAGCAGAAGGATCATAAGTTTTTCCGTTCCAGTCTGTTCCCCATCTCAAATCATTGAGATTGATACTACGCTGCAAAAATCCGATTTGAGCACCTGCTACTAAAAAATGATCTTTAGAACGTCGTCCACCTAATTTTTTAAGGTAAGAACCAGATATCGATCCTTGTATTGTAGTAAAATCAGAAGCACCTGCTGCATCTGCCCATAAATTGACTCCTACTCCGTAAAAGTCTGATTTACCAGCATTAAACTTGGCCTCACCTCCTACTCCAAAAGTATTGAAAGGATTTTCTGTTGCAGCAGCCCATTGATTTCTATAAAGTACAGAGACACGAGCGTTACACGTCATTACTCCTGTAGTCGCAGGATTTAGTGTTAGATTCGACATCCCGAACTGCGAAAAGTGAATATCCTGTGCCTGAGCACTCCAACTGACTGTTAGAGCGGCTATAGTCAATGTAAATAACTTACTTAGTTTCATAATTTTTTGATTTCTGACTCTCCTTTTTGGAGAAATAAAAATACAGTTGAATTAGTTAGCTGATATATAGTGGCTGCTCTTTTAGAGAGCAGCCACCTTGTTTTATATCTCCATTATCTGATGAGTGTCAAATCACCTTTTCTGATTACTGTAGTACCATCTTTCAACTGAATCTCAGTGTAGTAGATAAATACGCCAGAATTCATTGGCTGACCTCTGAATGTACCGTCCCATCCGTGATCTGGATCAATACTACTTGGAGGGAAGTTTTCTGCTTCGTGCACCATTTCACCCCATCTGTCAAAGATCATCAATTTATTTACTTGGTCTACATCAGCAGCTCCATATACAGTAAAGATGTCATTATTTCCGTCTCCGTTTGGAGAGAAGGCATTCGGTACATATACAGAACGAACTTTGTTCACAGTTATTTCAACAGTAGCAGAATCTCCACAACCATTATTCAATGATAAGATGAAAATCATGTCATTGTAGAAGGTATCTGGTGTAAATTCTTCCAATGCTGTTGTTCCTTGGAACAATTGTGTTTGAATTCCAGTACTTGGATCTAGTGAAGACCAGCTTACTAATGAACTATCAATATTAGCTGAATTAATAGCACCATATAATGTTACTGTTTCACCTAAGTCAATTGTTTGATCCATGTAAGCCGTAACAATGTAGTCGATCGTATCTCTGATGATTACATTCTCTACAGAATCTAAACAACCGTTTGCATCACGTACATAAACATTGTAACTACCTGCACCTAATCCTTGTGATAAGATATCAATAGATCCAAATGGTCCATCAAATTCAAATCCGTATTCGTAAGTACCCGTACCGCCACTGATTGAATCAATATTGATAATTCCAGTTAAGCTATCTACACAGTTTACAGTAGTTCCTGACATCTCAGCGAATAACGCTTCTGGCTGTCTAATTGTAATCGTATCGCTTGCTGTACATCCTACACTATCTGTGATTACCACAATATAGTCTGAAGAATCTGCTGTTACTGGCATAACCATTAGGTTCATTACGGTATCAGTAGTTGCTCCATTGCTCCATGCATAAGTAACACTATTTGAATCTCTACCGTTTACTGTAGCGAATGCCATAGCATCCATTCCACCGTAACAACTTACGTCTTGAATCAATTGTGCATTTACTTCCAATGAATCTGGTTGTAACAAGTAAGCTGTATCAATTCCTGTACATCCTGCTGCATCCGTCACTGTTACGATATAGTAGAAGTTAGTATCTAAGTCACCATCTCTATCTGGATCAGATACGTTACCACTCAATCCTGAGATTGTTTGAGTTGTTCCGATTATCAATGTAGCACCTGGTATTTGAGTCCACTCGTAAGTGAATCCACCCGCTGCACTTGTAGCTGTTACCATTGCTGTACCATCTGCTACTCCAAAACAAGACTCGTTTGTAGTAGATACTTCTGTTACTACATCACTATTTGTTCCTAAGTCAACATTGTTCTGACCAGTACATCCTGTCAATGCTGCATCTCTAACAACAACTTGATAGAAGCCACTTGGCAAGTTTCTGAAAGTATCCGTTGCACTGAATGTTGATCCACCATCTATAGAGTAGGTATAGTTTCCTAAGTTACCTGCTACTTCAGAAGGACCTCCTGTTGCACTGATAATAATAACTCCATCGCTATTCGCACAAGTTGCATTACTATCAATAATACTAACTAGTATAGAATCTGGTTCTACAACAGTAGCCGTTGCACTTGCAGTACATCCTGCTGCATCTTGTACTGTCAATGTATAGTTACCTGCTGGTAATTGTCCGATAGAATCTAGACCGTTAGTATTACCTGCTGGTAATGGATTCCATGTCAATGTATATCCTGGTTGTCCACCAGTAACTGTTGCTGTAACAATACCGTCACTATTTCCATAACAAGAAACATTAATAGTATCTAAATCAATTTCGATAGAATCAGCATTCTGAATCGTAAATGGTATCGTATCCGTACATCCGTTGATGTCGATTACATAAGCATCATATGTTCCTGCTGTCAATCCAGTAAAGATTCCAGTTGTGTTTGGTACTTGACCACCTGCACTGATATCATAACTGTAAGCTGGTGTTCCACCTGTAGCACTTACTTGTATCGCTCCAGTTCCTTGGTTAGCACATCCTACATTGATAATAGTATCTACTCCTAGTGCTACTGCTGCTGGCTCTACAATAGTTACTGTAGCAGTTTCTGTACAGAAAGATACAGTATCTGTAATCAATACGGTATAAGTACCTGCTCCTAATCCTGTAGCAACTGAACCTGTCTGGTTTCTTGCAGCTGCATCCCACTGATAAGTGAAGAACAATCCTCCGATCGCACCACCTGTAGCAGTTACAGAAGCTGTTGCATCTTCTTCTCCGTTACAAGATACTTGCTGTCCATTATAAGGAGTAGCAACACTTGCAGTCCATGTGATTGGTGCATCTTGTCCAATAGTCACTGTCTGTGCTACTGGTCCACAACCATTCGCATCTTGTACATATATAGTATAAGTTCCTGCATTCAAGTTAGCAAATGTACTATCTGGTCCATAAGGAGAAACAGTACCATTGCTATCTATTGCATAAGTGTAAGGAGCAATACTTCCGTTAGGAATAGCAGCTATGCCACCTGTATTTGTTCCATTACATCCTGCAGAGTCTAATGCAGTAGTCATACTTAACTGTGTTGGCGACTCTAATGTAATTGATGCCGTATCAGTACATCCGTTAGCATCAGTTACAGTCACTCCGTAAGTTCCAGCTCCTAATCCACTTACACTAGTAGTAGTACCTGCTGGTAGCCACAAGTAGCTATATCCAGGAGTACCTCCGCTAGTAGTAATTGCCGCTCCACCATCTGTTGCATTGAAGCAAGATACTTCAAATCCATTATAGTTAGTAGTTGCTGCTATAGTAGCAATCTTCATCGTATCTGGCTCGTACAATAATGTATCTAGAATTTCAGTACATCCGTTAGCATCTGTAATTGTTACAGAGTAAGAACGTCCTGCGAAGTCTCCTTCCAATCCTGTCATCGTATTGATAGTAGCACTTGGTCCTGCACCGAAGTCATAAGTATATGGTCCTACACCTGTTCCAGAAGTTGCTGTTACCGAAATAACACCATCATTATTCTCTGGACAAGTTTCGTTAGTTACTTGAGTAAATGTTCCGCCTAATGGTGTAGGCTCTGTCAAGATCACTGAATCTACATCTGTACATCCGTTATCATCTGTTACTGTTACTAGATAAGTAGTATTAGCACTCAATCCTGTAATAGATTGTGTAGGTTGTCCACCAAATGACCAGTTATAAGTATAAGTACCTGTTGCAGAAGTTCCACCAAATGGTGTTGCTGTAGCTGAACCATCTGTTGCTCCATTACAACTCACGTTGAACTGCTGTATAGCAGGACTTGGTGGGTAGAATGATGTTACTGCTGCATTTGCGATCAATGCTGTAGGTTGTGTTACGACTACCTGTCTGCTTACGATACATCCTTGTGCATCTCTAACAAATACGGTATAACCTCCGTCACACAATCCTCCGAATATTCCTGACAATTGGTAGTTAATACCATCAATTGAGTATTCATATCCTGCCGTACCTTGTGTTGCACTTAAGTGAATCGCACCGTTACAGTCTCCTGTACATAATGGGTTGATTACTGTATCTACTGCTAGTAACAATTCTGCTGGTTGTGTTACCACTACTCCAGCGATTGTTTCTGTACATCCTAGTGAATCTCTAATTTCGATATTATAAGCACCTGCTGACAATCCAGTGAAAGTACTTGTTGTATCAAATGAACCTCCCATGAAGCTGTATAAGTAAGGCTGGTTTCCACCAACACCTGTTACTGTGATAACTCCATCTGCACCACCGAAGCAACTTACTTGCGTTGTCGGAGCAATTACAGCACTCTGTAATTGTGCAGGCTCTGTGATTATTTGGAAGATCGTATCTTGACATCCATTATCATCCTGAGCAATTACCTGATATCCAGGTGCTCCGTTTGCTGGTAAATTAGTATAAGTTACTGTATTCGTGAAAGTACCACCTCCATTGAAAGAGTATAGATAAGGCCCCACACCTCCATTGGCTTGTACTGTAAATTCTCCTGTCGGTTGACCGAAACAGTTTACATTTACTGTATCCGTCACAACAATATCTACTGCTGCTGGAGGAGTCAATGTAATACTATCTACTTTAGTACATCCTAAGTTATCGGTTATAGTTACAAAGTAAGTACCTGCCATCAAACCTGTTGCAGTAGCAGTTGTCTGAGCAGCTGCATCACTCCAAACATATAGGTAAGCTGCTTGTCCTCCTGTTGCTGTTACAGTTGCTTCCCCATCTGAACTATTGAAACAACTCACTGGCTCTCCGTTATAGTTAGAAGTAACTTGCATTACTGTTACAATTGGATTAGTCTCTGTGATTGTTACCGTAGCGACTTCTGTACAGTTGTTTCCATCTGTAGCGGTTACTGTATAAATACCTGCTGCTAATCCTGTAGCCGTTACATTTGTTTGACCGTTTGACCAAGCATAAGTATAAGTTGGTGTTCCTCCTGTAATATTAGCCGTAGCTGTTCCTGTAGAATCTCCTGCACAGTTTACGTTTACTTGCCCTGTGATTACGATTCCTAATGGTGTAGGCTCTACTAAAATTACGGTATCAATATCTGTACAATTATTTTGATCTGTAATCTCTACTGTGTAAGTACCAGCACATAACCCTGTAGCTGTGAAGTTCGTTTGTCCTTGTGCATCAGACCATAGGAATTGGTAAGTGTTACCAGGAGGTGGGAAACTTTGTCCACCTGCTCCTACTGCTGTAGCAGCTCCATCACATGCTCCGTTACAACTGATAACAGTACCATTCGTGTAAGAAGATGTTACACTTGCTGTTACTGTCAATTGTGTTGGCTGTGTAATTACATATGGTATCAATACTGTACAACCATTGGCATCTGTTACTGTGGTATTAAATCCACCTGCTGATAAACCAGTGATTGTTGCAGTTGTACTATTCGTAGTAGTAGAAGAATTACCAGCAGCATAAGTATAAGGTGCTGTTCCTCCATTTACTTGTATACTAACTGTTCCTGTAGAATCTCCTGCACAAACAACATTTGTGCTACCAGTCAAAGAACCTGTCAATTGAGATGGTTCGGTTACTGTCACTGTTGCAGAAGCAGTACATCCACCTGCATCTGTTATTACTACTCCATAGACACCTGCACATAAACCAGTAGCAGTTTGAGTAGTTTGCCCACCTGCTGATGCCCAGCTAAAGCTGTAAGGTGCTGTTCCTCCAGTAGGTGTTGCGGTAGCTTCTCCATCACATACTCCGAAACAAGAAACATCTTGGTTTCCGTAATTTGAAGTTACTGCTGCGGTTACAGATGGTAATGAGTTAGGCTCTGTAATCGTAACCCCTACTGTTGTAGAACAGAAGTTTAAGTCTGTTACTGTTACAGTGTAAGTTCCTGCTACTAAGTTTGTAAAGGTACCGTTGTTTGCTTGATTAACACCTGCTTGGATAGCATAAGTATATCCTGGTGTTCCTCCTGCTCCTACTACTGTTACAGCTCCATCATTTCCACCCAAACAAGAAACATTGGTTAGACTTGTATCTGTTGCTGTTAATAGTATTGGTTCTGTTATTACAACTGAATCTTCAATGATACATCCACCATTGTCTGATACCGTTACTGTATAAGTTCCTGCACATAGATTTGTGATTGAATCTGTAGATGCTCCATTACTCCACAAAATCGTGTAGGCTGGAATACCTCCTGTGATCGTTACTTGACCCGCTCCATCACATTCTCCATTACAAGAAATGTCTTGTCCGTTATAGTTACTTGTTACTTGTGTACTTACGAATAATGTAACTGCTGGTTCGATGATAGTCACACTATCAACTCCGATACATCCGTTATCGTCTGTTACCGTTACTTCGTAAGTTCCTGCACTTAGTCCAGTTGCCGTAGCAGTATTCTGAACTGGAACTGTATTCCAAGCATAAGTATAATTTGCTGTTACTAATGTTCCTCCTGCTCCAGTTACGGTAGCTTCTGCATCATTTCCACCACCACAAGTTACTGTTGTGTTAGAAGTTACCGTTGCTACTACTTGTGTTGGTGCTACTGGTGTTACTGTGGCATAGTTTTCACATCCACCTGCATCTGTTACTGTTACTACATAAGTGCTATCTCCACACAATCCTGTTGCGATAGCTGTATTTTGAGATCCTGCGTTAGCATCCCATAAGTAAGTATAAGCTCCTGTTCCACCTGCTCCTACTGCTGTAGCCTCTCCATCACATGCATCTATACAAGATACATCTGCACCATTATAGTTGCTAGTGATTGTTGCACTTGCAGTAATTCCAGTCAATGGTTGATTAATAGTAACCGTAGTTACATTATCACAGTTATTATTATCTGTTACTGTTACAGAGTGTGTTCCTGCACACAACCCTGTAGCAATAGCTGTAGTTTGGTTGTTTGCTGAAGCACTCCAAGTGAATGTGTAACCTGAAGTTACTGTTCCACCTGCTCCTGCTACGGTTGCTTGTCCATCACATGTTCCATTACAACTTGCATCTACTGATGATGCAATTGTAGCGGTAACAGCATTTGGCTCTGTTAAAGTTACTGAAGCAGTTGCAATACATCCATTAGCATCAGTTACTGTTACGGTTAGTGCCCCTGCCGCTGCTACTGTATTAGTATCACTAATAACACTAGCTGAGTTAGACCAAGTATAAGTATATCCTGTTCCCACTGTTCCACCTGCTGGTAATACTTCTACAATACCATCACTTGAACCTGCACAACTCACATCCTCACCGTTATAGTTAGAAATGATATTTGCTGTTGCTGTCAATAATGTTGGCTCTGTAATATTCACACAAGTAGAAATCTGACATCCGTTCAAATCTGTAATCGTAACACAGTGTGAACCTGCTGGTAAATTATTTGCTCTAGCAGTTGTTTGACCACCTGCTGTTACTGGATCCCAATCGTATCTAAACGCTCCTGTTCCTCCTGCTCCTGCTACTGTTGCAGAACCATCTGATAAACCATTACAGCTTACATTTACCTGGTTAGTTACCGTAATTGTTGGTGCTGTTGGCTCTACTAAGTCAATACATGCTGTATCAACACATCCGTTAGCATCTGAAACAACTACACAGTGTGTATTACCTGCTACTGCTAATCCTGTTGCTATGTTTGTAGTAGAAGCATTAGTTAACCAATTGAATCGATATACTCCCGTTCCGCCTGTTGCAGAAGCTGTGATTTCTCCATCAGATGCTCCATTACAAGAAATTTGAGCTCCATTGTAATTAGAAGTTACGACTACTGTTGCATCTAATCTGTTCGTTGGTTGCGTAATTACTGCGATACCAACTGCTTCACATCCGTTTGCATCAGTAATTGTTACATTGTAAGAACCTGCACACAAGTTAATGATAGTAGCAGTAGTTTGATTAGCTGCTGCTGCGTCCCATCTGTAAGTGTAAGGTGCTGTTCCTCCTGTTGGAGTAGCTGTTGCTGTTCCGTCACATGTTCCGTTACAACTTGCATTAGAAGAAGTTCCAATACTTGCTGTTAATACTGTTGGTTCTGTTACCGTTACACAAGCAATATCTGAACATCCGTTTACATCTGTAATTGTTACACAATGTTGTGCAGCTCCTACATTCATTAATGTATCGTTTACTGTTCCATCTGTCCATAAGTAGGTATATGGTCCAGTTCCACCTGTTACTATTGCTTCAATCATACCATCCGTAGAACCATTACAGCTTACATCTTGTCCATTGTAATTAGAAACAATATTTGCAGAAGCATTTACGCCTGTTGCTGGCTCTGAAATCGTTACAGAGAATGTACCTTGACATAAGTTATTGTCTGTTGCGGTCACAGCATATACACCTGCACCTAAACCTGTTGCATTAGCAGTAGGTTGGTTAGCTGCATTGGCATCCCATTCGTAAGTATATGGGCTACTACCTCCTGTTGCGATTACAGTAGCTTCTCCATTATTATCACCTCTACAACTTGCATCTACACTAGACACTAATGAAAGGGTTACTGCTGTAGGATCTACTAAGGTGACACAAGAAGTATCTGTACATCCGTTATTATCTGTTACTGTTACACAGTAGGTTCCATCAGGTAATCCTGAGATAGCTGCTGTCGTTGATCCTTGATCCCAAAGTACTCTATAAGGAACTGTTCCTCCTACAATAGTTACTGCTGCGGCTCCTGAAGAATCACCTGCACATTGTACTGGTGTTGTTACTGCTGCTAATGCACTTAACCCTCCTGCTGGTTGTGTAATTACAACTGAGTTGGTTGTTTGACAGTTATTAGCATCTGTTATTGTTACATCAAATGAACCTGCTGGTAAGCCTGTCGCTGTTGCGGTTGATTGGCTACCTGCATCTGCACTCCATGCATAAGTATATGTTCCTGTTCCTCCTGTTGGTACCACAGTAGCACTTCCTGTGCTATCACCGTTACAATTAATCTGAATAACATTTGTCATTGAAGAAGTCAATGCTGCTGGTTCTGTAATTGTTACACAAGCAACATCTGAACATCCATTATCATCAGTAATTGTTACACAAACTTGACCTTGAGCCAAACCTGTAATTGTATCTGTCAATCCTCCTACAGACCATGAATAGTTGTATGGTCCTGCTACTGTACCTCCAATAGCACTTGCTGTAGCAATACCGTCTAAGCCACCAGCACAAGATATATCCTGAACAACAGTAGCTGTCGCTACAACTGCTGTCGCTGGCTCTGTTACTGTTACAGACCCACTAGTAATACATCCATTAGCATCAGTTACTGTTACTGCGTAAACATTCGCACACAATCCTGTTGCCGTTGCTGTTGTTTGGTTTCCTGCATTGGCATCCCACTGATAAGTATATCCTGCAATACCGCCTGATGCTGCTACTGTAGCTTGTCCATCACAACCTCCATTACAAGAAGTATTAGTGACAGATACGGTATTCAATACGACTACTGTTGGTTGTGTTAAAGTAACACAAGCAGTATCTGTACATCCTGCTGCGTCAGTTACAGCAATACAATACGTTCCATCTGCTAGCTGATTAACAGCAGTTGTAGTTGCTCCGTTTGTCCATTGTACATTATAAGGTGCTGTACCATCTGTAATGGTAGCAAGTGCACTTCCTGAAGAATCTCCAAAACATTGTAGTTGTGTTCCACCTGCAAAAGAAGAGGTAACTACTGCATCTACATCTAGTCCTCCTGCTGGTTCTGTTACAATTGCTGCGGCAGAACTTACACATCCATTAGCATCTGTTACTGTTACTAAGAATGATCCTGCTGGTAGTCCACAAATATTAGCATCTGTAGCACCTGTTTCCCATAGGTAGCTATATGGTCCAACTCCTCCTGTTGTACTTGCTGTAGCACATCCAGTTGAATCTCCAAAACAAGCAACATTAATTACTGTATCAATAACTGGTGTTATTGGTGAAGGTGCCACTAATGTCACACAAGTTGAATCTTGACATCCTAATGCATCTGTTACTGTTACACAGTATCTTACATTGGCAGACAATCCAACTGCTGTTGCTGTTGTCTGTCCTAATGCCGCTCCATTCCATTGGTAAGTGTAAATACCTGTACCACCAGAACCAGCTGCTGTTGCCTCTCCATCATTAGCCGTATTACAGCTCACATCAAATCCATTATAAACAGAAGTTACTAATGCACTTGCCTGTACTGCTGAAGTCGGCTCTACTATATTGACGGTAGTTACTCCAATACATCCATTTACATCTGTCACTGATACAGAATATAATCCTGCACAAAGACCAGTTGCGGTTGCGGTTGCTTGATTTCCTGCATTTGCATCCCATAAGAAAGTATAAGCGACTCCTGTTCCTCCACTCGCTCCTACTGTCGCTTCTCCAGAACAAACACCATTACAGTTTACATTGGTAGAAGAAGTAATCGTAGCCACTACTGGTGTTGGGTCTACCAAAGTAACACAACTTGAATCTTGACATCCTGTCGCATCTGTTGCTGTCACACAGAAAGTACCATCAGGTAAACCTCCAATATTAGCTGTAGTAACACCTCCAATACTCCATAAGTAAGTTATCGTTCCGTTTCCTCCAGTATTCATTGCCATAGCAGTTCCTGTAGAATCTCCGAAACATTGTATTTGAGAACCATTGAAGTTAGAAGTAACGGTTGCATTTACTTCCAAACCTTGTACTGGCTCTGTTAGAGTTACACATAATGAATCCTGACATCCAGAACCATCGGTTACTGTCACACAGTATTCTCCTGCTGCTAATCCAGCAACTGTAGCTATTGTGCTACTATCAGCGTTATCATTCCACTGATAAACATAAGAACCAGATCCTCCAATTGCTTGAATAGTTGCTTCTCCTGTAGAGTCACCTTTACAATCTATATTGATAACATTAACCATGCTCAATCCAATTGCTGTTGGTTCATTTACATCAACACAAGCAGTAGCTGTACATCCATTGGCATCTGTTACTGTTACGCAGTAATTTCCTGCTGTTAATCCTGTAACATTTGAAGTAGTTGCTCCACTTGCATTCGCTCCCCATAGATAATTGTATGGAGAAGTTCCTCCACTACCTGCAGCTGTAACTGTTCCATCGGTAGCACCATTACAAGTTACATCTGTACTTGTTATTGTAGCTACTGAAGTAGGGAACGCTGGTTGTGTCAGTGTAATACAAACTACATCTGAACAATTATTGCCATCTGTTACTGTTACACAATAGTTGATGTTTGCTCTTAAGCCTGTTGCATTAGCTGTTGTTTGGTTAGCTGCGTTTGCATCCCATTGGAAAGTATATCCTGATGGTGCTGTTCCGCCTGCTCCCATTGCCATTGCTGATCCTGTTGAATCTCCAAAACAAGCAACGTTTATAGAACTAGCTATACTAGCTGTTACTGCTGCTGGCTCCGTGATCACTACTGTTGCAGTATCCGCACAAGCTAGTGAATCTGTTACGATCACAGTATAAGTATTTGCTGCTAGACCAGTTGCTGTTTCAGTTGTTTGTGCTGGTGTAGTTGGTGACCAAGTATAGTTATAGCCACTTACTGTAGATGGTGTTCCACCTCCAACATTTACTGTTGCTCCTCCATCTG
>CAYOJF010000072.1:0-12044 GCA_964404215.1 uncultured Aureispira sp. | reverse complement strand
TAACTTGACTAGCAATACTTGCTGTTACTGCTGCTGGCTCCGTGATCACTACTGTAGCTGTATCTGCACATGCTAGTGAATCCGTTACGATTACAGTATATGTATTTGCTGCTAGACCTGTTGCCGTTTCCGTTGTCTGTGTTGGTGTAGTTGGTGACCAACTGTAAGTATAACCACTTACTGTAGATGGTGTTCCACCTCCAACATTTACTGTAGCTCCTCCATCTGCCAAGCCATTACAGCTTACGTTAGAATCTACTACTACATTAATAACCGCTACTGGTGCTAATGGCTGCGTGATATTTACATTAGCTGTTGTTGTACAACTATTACCATCGGTTACCGTAACTGTATAAGCTCCAGCTTCTACATTCGTTAAGTTAACTCCATTTTGGCTATTTGACCAAGTATAGCTATATGCTGGAGGAGTTGTCCCCCCTGTTGCTAATACTGTTGCGGCTCCTGTTGAGTCACCAAAACAGTTTACATTAGTTTGAGCTGTTGTAGTAACAGTTATTGCACTTGGCTCTGTAACTGTTACCGTAGCAGTAGTGGTACATAAGTTGGCATCTGTTGTTGTTACAGTATAAACACCTGCTCCTATATTTGTCAAGGTATCATTATTAACTCCACCAGTCCAGTTATAGGTATAAGGTCCAACACCTCCGGCTCCAGTAGCAACGACTGATCCGTCAGTTGCTCCGTTACAAGAAATTTGTTGCCCATTATATATCGCTGGTGTCTGAACAATTGCTCCAACTGATACTGCCATTGCTGGTTGTGTTAAAGTTACACATACAACATCTGAACAGTTATTGTCGTCTGTTACTGTTACACAATAATTGATATTTGCTCTTAAGCCTGTTGCCAAAGCAGTTGTTTGATTATCAGCACTAGCATCCCATTGGAAAGTATATGCTCCTGCCACTGTTCCTCCTGCACCTGCAGCAGTTGCTTGTCCTGTAGAATCTCCAAAACAATTAATGTTAACTTGACTAGCAATACTTGCTGTTACTGCACTTGGTTCTGTGATCACTACAGTAGCTGTATCTGTACATAATAGTGAGTCTCTTACCACAATAGTATAAGTACCAACTCCTAATCCTGTTGCTGAAGCTGTCGTTTGTCCAGTTGGAGTCCATCTGTAGGTATATCCATTTCCTGGTCCTGTTGTCGCTGGGGTTCCACCTCCAACATTTACCGTAGCTCCTCCATCTGTAAAGCCATTACAACTTGCATTTGAATCTACAGTAACACTACCAATAAGAACTGGTGTTCCAGGTTCTGTTATCGTAACTGTTGTTACAGCAGTACATCCATTATCATCTGTTACCGTTACTTGGTACGCTGTTGCTGATGCTCTCAAGCCTGTTGCTAAAGCAGTTGTTTGATTAGCAGCATTAGCATCCCACTGGAAAGTGTATGCTCCCGCTACTGTTCCGCCTGCTCCTGTCACTGTTGCTTGTCCTGTAGAATCTCCAAAACAAGATACATTTACACTACTTGCAATAGTAGCAG
The DNA here is from genome assembly GCA_964404215.1 of uncultured Aureispira sp. Lineage (GTDB taxonomy): Bacteria > Bacteroidota > Bacteroidia > Chitinophagales > Saprospiraceae > Aureispira. Next base: position 10,526 of record CAYOJF010000072.1, on the reverse strand, counting down.
TCACCGCACTTGGCTCTGTCATTGTGAAACAAGCTGTAGCTACACAACCTAGTGAATCTGTAACTGTCACACAGTTCACACCTGCCGCTAGGCCATCACTAGATGCTGTTGTTTGTCCATTCGTCCAAACATAAGTATATCCACTAACTACAGATGGGGTTCCACCTGTTGCAGTAGCAGTTACACCTCCGTCGCTTCCACCGTTACATTTCACGGTAGAGTCCAGTCCTATAGTAACTCCAACAGAAGTAGCTGGTTCGGTGATGATGATACAAGTATCACCAACACATCCTGAGTTATCTGTAATGGTTACACAATAAGGTATTGCTGAAGCAACTAACCCTGTTGCTGTTGCTGTTGTTTGTCCATTAGACCATAAGAAAGTAGCAGGTCCACCATTTCCTCCAGAGAAGCTTACTGTCGCAGCACCTGTTGCACCACCTCTACAAGCTACATTCGTCTGGTTATCGACGCTAACCGTTACTATATTAGGCTGTGTGACTGTTATTCCTTGTGTCGTTGTACATCCAAAGGCATCTGTCACAGTAACATTGTATGCTCCTGCACATGCTCCTGATACCACATCCTGTGTCGTTGGAGTTGGGAAGAACGAAGCACAGTTTCCTGTCCAATCATAAGTAAAGGCAGAAGAAACTGTTGTACCTAATGAATCTACTGACGCATTGACTGTAATCGTAGCAGAGTCATCAAAACAAACTGCCGGACTAGTAATAACTGCTAGTGTAGAAACAATACGTGTTGGTACTAAAGTAAATGTTCTAGTTGCCAAACATCCATTCTCGTCAGTAACTGATACTGTATAAGACCCAGTATCAATATTAGCAAGAAGGCCTGAAGAATCTACTTGACCTGTAGACCAAGTATAAGTATATAAACCAGTACCACCTGTTGCCTCTACTTCGATACTTCCATCAAAAGTAGTTTGACAAGTTGGGTTAACACTATTGATTGAATCAATAGCTAATGGTTGTGGTGTAAAGATATCAAATGTAAAGACATCAGAACATCCATTTGCATCTGTAGTTGTTACCGTATATAACCTAGGAGGCAAATTAGTTACGGTATAGCTAGTAGCGGTAGTAGTATTAGCTCCCGCTGGTACTGGTGCATCCCACTGATAAGTGTAAGGACCTGTACCATTTATAGTTTGTAGAGTTGCCTCTCCATCATTATCTCCAAAACAAGTTACTGCTGTTGTATTCGTAACACTTCCTTGAGGAGTAGCTACAGCTGCCGAGACAGTTACACAATCTGAATTTGGACAAGCAGTTCCTAATACTGGATCATTATCTACAATAGTGACACAGTAGGTACCTGCACTAAGACCTGTAATTGTACTCGTACTAACTGCACTTGCATTTGTAGTAGTTCCATTTGACCAAATATAATCATATGTATGAGTAGCATCAAAATTTGTAATTGTTGCTGTTGCCGTACCATCATCATTACATACTTCTCCTGTAGCCGCCATATTGATAGCTGCTGGATCTGGTATTGTAACTGTAAAGCTAATACTCTGAGGACAAGCAATTCTGTCTACTCCGTTAGTGTTGATAACACTGTAAACAGAAGCCGTATAGGTAGTTGTAGCTGTTGGTGTTACAATCACACTGTCTTCGCGTACCATATTCATGGCCGTCATTGGAGACCAAATAATAGAATCTGTTGGTCCTGCTCCTGTTACAAAAAGACTTGTTGTTTCGCCTAAACAAATATTAACGTCGCCAGATCCTGTTGCATTTGGAACTGGATCTACATACAACCATGCAGAGTCAATTGGTGTATCTCCACAACAATCTGTAATCAAGAATAACTCTACTAAGTAGAAACCTTGAATATTAAACTGTGTACTTGGGACAAACTGTGTATTACCTGGATTAGGTATTGCTCCTTTGAAATCCCAACGAATCGTATCTCCAAAGAATGAACTTTCGAATGTTGCAAAATCTCCAACACATAATTGGAAAGTATCTGTATTCAATAAAGTAGCATTACTAATAATATCTGGTTTGAAAGATTTATCAAATGCGATATTATGGAAACCTCTATATTCTTCTAATAATACACCATTACTAGCAGTACGATGTGTTACAGAATATCTGTCAATTGCAGCATATTGTACTGTATCAGGATTATTCGTTCCTGTACCTGGGGTAGCATTATTGGTATATAAATCAAAATCCCATACAGAAGTACCTGCTCCTGCTCCTGGGTTACCAATTGCATTGGTAGAATCTGCATAACGAATGGTCGCATTCGTACAGTTTACATTTTCTACATATATAGTATCTTGACTCTCTAAATCAAAATTATCTTCTGCTGTTACTAATGGTGTACTACCTGCATCTACAAATATGTTTGCAGCAATACCAGCGGCACCGTTTCCACCGTTTCCACCGTTTCCACCATCTCCACCGTCTCCACCATTTCCACCAGCTCCTGGCTGAGAAGCAGCAGATGCTCCACCAGTTCCACCAGCTCCACCAGTTCCACCGATTCCACCAGATCCTCCTGATCCTCCAGCTCCTGCTGTATTAGCAACAATACGACAGTGCTCTATTACTCCATTATTTCCATTGGCAGTAACATAGATACCAAAAGAGGCACCTCCACCAAATCCACCAGCTCCACCAGCTCCAGCAGCAGCTCCACCGCCACCACCAGCTCCACCAGCTCCAGTTCCTGGTATACAAGGTAATCCACAAAGCTGACCGCCGCCGCCGCCGCCGCCGCCGCCACCTGAACCTGCAGAACCATGTTCTCCAAAGGCAGCTTGAACACCTATTTGATAACGTCCACCGGCATGTGTGCCTGCAGCTCCATTCGCTCCATTCGCTCCATTGATACCATCTGTACCATTAGCACCATTCGTACCAGCTCCACCAGCAGCTCCACCCAAACCAGGTGCTCCACCGTTTCCTCCAGTTGCCGCAGATCCTAATAGACCAGAAATAGTTGCAGATGGTCCTGTATTAGGTGGACTAAATGGTGCTCCACCATCTCCACTACTACCACCGTTTCCACCAGCAGCGTTACCTTGACCACCGGCACCACCACCGCCACCTGCTCCACCATCTGGTGCGAGAGCGACACTTGGTAGACCAGCAGGTCCATTTCCAGCATTCGTTCCAGTTCCTCCATTTCCTCCGTTTCCTGTTCCTGCAGCTCCACCAAAGATAAAGGCTGAACTACCACAAGCAGTACCTGCGGCTCCACCATTTCCTCCTGGCACTACTGTAGCCGTAGAAGTAAAGTTTGCTGCGAGACCATCTGTTCCCACAGTACCATCTAGTGTTGCTCCACCTGGTGCAGGTGATGTACGTCCACACCCATCTGCTCCATCTACTCCATTAGTAGCAGCTCCAGGAAATACACGACATCTTGTAACAGCATAGCTTTCACAACTATTAAGATAAATTCCGTAGGTAGAAGTTCCTGCTACCACTGCATCTGCAGTACGTATAGTTAAATCTTGCAAACGGAATAGTCGTGCACCAAAAGATTCTATTGCAGTTATATTTCGATCGACATTGATAACTCCTCCAGGATTCAAATTAGACCTTGTAATCGTAGTCGCTCCTGGTTCAGAAGTTTTTGTCCATAAATCATTTTGTAAGAAACCACCTTCTAGTGTCATTATACTAGTAATATTAAGTGGCTCATCAATAACATAATTTCCTGTAGCTACTTTTATGACCGCATTATTACAAGAAGATCTTCGAACACCTTCTTCTAAAGTAGTAGGATCAAAAATAGTTCCTGATGCACCAATAGTTCCTGTTGTAGAAACATATATATTAATACAAGCAGGAGGCGGAGTCGACGCAGCAATAGTTAATGTTAATAATTCTGTTGTAGTACAACTCGTTAGTGTATTCGTAACGGTACACTCAAAAGTGTACGTACCCGGAGCGGTATACATCGTAATAGGATAACTAGAAATAGTTCCTCCCCCAGATAAAGTACCTGTTGTTCCTGATGTGAACACCCCTGGTGCTGGAGCATTTAAGTCTCTCCATGCAAAGGTGTTGGTTGCAGCATCTGTAGTTGCTGTTAGCGTCAAAGAAGCCCCACTACATACATTTACATTGTTAGGTGCTAATGAAACAGATGGATCTGCCTCTACACTAACCGTAACTTGATCTGTGGATACACATCCATCAGTATATAAGGTAGTAACTGTATATGTTGTATTAGTGGTAGGGAATGCTCTAGTCGTTGGACTATTTGGATTCTCTAACCCAACCGTAGGTGACCAAGTAAAACTCTGAACATTCGCTGCCGTTGTAGTCGCATTCAATGTTGTGGTATCTCCCTGACATATGGTCACATCAGGTCCTGCATTGACAGGATCATTGGGATTATTGATTACATTAATGGTATAGGTAAATGTATTCGTTCCTAATAATGGACAGGCATCATCATTAATAGTGACTGTAAACGAATTGGTTCCGATATTAGCTGGAGTAGGTGTCCAACAGAAATTACCTGTCGTCTGTGTCGTTCCACCACCAGTAGTTGTGAAAGTCGCTCCTGGTATCGCTCCATCCCATGCCATGAACACATCATCTCCAGCATTTGGATCTGTACCTACGATACTGAAACAAACTTGTTGGCTATGACAAACCGTTATATTAAAGTTATTTGTACTATTGATACCTGTTATGACAGGATTAATATTATTACAGTTCAATAAGTTAAACTGCATATCTCTTCGTACATAACCTATTCTAACTCCATTACGATACTCTTCTACTAATACACAAAGTACTGCTACCTGAGGAGTATTAGGAGTAGAAAACGTAATTGCTCCTGTAGCAGGATCAATAGACACACCACTAGTAGAAACCAATGGATTAATTCCTGAACGACCAGAAGCGTATATTACAGGATTATTAGACCCTCTTAGACATGGTGTTAAAGAATATACCAAGGAATCATTATCTTGATCAAAAGCACCATGGTTATAAAACACGTCATTCCCCGCACAGGTATAAGCTGTAGGAGGATTCAGAAAAACAGGTGAATTATTACAAGGAGTCTCTGCACTGTTTAGTAGTACATCTATAAACATCGACTGACTACCAGGGTTAGTTAAAGTTGTAATGGATCGATTCCGACAACATAAACTATAAGACAGTGTCACAGCGGTACAATTAGCTGGCATAGTGACGATTGCTGTGTAAACATGCTGCTCACAACCAAATGCACCACCACCGCCACCACAGGCAGTCGGGTCGCCTGGACAAATTGGAGTAATATCAGTAACTGACTGCCTTCTTAAAGTAACGTTTTGAGTACTAGAACAACCTGATATTGAAATCCGAGCGGTCGTTCCTAAGTTTACCCCTTGACAATCTCGATAAATCGAGAGCGTCACTTCATATTCATTGGGATTACCTGTACATCTATAAATAATGTCAGAGCCTTTTGCATGCGTAGCATGAGCTTCTTGCGAAGCCCCTAGCATGAAAAAGCAAAATGCCATCATATATAATATATAGGATGGTTTGTGTTTTTTGTTAAAACGAATCATAGGGTATATGCGTTTTGTGTAAGAGTAGAGTAAGTAAAAATACTTTGCCATAATTTGTGCTTACGTTAAAAGTCTATGTATTTGTGAAGTTTCCAAAATACTTCAACTCCTAAAATTATAGAATTATTTTGAGAGATACTTATTTTTTAATTAAGAACTTTGTAGTCAACTAAGGATAAACTGCTTTTATTACAATGTAAAAGCTCTAAAATGAAAGTAGAACAACCTATTAAGTCTATAGATTCTTAATAAGTTCTAAAAATTTAACACTTTAGATTTTTCCGAAGTATTAGGATAACGAAGTGTTTTTCTAATTTGTTGCCTCGGCTATTAGATAAAAGTCGCTTTTCTAGTGATTAGATTTCGGATAGGGTACAAAAATGAATTGAGGAGCAGGCTGATCTAATAAGAAGATACAAAAGCTTTGTTTCTTCTCTTTATATAATGATCTAAATTCATTTACCTTAGAAAGGTCTATTACTTTTTTCATGGCTAACTCTTCTAGAGTAGTCGCATTGAAGGCATATCGCTCGCTCTCCAATATTGGCAGCCCTATTTCAATAGTAGTCATTGTAGGGTATGCTACTAAGATTGGGTAATTAGAAACTCCTTCATTCTGAATCGTCGAAATGGTTTGTTGAAACCATTCTTCATGCTTATAAACTGCGGTTTCTAGTGCCTTTAGTATAATGGTATCTTGTTCCAAAATTCAATTATTATTTTATTTATAATCCAATAGTGCTCTACACTGTTTATTTGATGGTGCAAAAGTATACTTTTTGATTGATAAGTACCAATTCAAAAATAGTTAATAGTAAAATCAAGCGATATTTTTGTATCTAACTTTGTTAAAAAGCCTCGTGATAGCTATGGCTATCCCTGCATTTTTTGCCTCATTATATAGCAAAAATCTCTGTGATTTCATCTATCCTTATTTCTGACCTAGTACTTATAATAAAGTTTTTATATTTTTGAAGTTTTCACTATTTGGAAATAGAATAAGATAGAATTACTTTTGCAGTTCATTAGAGATTCTAAATTCAATAACACCATATATAATAATACGAAAAGATGAAACCAAAATTGGTCAAAGGTACTAGAGATTTTTCTGCCGAAGTTGTACACCAACGTAACTATATATTTGATACCCTCCGTACTATTTTTATCAAGTATGGTTTTCAACCACTCGAAACTCCAGCCATGGAAGATCTAAAAACGCTGACAGGGAAATACGGAGATGAAGGAGATCAATTGTTATTTAAAATTATTAACAATGGTGATTACTTGAAAGATGTTCCATCACAAGTTCTTACCGACAAAGACTACCCTACTCTCCTCCCCCAGATTTCTAGCCGTGCCCTTCGCTATGATTTGACAGTTCCTTTTGCTCGTTTTGTAGTCATGAACCAAAATGATTTGACCTTTCCTTACAAGCGTTATCAAATTCAACCTGTCTGGAGAGCGGACAAACCTCAAAAAGGTCGCTACCGTGAATTTTATCAATGTGATGTAGATGTCATTGGAACCGATTCACTATTGTGTGAAGCCGAACTATGCCAAATATATGATGAAGCTTTTGCTAAACTAGGGTTACAAGTAGTCATTCGGATCAATAACAGAAAAATATTAGATGGGTTAGCTCAGTATTGTGGATTCCCTGAACTTTTTGTCCCTATCACCGTCAATATTGATAAGTTGGATAAAATTGGATGGGAAGGTGTAGAACGCGAATTAGCTAAAATAGGAATCGACGGTGCTGCTTTTGATAAAATCAAAGCAGTAGTAACGGCTGAAGATATTTCTACTGTCAAAAATTTATTTGAGGGAATTGATATTGGGCAAGAAGGAATAGCAGAACTCGAAGAAGTATTGTCTCTATTGGATAGCCATACGTTTAGCAATACATTGAAACTGGACTTTTCGCTAGCAAGAGGACTGAGCTACTATACTGGGTGTATTTATGAAGTAGTTGTAGATACTACTGTAGAGAGTCAAGCTGCCATAAAAATGGGAAGTATTGGTGGTGGTGGTCGTTATGCAGATTTGACGGGCATCTTTGGGCTTAAAAATATGTCTGGCGTAGGCGTTTCATTTGGTGCCGCTCGCATCTATGATGTTATGAAAGATTTAGGGCTATTTGAAACCATCAATGTACAAACAAATCAAGTCTTATTTTTGGCAATGGATGAAGAAGCACTAAAATACAGTTTCAGGCAGATAAGCCAAATTCGAGCTGCAGGTATTTCGGCAGATATTTATCCAAAAGTGTCCAAGTTCAAAAAACTCATGAAATATGCCAATAAAATAGGTGTTCCTTACACTGTTATTGTAGGTAGTCAAGAAATGGAATCTAATGAACTTGTATTTAAAAATATGGCAACCGGAGAGCAAGAAAAATTGTCTACTGAACAAATTATTAGCCGTTTAAGTTAATAAGCTTAGCATTTCGTATTTCAATTACTAATTTTTTGATTATTAATGAAATAAGATTATATCTTTGCATTCAATTCAACACACTACACAATATGATTTTAAACTTATTTAGAAAACTAGAGGTTCTTTATAAAATATTTTCCAAACCAATATATTCATAAGAGCCTTCTATTCAAATGTATATTTTATGACTAAAATTATACCTGTAATATTAATTTCTTTTGTGTTATTTTTGTGGGGCTGTAGTAACCAAGAAAAACCTACAGAAACAGACAATATTGATACACTAGTATCTGATCACTTCTTGGATGACAGTGACTACGATCCTACAGAAGCAGACCCTGTAATTGTAGAAGAAGATATTTACTCTCCTCCACTTAAAAGAAATACTGTTTCTCCTAAAAGAAGTAGCAACAATAACAGAAGTGGAGGTAGTGGAATAGATTCTGATGCAGATGTGGTCAAATATCAAAATTATGAAAGAATCGGTAGCAACCCTGATGATTTCGCCACTGCTATGATTTATCCTGCCATTAGAATGGTCTATTCCGACAATTTTACTAATCCTAAGGCTAGGGTATTGAGTTCTACTCTTGAGAATGGTACCAATATCATTGATATGGCAATTACTTGGAAAGACCGTTGGGTACCTAAATATGAAATCAAAGGTAAATTAACAGTTGATGAAGACGGTAGTAATCCTGCCTTCATAATCACAGAAAAAAATATAGAAGCAGAAGCATTGGAAATAACAGAAGATGACTTCAGAACAGAAATAAAGTTAGATAATATCTAGCCTGCTTGCTCTTATTTTTTCTACATAAATGGAAAGATTCTTGTACTTGGTACAAGAATCTTTTTTTATTTTTAACCTACTACGTGTATTCATTTATTAGAGCATGCTTAAGTAATCAATTTTCCAAAATCAACGATTTCTTTTGTTAACCTACTCTAAACATGTTCTTAGTTTATCACTAACACTACTTTTCAAATAAATTATTATGACAAAACTTTCTCTATTTACGTATTGTTTTCTGTTGCTGTCCATTACATCCCTAATGGCTCAAAAAGAGACCACTAACATTCTACCTAAAAATATGGGTGCATCGGCAACTGTCGTTACCTCTTACAATGATGCTTATCTTAAACAACATCGAGAAGCCCTGACTAAATTTGAACGTCCAGCCACACTAGGAATGATTGAAATACCTGTTAAGATTCATATTGTACGTTCTGCCAAATCAGATAATAGGATCAATATTAAATCCGTCCAAAAGGCGTTTGACGACCTGAATCAATACTTTATGATCAATTACACGCGTTTTGTCCCTTTGGGTGACTTTAATTACATTCGTGAAGAAGGTTTTTATGATTTTGATAAAACACAAGAAGAAGAGTTGTGCGAGAAGTATGACGAAAAGAACATTCTAAATCTATACATAACGGGTAGTATCACTGTAGATGGTAAAAATTACTGTGGTTATACCATACTGCCCGAGGAAGTAAAATTTCAAAAAGACCGTGTTTTCCTAGATGCCGACTGCCTTGACAATGGAGTTTCGTTAACTCGTCAAATGGCTCATTACTTGACATTATATCCAACTCACGGTACAGATCTATCTACCACAGGGGAGTTTGTAAACGGAGATAACTGTGCTACTGAAGGAGATGAAATCTGTGATACACCTGCCGATCCTGGACTAAACATAAAAGATATTGATGAGCGATGTGGCTATATTGGTAAAGCCAAGGATAATTCGGGTAGAAAGAGATATTATAAGCCTAACACCCATAATCTAATGTCCGACAATCCTAGACTTTACTGCTGTAATAGTTTCACAGAAGGACAATATCGCAGAATGCTCTATGCGGCACTTAATATTCGTAATTATTTAGTATTCCCCAAAAGCGGCTATTCAAAAAAACAATTGCGTCAATTGGCAGAAGAAAAAGGAATAGAAGGGAGTGTAAATGTTTATATGGGAAGTAAGGCACTCAAAACCTCTCTTAATGGTAATTTGTATCAGAACAAATCCAATGTTTTTACAGAAGGCGATATTTTCAAAATAGGGCTAACGAACTACAAAAAAGGATACGTATATGTATTAGAAGGCGATAGAGAAAAAGGCATCTACATCTCTTACCCTGACTTCGAAAAAGGAGATAAAGTCTTCTCTACAGGAGAAGAAAAAATGGATGTAGTTGTAGGTCCTCTAAAAGTAGATGAACTAGTTGGTCCTAACGGACTTAATCATATTGTCGTACTCTTTTCGAGAAAACCACTTAAGATTAAAGAGTTGGTCAAAGAAATGAATGCCATTGATCTCGATTTGGATGTCATTCAGCGAATGTACCGAGTCATTGGTGCTGATATTATCCCCACACAATACTTAGAATACAGTGAAAGTACTCCAAAAGTAAAAGGGATTGCTGTAGACAAATTTATTGCCCCTGTCATCATAGAATACAAACAAAAGTAAATAAGTAATAAGCCAAAAATATTTTATAGCAAAATCAAGCGATATTTTTGTATCTA
>CAYOJF010000071.1:16518-26211 GCA_964404215.1 uncultured Aureispira sp. | reverse complement strand
GCTATTGATGAAAAAATAGACGAGAAGTAGTGAAAAAAGGGATTTCATATTATGAACTTAGATAAATTTAAACATGCTCTAAACGTACCCTGAAGAAGGTAGTTGAGAATAATTATTCTTTGATCGTACTTTCCAATAATCGATAATAAAACTGTGTTGACTTTTTGAGCTGAATGGCATTTTGTTCTTTTTCTTCTTTGGTAGAAGGATTCGTCACAAAACTAAGTGGTGTAAAATAATATACATTGGGGCTGATAGCCGCATAGTACTCAAAAAAAGCATCTTGGACTCGACATGGTGCGGTCAAACTTCCTGTATAAATTTCTTTGAAAGTACTGCTTATCATTCTATATGCTGGACTAGTAGTAGAAGAGTAATAAGAGTTTTTTCTTGTAAATTTCAAAGTGCTATCTATTAGTGTAAAACCTTTGTAACTCGCTAGTGGGTTATAACGTCCTTTCACGATTACTCCATCAGCACTAGTCCATTGTAACTGAAGTATAGAGGTGCTATTCTTTTTTAGAATATTATATTTTACTTCTTGCCCAAAAAGCTTCTGTGTAATATGATTACTAGATAGTTGGCTACTCTGTAGTCGTTCTAACAACCATGGATTGGACCAAAGTATTTTTTGACTAAAGTTAACCTCTGGACCTACATAATCAATCAATTCTCTGACTACCTTATCTTTAGGCGTAATTGTTATCCGTTTTTGGCTAAAGTCTTCAATTACTTGCTCTATTTTAGCACTCGAATCTTTCAGTAACCATTGCCCATTGTAATAAGATTTGTTCCCAACTCCAATAAATCCTACTGGTCGATTCAACTCCCAAAAACCATTAGAGGTAATTTTTCCTCCTGTTTTGAGAATCATATAAGGAGTTCGTTTACTGACCGATAGAGCAGCTATGATTTGTTTTTCAGCCGCTGGCTGATGAGCTAAAATAAGATAAACTGTACGATCAGGTTGTACGCCATTTTCCAACATTTTGGTCACACTAGCAAACAGGCTTATACTAGCTACTTTAGAGGTTTGATGGACAATACTACTATCCTCTCTCATCTGATATGTATTCGGAGTAACTACTAGTACAATAGGTTTCAAATTACTATTTTGCCCTACCCACTTTCCAACTAAACTGTACTTCCCAAATCGTTGCCAAGTCACATTAGGTGTTTGGAATAATAACTTAAATCTTGTTTTCAAAAAGGTATGGTAACGTTGCCATTCTTTATCTGTCGCAGTTGCTACTGTCGGCAATACCAACGCACGGTCTAGTATGCCTTCCAATGCCACTTCCTTTAGCTGAGGCTGTGTTGTTGGTTGCAATTGTTTGGTCGTATTCAATACCGTATTGTAGATCAATATTAGCCCTAGGATTATTGCTAGAAAAAGAGTGATGATCAAAAATAGTTTACGCATAGATTATTTTTGTTGCAATATTAATACTTGTCGGTCAAAAAGCCTTTAAAAATCCCAAATAACCACTAAACAATCTTATTGCCACTACGTTCTAATGCAGTATTTTACAAAGTCTATATTGTTTCTTTTCATTCCAAAAGTGAAAATATTGATCAACAATGACCATCTTTCTAATCTTTAGTAGTACTCTTTATCTTTAGGGCTGAAAAGATTTCCCAAAAACACCTTAGATGATTTATTCTCCTACAGAAATAGAAAATATAAAACGATTGGTTGAGACACAACAATCAGATTCACTCCTCCTAGCCTTAGAACTATGTCACGCTAGAAGTAGTGCTTCTGAAATAGAATGGTTAGTTTATTGGCTAGGACACTGTCTACATTGGGAAGGAAATACACTCGCTTGGAAAACTGCTCGATCACTGCTGACCCAATCTACTTTTGAAATTTATCAGCCCTTAACACCAAGACTTTTTTTGGCTCCAGAACATCTAGAAAACCAAAAAAAAACATTAACCTCCAAACAACTCAACTGGTTATGTGATCAGATTTTCTGTTATTTTCGTACAGAGGTCTCACATCATTATTTTCTAAAACGTTTCCTAATCAAGTATTGCTCGAATAGCATAAAACTAAGACTCATTGAATCGTTAAAAGAGCGAGATCATCTAGGTCGAATACGATTGGATTTAGGAAAGTTAGACCTAAATCATCTCCCTCCTATCTTTGAAGAGGCTAACGATATTCAAATTTTAAGCCTGTGGGGAAATCAATTAGAAGTATTACCTGATATTTGGCATTGTTTCCCAAAATTAGAAGAATTGACCCTAGTACACAACCACATCAAACAGTTGCCTAAAAGCATGGAATTGCTGTCCAATTTAAAAAAACTCTTTTTACATGATAATCCCATAGAGACTACAGCATTAAAAGAATTACTCAAAAAACTGCCTAATTTGTCCTATTTGTCCCTATCTGACAATGCTCCTATTGATAGGGTTCTAGAGTACCAACGAATAGAAGTTTTGGTCAATCACCAAAAGTTATATGCTTCGCTCCCTGAACAACAAACCTATTGGGCATTGTTGTTATCAGATAAAATAGCAACGAGCAAAATCCAATTCCCCTACTTGGTCAAGGCATTGAATGATAAAGATGAGTTTGTTCAGAGAGAAGCGCTTACTCAAATACTACACTGGCATAAAGAACCTGTTTCTATTACGAAAAAAAGTTGTATCGCAATTCTAGGATTGATTTCCTTTGCTACTAGACAATATATTCATCAATTGCAACAAGTAGGCTATATCTTTGAGGAAAGTGTATCCCATAATACCACTCATTTATTGCTAGGGTACGATATCCCTAATCTAGCTTTCATCACCGAACAATTTCATTTCGTAAATGAAGATAATATCCTAGCACTTAAGTAAGAGCAAGTCTAAGAGCAGGTCCAATCACGTAGAGTTTCCCCAATGAAAAAAGCCATTTTTACAAATTGTAAAAATGGCTTTTGGTTATTCAGTCTCTAAATAACTTCTTATCGCTGTAAGATGATAAATCCAGTATATTGATCTCCAACTCTACCTTGCGATTTATCGGTAGTATTACCAACGTATGTTTTGTCATTTAATTTGAGGACATAGAAATAAGTACCATCTGGTAAATCAGCTCCTTCAAATTGACCATTCCATCCTGTTGGAATTCCTTTGTAAACTAATGTTCCCCAACGAGAGAATATCTCTATTTCTGCATTTGGATAATTATTACGACATCTAATAATGACTTCATCATTAACTCCATCACCATTTGGAGAGAATCCATTTGGTATGAAACATTCAAAGTCGGTCGTTACATCCACCACAATAGTAGCCGTATCACAACTCGTTGGACACTGAGCATCACATAAGCTATAAAGTACAGTATCTTCTCCAAAGAACCCACCATTTGGTGTGTAATTGATAGTACCATCAGTATTAAATAGCACTGTGCTATTAGGGGTCGTACCTATTAATCCTGTTACATATCCATTTGGATTGGTAACATCATTGATAACGATATCTGCACCTATTAGAGAATCTCTAAACTTAACAGTAAAGTTATCGTCTAATGCGACAGGAATAGCTTCATACTGTACATTTTGTGTATCTGGTACAGAGGCACACCCTCCTGAAGTTACTGTCAACATATAATCTCCTGCTGAAGCTCCATTGATAAATAACTGTCCAGTTGTTGTAGTATCTCTAGTACCATCAGGTCTTGTCCACAAATACACTAATGGTGGTACGGTGTAGTTCGTCGTATCCTGCAACTCTAATAAATCACCCACACACAATGGCTCTGTATAGAATATATTAGGTTGTATAGGTGTTGGACGGATTGCTACAGCTACTGATCCACTTGCAGAACATCCATCAGCATCTGTAATTGTAACAGTATATAATCCATCAAACGCTTGTGTAGCATTTGTACGAATAGGATCTGGCAAAATAGAACTGAATGTAGGTGTTGTATTACTTGACCAAGCATAAGTGTAAGGCAATCTAGTTGAATCTGTCGGATTCGCAAAGAATGTTAGCTGTTGCCCATCACATGGTAAATTCGTAAACGGTGCTGGTGGTGTTGGCAAATCAACTACACTGAAAGCATAAGGTACTGCCGAACTATCAATACAACCGTCAACCGTAATTCTCATGGTATAATTACCATTGTTGACTGTTGTTGCTGGACTAATTACTAAAGTATCATTATTCGAGTTAGGGACATAAGGGCTACCATTGAATTGCCATTCATAAGTAATATTAGTTCCACTATAAGTATTTGAATTGACCAAATAGAATATAGCACTATCACCAGCACAAGTAGTATTAGAAGCTAAGATTGGCGGAGAAACCTCATTGACATTTAAGTTAACTGTATCCTCTGCTGGACATCCATTGCTACTAGTTGGTATAATTCTAAAGGTATAACGTCCATCATCTAATCCTGTTACACCAAATACAGTTGTATCTCTGGTAGTTGGATCGAAAGTAATCTGTCCTTGAGGTCCAATCCACTGATAATCATAAGTAGCTCCATTTGGTGGTATGATAGCACTCAATGGTAAATCTGTTCCTTCACACAAAGTTGTATCCTGTGTTGGTAAGATGATTGTTGGACGATCCAAGGTCACTGTGATGGTATCGGTACAAGAACTCTGGTTCCCATTTTCATCTCTGATGAATAAGGTAACTGGTATCCTTCCTATATCGGTACAAGTAATCGTGTCTTTAGATAACCATAAGCTATCTACCCCACAATTATCTGAACCAAATCCAATATCCGCAGGGACAAGAACCTGTTGTCCACTACTTGTCAAATCAATCACTAATGAAATCGCATTTTGACAATTGGCTACTGGAGCAATAGTATCTATTACTCTAACTACTGCTTGACAAGAATCTATATTACCCGATACATCAGCTACAACTAAGGTTACAGAATGTATTCCTGTATCGGCACAAGTATAATTGATAACACTAGTACTATCGTTAAATCTAGTGTAAACAATGGCACAGTTATCAAAACTACCATTATCTACTTGATTGGCAGAGACAGTCACATTACCAGACGAATTCAAATAAGCATCAATAGGTTGACACACTGCTGTTGGTCTGTTTACATCCAATACTTGTATTTGTGAAATACAGGTACTTGCATTTCCATTCGCATCAGTTACCGTTAATACTCTTGGGTTTGAATTACCTACGTTTTGACATCTAAAGGTATCTGCTGGTAAATTATTAATCAAGAATGATAGTGGAGTACAAGCATCTGAACTACCATTATCTAATGAAATCGCTTGTACAATTGCTAACCCAGCGTTAGGAGTATTATCCAACTGGACAAAAACAGTATCCTTACATCTCGCAACAGGGAATATGTTATCTACTAAATTAATTGTGGTCTGACAACTACTAGTATTTCCTGACGCATCTCGCAAGGTCATTGTTGCTGTTAATGGAGAATTCGCTACCGAATCACAAGTATAATTAACATTCAACTGCCCGTTAACTAAGGTATCTATAATACCACAGTTATCTGAAGAGAATAAATTTATATCTGAGAAACTGATACTGTTTTGCCCTGTACTATCTAATGCTATAGTAATACTACCTTGACAGCTAGCTGAAGGAGGTATCGTATCTAGTATGTTCAATAAAGCAGTACAATTAGCAGAATTACCACTTGGGTCTTCTACCCTTATATTCACTGGTTGTGTTGTCCCAACAGCACTACAATCAAACGTATCTAAAGCTTGTCCATTGATAAACCAGAAGATAACAGAACAAGTATCTGAAGCAGTCGCTACTGTTTGTGGATCTACAATTGCAATTCCATTGTTATTAATATAATAATTAACTGGTGCTCCTGGGCAAATAATTGTAGGAGGTGTTGCATCTATTACTGTAATACTAGAAGTACAGAAACTCTGATTTCCATACTGGTCGATTACTGTTAGTAAGGCATTATTGGGATTTCCTACATTCGAACAATCAAACGTATCTTGTGCTTGACCATTAATCAAGAAACTACTAATACCACAATTATCTGTACTAAAGCTGTCAATTGCATTACTATTAATAATAGCAATTCCTGCTGGCGAAAGTGTTACGGTAATATCTCTACATCTTGCTGTTGGAGGAATGCTATCTAGAATTTCTATAGTTGCTGGACAATTTGCTGTCAAACCAGAAGCATCTTCTACTGTCAATGTTGCCGTGAGTGTCATACCAATGTTAGCACAACTATACAATGCCGAATCTTGCCCATTAATCAAATAACGAATAATTCCACAATTGTCAAAAGAAGCACTATCAATAGTGTTTGCTTGCACATAAGTCGCTCCATTAGGTGCAGAAGTCAAGTAAGTTTGTACCGGTATTGTAGGACAAATAGCTACTGGACTCACAGTATCTGTAACATTAATTAACGAACGACAGGTTGCTGTATTTCCAGAAGAATCCACTACTGTTACTTGAATTTGTATAGGAGCACCTATACTATCACAATTAAGTACTAATGTATCCTGTCCATTTGCCAATACAGAGGCAATTCCACAATTATCAGACGATGAGGAAACTAATGCTGTTGCTGGTAAGTTAAAGACTCCTGTTGGGTCTAGCACATAACTCGAGTTTAGAATACAATTCACATTAGGATCTGTCAAATCTTGTATTTCTACTTGTGTTTGACAGGTGTCTGAATTACCATCTTGATCGATTACAGTCAATACTACTGTATTCAATCCTAAATTAGTACAGTCAAATGTATCTATAGCCTGTCCATTGATTAGGTAGCTGCTAATACTACAGTTATCAGTACTTCTATTATTAGTATTGTCTAGATTAAAGGCTGGTATAGTTACAAATCCAGTTCCTGGCAATACTCTTACTGTAGTTCCTGCACATCTCGCTACAGGAGCTACATTATCTACTATTGTAATGACAGCAGTACAACTATCTAGATTTCCTGAATTATCTGCTACAGTGAATAAAACCGTATCAGGGCTATTTATGAAAGCACAGTTGTAAATTAAGGTATCTTGTCCATTAATAGCAAAGGTCGTTGAATCAATTCCACAGTCATCGTTACTACCAAACTCAATGTCATGAAAAGCACTAACTGCTACTTGTCCATTGGTATCTAACTGAGCCGTAAAGTTTCTACAAACAGCACTTGGTGCCACACAATCTTGTACCGTAATCGTTGCTCTACAAGTATCAGAGTTTCCATTTACATCGGTACGTTCTAGTACAGCTACTTGTGTTCCTATATCGTTACAAGTATAAATAACATTATTGGCTCCATTGATAGTCAATGCAGGTGATAACCCACAAGCATCCGTAGTACCTCCATCAATATCTGTTGCATTGACATTGACAAATCCACCTGAAAGACATATGGTAGTATCTCTACAAACCATAGTAGGAGGAATTGTATCTGCTATTGGAAGATTGGCAGAACAAGTACTAGAGTTTCCACTCTCATCAACAACAGTAATCGTAATATTATTATTACCTATATTAGCACAACGCATTGTATCTGGTCCTGCAAAAACAGTATCTACTCCACAAACTTCGACTACATTACTCAAAATCCAATTAGGATCTACTGCTAATGTTCCATTAACATCTAGATACTGTGTCGCTGAATTAGAACAAGTTGGGGAAGGTGGCGTCACATCCTGTACCGTCACTACAACCGCACAGGTTGCTACATTTCCTCCAGCATCTGTTGCCTCAATAGTTATATTATTAGGTCCTAAGTCCGCACAAGTATAATTAATAGAATTGCTTCCATTTAGTGTAATACTTCCTGTACCACAAGCATCTGTTACACTATAAATACTAGTAGTAGTAGAATCAATAGTTAAATTACCGAAACCATCTAAACTTAGTGTATCATCCGTACAAACTAACGTAGGTGGAACAGTGTCTAATATAGTTAATGTTGTTTGACAAGAGTCTACATTTCCGTTTCCATCTGTTGCTATTAGGCTAATTGTTCGGGTTCCTATATCCGCACAACCAACAGGGTTATTGGTTCCTGATATCGTTAGAGAAGTAATGCCACAAGCATCATTTGTTCCATTATCAAAATTAGCTGCTACTACATTGGCTACACCGCCTGTTCCCAAATAAACAGTATCTGCTTGACACAGCACTGTTGGGCGGATAGTATCATTTACATTCACTTGTGCAGAACAAGTAGAAGATAAACCAGCGTTATCTGTAACGGTGAGTGTTACAGTATTTGGACTACTAGCTACGTCCACACATCTAAAGGTATCTTGAGAAATTGTTAGGCTAGCTACAGCCCCACAATTATCGGTACTTCCATTATCAACATCTGCAGGTGTTATAACTGCAATACCATTAATATCTAATTGTAAACTAAGTGGTGTTGTGACACAATTAGCAGTAGGGGCAATGTTATCCTCTACAGTAATAACAGCTGTACAAGTCACAAAATTACCACTCTCATCTTGTATATAAATATTCGCTACATTATTACCGATATTAGAACAGTCGTATGCTGCTGAATCCAATCCATTAACCAAAATCGTATCAATAGTACAGTTATCAAAAGATCCTGCCGCTATATCTGTTGCCGCTACACTAACATTGCCGTTAGCATCCAACTGTACCGTTAGATTATTACAGTTTGGTGTAGGGCGTATAGAATCTAATATATTGACCGTAGTATTACAAGTCTCAAAGTTACCACTCGAATCGGTTACAGTTAAAGTAATTGTATTGGACCCTATATCATTACAATTGAATGTAGACTGACTCAAAGCATAACTTTGTATAGCACAATTGTCTGTACTACCATTATCAATATCATTGGTCGTAATAGAGACAGAACTTGTATTGAGATATCTTGTAATAGGTCCTACACATGATGCTACAGGAGCCACTGTATCTCGTACCGTGATACGTGTCTGACAAGAATCTAAATTTCCACTCTGGTCTAATACAAAAAGGAAAACAGTATCTGGATTTAATGCGATATCAGGA
The DNA here is from genome assembly GCA_964404215.1 of uncultured Aureispira sp. Lineage (GTDB taxonomy): Bacteria > Bacteroidota > Bacteroidia > Chitinophagales > Saprospiraceae > Aureispira. The sequence goes on along the minus strand of CAYOJF010000071.1, from coordinate 17,229 downwards.
CAAGAGTAACTGGTACGTGAAAGACTTAAGCTTGTTATGTTACAGTTATCTGTACTATTATTGTTAACATCTGCAACTGTTAGTGTTCCTATTCCTGTACTTCCATCTAGTACAACCGTGGCTGTACCAAAACAACGTGCTTGTGGGGCAATATTGTCTTGCACCAATACTTGAGCAAAACAACTATCACTATTGCCTGAAGCATCTGATCCAATTAAAGTAACTGTATTATTACCCAAATTACTACAATCTACAGATAAAGAAGGTTGTCCATTTATAGTATAATTAGGAGCTCCACAATTATCAGAACTACCTCCATTCACATCAGATGTCAAGACAATACCATTTCCATTATTATCTAATTGTACCGTATCTGTTTTACAAATCATAGTTGGACGTACTGTATCTCTCAAAATAACATTTGTAGCACAGGTTGCAGATTGTCCATTACCATCACTAACGGTTAGTGTAAGAGGAGTCACCCCTAATGTGGTAAAGGTCAAGCTCTGTGCTCCACCTACAGTAAAAATCAAAGAGCTAGCACAGTTATCAGTACTACCATTATCAAATATACTAGCAGGTGCTGATTGGAAACATTGCCCTGGAGGGACAAATAGAGTAACTGCTCCTAGTGCGGTACAGTTAGCTACTGGACTAATCGTATCTGCAATATTAATAGTAGACGAACATACATCTGTATTACCATTGGCA
>CAYOJF010000071.1:0-16508 GCA_964404215.1 uncultured Aureispira sp. | reverse complement strand
AATCCTGTTCCTCCAAGAGAAAACTCGTTTACAATATTACCATTGGCATCTGTAACGGTCAAGAAGGCTGTATTACCACCTACATTAGAACAGTTATAATTCACAGATGGGGCACCATTGATTGTCAAAGACAAATTAGTACAGTTATCAAAACTACTAGAATCAATATGGGTTGGGTTAGCAGTAACTACTCCTGTAGGATCCAAATATAATATAGTATCTAAAAAGCACTGTGCTACGGGAGGACGTGGGTCACTCACTCGAATAGATGTAGGGCAAGTAGCAGGGTTTCCGCTTGAATCTACAACAGATAAGACTGCTGCAGTATTTCCTACGTCAGCACAAGTATAAAAGAAAGTATCTACTCCATTGACTAACATGGTATCTATTCCACAGATATCAAAGCTATTATTATTAATATTCATAGGAACAATAAAGCCATTTCCATTATTATCTAACTGTACAGTAAAGCTACTTCTACAAATAGCAGTAGGTGGAGTCGTATCTCTTACCGTTACACGAGGGCTACATGTTATCTGGTTACCACTATTATCAGTAATAATAACATCTACAAAACGTGGTGGGCCTCCTACACTATCACAGTTGTAAGTAATATTAGTCGCACCTCCTGCAAAAGTAGCCGTAAAAGAACCACAGTTATCAGATGTTGCTGCTGGGTTGATCACATCGCTAGTAGTCAAGGAAGCAACCCCAGAGCTATTCAAGAAGATAGTAGCCGATTGACAGCCAGGTACTGGTGGTTGATTATCTACTACATTGACAGTAGCACTACAATTAGCAGACTGTCCAGCGGAATCTGTCACTGTCAATACAGCTGTATTTGAACCAATATCAGCACAAGTATAAGTTTGACTACTCGCTCCATTGATTGTTAAGGTAATACCAGCACCGCAGTTATCTCCACTCAAAGAATCAATATCTACTGGTTGTGCTGTTGCTACTCCCGTATTACTCAATGTCAATGAAATAGAAGTTGTACAAATCGCCGTAGGAGGAATCGTATCTTCTACTATCACTGTAGTTGGACAAGAAGCTATATTGCCAGAAGTATCTTCTACTATTAGCATCACATTCTGTGGTGTATTGAGAGCATTACAAGTAAAAGTAGTAGAAGTAATTCCAACTGTATTTACATAATAATTTTCAATACCACAGTTATCTGTACTACCATTATTCAACTGTGTTGCATTGAGTGTGGCGATACCAGCTGCATTTAAGTAGACAGTGGGACTAGCACAAGTAGCTACAGGAGCTACAGTATCTAATATAGTAACACTAGGCGTACAGGTAGCTGCATTACCATTACTATCAATGACCATAACAGTAATAGAGTTCGTCCCTATATCTGCACAGTCAAAAGTAGCCGTGGTACTTCCTCCCACCATGAATGTAAGATTGTTGCCTGTACAGACATCTACACTATTATTGTTAAAGGTATCTGCTGTTAATAGTACATTACCTGTATTATCCAAATAAGCAGTTCTGTTTCTACAAATAGCAGTAGGTGGAATCGTATCCAATATGACAACTGTGGTCGTACAAGAATCTACATTACCACTAGGATCAAATACTCTGACAACAACAGTAGGTGATGTTCCTGCATCTGCACAAGTATAGCTAAGACTCGCTACTCCTCCAGCAGTGCCTCCAAAATCAATACTATCAATCCCACAACTATCAACACTATTATCATCAAAGTTGGTAGCAAAAGCAGTTCCGTTACCTGCATTATCTAAATAAACAGTATCTGTTTGGCAATTGATCGTTGGCGGAATGGTATCTAATATGGTTATAGTTGCTGTTGTACAAGAATCAATATTATTATTACCATCTGAAACGACTAGAGTAACCGTTTGTGTTCCTACATCTGCACAAGTATATGTAGGAGGAGCCGCAAATTGACTCCCTATGAAATATCCTGTAATTGGAGGACAAACATCAAAACTTCCTCCATCTACACCAATAGCATTGGCAGTTACTTCGAATCGTCCAGTAGTACCAGAAGTTGCCAAGTATAAGGTATCACTTCCACAAACAGCCGTAGGAGCAACCGTATCGATTATTCGTAATAAATACTGACAAGAATCTACATTACCTGCTGCATCTCGACCTCGTCCCCATATTCGCTGAAAACCACTAACACAACTAAAGGTCACTTCATTGCTCCAAGCACCTCCTCCAAATGGACGTACTTCTTTGATGACGGCACCACAGTTATCTGTTATATCCAGACTACTAGCTAAGAAAGTATCTCTACCAAATGTATCTAGAAATAAAGTATCTACAATGGTAGGTAAACAACCTGCCAGTACAGGAGCTGTAGAGTCCGCAATAGTAACGTTACTAACACAAGTAGATACATTACCTAATCTATCCTCCAATCGCATGGTGACAGGAATCGTAGTTCCTGTATTAGAACAGTTGGCACTTGCTGGTGTAAAAGTAGTAGAACTCAATAAACAAGAAGCATCACTAGCACTGTCTAGTTGAGCAATGTTGAAATTAACTTGTCCATTATTATCCAAAGCTAACGTTACATTAGACTTACAAGCTGCTACTAATGCTGTTGGGGCACAAGTAACAATAGTAATACAATAAGAATGTACACAAAGAGCTGGTCCAGGTCCAGGATCATTAATGGCTTCCAACTGCCAAACTCCACCTACTGAAGTGGGATCAAGTCCAAAAAGTCCACTCAATGGGTCATTATTAGTATTAAAAGTATCATTAGCAACATTAGGAGTTACAGCGGGTAACAAAGAAGGAGCTCCATTCTGAAAAGAAATAGTATCCGATAAAATACCTGGTGTGTTACCAGGAAATGATCCAGAAAAAGAAGCTACTGTAGGACCACTAGCAGAGAAAGCTGCTGTACCTGCTGATGCTGCCAAAAATATAGAAGGGCTACCAGCCTTACGAAGCTTGAACCCAACTTGACTTAAATCGGTAGCCTGACCAGTAGGAGCAGTACATCCTCCTTGATCCGATTTAGACCAAACCACTTCTACGGTAATATCTACAATACGATGTCCCGCAGGAATTTGATTTGCTCCCGCACCTGTTACGAAGGTGACGGATCCAAAAGCAGTACCTGCCGTAGCCGTAAAGCTTTGTGTTGGCCCTGCATAACATTGTGTAGCCGTCGATTGACTATTAGCTGTTTGAGCTGCTAGATCACAACACCCTAGAATGGCAAACATCCAGACTAAAAAGGTACTCTTTTGTGTTGGTGTAAAGTAGTTTTTCATATATCTCTTTAATTTCTTTATAGAGCTTCGTACGGTGTCATTATTAACACATAGGTACTATTGCCCACAAAAATAAAATAAATTGGGTGATTCTTCTAATTTGCATCAGAGTTTTGGGTCTTTATGACTATCTTTTTTGGTTGTTTTGCCAAAATTTGTGTGCAAAGCATCAAACAAACAATTGCAATTCCAAAAAATGTAGTTCCTACTTCTAATTGCGTCTTAATCAATCCATTACCCGTTTTGATATTCACGATCACTAAAGCTACCACAAAAACATCTAACATCGCCCACTTGTTGACGCTATTCAACCAATGAATCAATCGTTGCTGTATTTCTGTTGTCCAGTTCATCAAACTTAGCCCAATGAGAATAAATTTCAAAATGGGTAAAATGAAAGAAAATAACAACAAGAGAACTCCTAAAAAATATTCCTGCTCTCTGAAAAAATAACTAATAGTCCCTACCAAATAAGAACTATCTTGCTGGAAGCCGAACAATATTTTAGTTTTCATGATGGGATAATACAATCCTAATCCAAAAAAAATCACCGCCCCCATGTACAATACGATACTGCTTATTTTGTAAAAATCTAGTTGTTTCTTTTCCACAATTCTATTTTTGTTAGTTATATTAGCAAACTTACAACAATTGAAGTGATTTACTTCTTAAACTAACCCTTTCATCATGATAATTTCTATGCGTATTCTGTTTGTTTTGCTTATCAGTAGTTTTTTCATCTCTAGCTGTGGTCTAGTAGATGGATGTGGTAGTGATAAGGTAACCTATTTATCTAATTTCGAAACTTTTATTGAAGAAGTAGTCGCTGAGAGCAAAAAAGGAGAACTTTCTGAAACCCAATGGGCAAGCTATGATGAGCAGCTTGACAACTTGACAGGAAAATGTCAAGAAAAATTTGAAAAAGAATTTTCTACTGCTGATGAAATAACCATCGCTGGCTATGCTGCTACCTATTTGTACGCTCGATATGGTATGCTAGCTGTCATGCAACTGAGCAAACAAACTGAAGGACTTCGTAAAGCATTGGATAAAGTAGATTTTTCTGTATTGCTCAATATGGCAACTAAGATCGTACAAAATCCAGACGAAATAACTAAAATAATGGATGACCTCCGTGCTAGGTATGGTGACTAACTTCATTATTTTCATATAAAAAAGCTCCTATGACTTTCATAATCATAGGAGCTTTTTTGTTGAAGTTGTATTGATCAGCTCCAAATCATTCAATTGAAATCACTTTGCCTTCTTCCGCCAAATCAACTGCTTCATAAGCACTTCTGGCTTCCACCAATAAAGGCTCTAAATCCGTGTAACGTGCTGAAAAATGTCCAATAATCATTTTTTTGACACCTGCTTTTTGAGCTAATTGTCCCGCCTGTAAAGCAGTTGTATGCATCGTACGCTCTGCATTAGCTAACATCTCATGCAGAAAAGTAGCTTCATGATAAACCAAGTTTACGTTTTGAAGTAGACTACTATTTTCTTCCCTATACATAGTGTCAGAACAATAAGCAAATTTACGAGCCTTAGCAGCAGGCGTTACTAATTCTTGATGGGGTATTGTCATGCCATTGACAGTCTCAAAATCAGCACCTGCCTTTATAGCAGGAATTTCTGTATATGGAATTTCATATTGTTTAATCTTAGCTGCAATGATATTCGGCAACTTATCTTTTTCTACAAATAGATATCCATTGCAAGGCACTCGATGAGTCAATGGTATCGTATATACAGCAACTTTCTTGGACTCAAAGACTAACTGATGCTGTGTCGGGTCGGTAACATGAAAAATAATATCAAACCCAGCCTCATGTCCGCACTGCATCATAATCAACTCTTCCAACCGTTGTTCTGGACTATAAATATGTAATGGTTTCTTCCTATCACCCAGCCCTAATGTCATGATAAAACCAATCAATCCAAAAATATGATCTCCATGCAAGTGACTAATAAAAATATGATCAATCTTTTGTTTTTTGATTCGGTATTTCAATAACTGGAACTGAGTTCCTTCTCCACAATCAATCATATACAGCTCATTATCTACCGCCAATATTTGCGAAGATAAATGCCTCCCATAAGCAGGCAGTGCCGCACTTGTTCCTAGTATTGTTAATTGAAATTTACTCATCCTTATTTACATAAGAGCATGTTTAAGAATTAAATTATTCTAAATCAAGAACTTACAACTTAAAGTTAATTTTAAAACAGGCTCAAAAAAAAGCAATACCTAAATGACTTGGATTACTATCCTCCTCTTAGATATTGCTATTGAATATTTTATATCGCAGCATATATCCACTCTATTGTCAGTGGCATAAATCACTACGAATCTATTTTAGTTCCCGACTACTCTTCTTCCTCTCCTCCTAATTCGCTACGCAATGCTTGCATCATCACAAACTTAGTCGCATCAGCTAATGTTTCTTTGATTGTCAATACACTATCCAATCTAGATATTGTAATCAATGTTTTGACACTAGGATGTACAATTCCTGTTAGTACAAATGCATTTCCAGCCTCTGTCCACAATCTATTTCCAGTCAAAATAGAGCTTAATCCAGAAGAATCAACAAATTTCGTAGCAGAAAGATCTAGAATCAAATTTTTGATACCTGCATTATGCAATACGATTAACTCCGACTTCAAGTCAGGTGCTTTAAGTGTATTTAGATTTTCTTCCCCTAAATACATGATAGCGTAATCATCTTTTTTATCGACAGAATATTTCATAGTATGTTTTGTTTTCGATTTTAATTTTAGAAGTGGTTGCTTCTCCAATTGCATTGCAATTTTAGACAATATAATACTTTTTACCTAATTTTTGTTCATGGTTTATTACAAATCCCTGACCAAGACAACAGAGTCGGTAATTTTGTCAGTTTTAGGTTTGAGCACGAAATTTGCAAAAAAAACTAAAAGTTTTCCTTTTTTATAAATAAAGTATAACTTAGAACAAACAAACGATGGTTTAGTCTCGTATCATTTCACAACTAAAACAACATTCGTTTTGTTTGGATTGTTATTTAGTACATGAATTGTATGTCTAATATTATACAATTCAAAACACTACACAAAGAAATATATTTTGAAATAATTAAATCTCTATTTATATATGCCTAACAACAGATTTTCACCTAAAGTAAAGGAGATAATAGCTAATAGCAGAGAAGCTGCTCTACAATATGGTCATGACTATATTGGGACAGAACACTTGCTACTAGGTGTTATTAAAGACCAAAATAGTTTGGCGGTTCGTACGTTAGAATCGTTGAGTGTAAAGCTAGAATATCTAAAACAAGCACTCGAAGAGTCTATTACGACCAATCTACAAACAGCCACCAATGGCTACAATGTAGGAAACATGCCACTCACTAAACAGGCAGAAAAAGCTCTAAAAATTACTTTTTTAGAAGCAAAATTGCTCAAAAGTGATGTCATCAATACAGAGCACATTCTATTAGCTATTCTGAAAAATACAGAAACTTTAGCCACTAAAATACTAAGTCAATTTGATATTGACTACGATGCTTATCGTACCGAACTCGAATATGTCAACAGTGAAATTGACCCTAACATACAAATGGGGCCAGATGATGAGTTTGCTGATGAAGAAAACGAAGACAGAGGTGGGAGCAATCAAGGACGTGGTCGCCGTCAAGGTAAATCACATACTCCTGTATTAGATAATTTTGGACGTGACATTTCCAAAATGGCTGAAGAAGGAAAACTCGATCCAATTATTGGGCGCGAAAGCGAAATAGAACGTGTTTCTCAGATTCTATCCAGAAGAAAGAAAAATAACCCAATTCTTATTGGAGAGCCAGGAGTGGGTAAAACTGCTGTAGTAGAAGGACTCGCACTGCGTATTTATCAACGTAAAGTATCAAGAAACCTCTTTAGCAAACGAATCGTAATGCTAGATTTAGCCGCATTGGTAGCTGGTACAAAATACCGTGGTCAGTTCGAAGAAAGAATGAAAGCAATCATGACAGAGCTAGAGAAATCTAGAGATGTAATTCTTTTCATTGATGAAATACATACTATTGTAGGTGCTGGTGGTGCTACAGGTTCATTAGATGCGTCTAATATCTTTAAGCCAGCATTGGCTCGTGGAGAATTACAATGTATTGGAGCCTCTACACTAGACGAATATCGTCAGTATATAGAGAAAGATGGTGCTTTGGATAGAAGATTCCAGAAAGTAATCATTGACCCTCCTACTCCAGAAGAAGCGGTACACATCTTGGGTAATATCAAAGAAAAGTACGAAGAATTTCATCATGTGACGTATTCTACAGAAGCGATAGAAGCTTGTGTAAAATTAAGTGATCGCTATATTTCAGATCGTTTCTTGCCTGATAAGGCTATTGATGTCATGGATGAGGTTGGCGCTCGTGTACACCTCAAAAACATTCACGTTCCTAAGCATATTATTGCTCTGGAAGAAGAAATTGAGTCTACCAAAGAGGCTAAAAACCAAGCCGTTCGTGATCAAGAATATGAAAAAGCAGCTAACTTCCGTGACAAAGAATCTAAACTGATTCGTCAACTAGAACAAGATAAACAAAAATGGGAAGAAGAGTCTAAAACTAGACGCTATCCTGTTACGGATGAAGACATTGCAGAAGTGGTGTCTATGATGACAGGTATTCCTGTTAGTAGTGTCGCCAAAAATGAGAGCAAGAAACTGCTCAATATGAATAAGCAACTACAAGGACACGTCATTGGACAAGACGAAGCTATTGTCAAAATCACCAAAGCGATTCAGCGTAACCGTGTAGGACTCAAAGATCCTAACAAGCCTATTGGAACCTTCATTTTCTTAGGTCCTACAGGAGTAGGTAAAACAGAACTCGCCAAAGTATTGGCTCGTGAGATGTTTGACTCTGAAGATGCCTTGATTAGAATTGATATGAGTGAGTACATGGAAAAATTTGCGGTAAGCAGATTGATCGGTGCTCCTCCAGGCTACGTAGGTTATGAAGAAGGTGGTCAACTCACTGAAAAAGTACGTCGTAAGCCTTATTCTGTAGTCTTACTGGATGAGATCGAAAAAGCTCACCCAGATATTTTCAATATTCTATTGCAGGTATTGGATGACGGACAACTAACAGATGGATTAGGCAGAAAAGTGGATTTCAAAAATACCCTTATCATTATGACTTCTAATGTTGGAGTCCGTAAACTTAAGGATTTTGGTCAAGGTGTTGGTTTTGCTACCAAAACAAGACAAGAATCTTCGACAGAAACCTCTAAGGGTATTATCCAAGGAGCCTTGCAACGTACCTTCTCTCCAGAGTTTTTGAATAGAATTGACGATGTTATTGTATTCAATAGCCTAGACAAAGAGGAGATTTTCAAAATCATTGACATTACACTCAAAGATCTTTATAATAGAGTCAAAGAGCTTGGATTTGAAATTGAACTGGATGAAACAGCCAAGACCTTTATTGCAGAAAAAGGATATGACCCACAGTTTGGTGCTAGACCGCTGAACCGTGCTATCCAAAAATACTTGGAAGATCCTCTAGCGGAGTTCATTCTCAATAATCAAAATGATTTTGAAGACGGAACGACACTCATTGTAACACTCAATGAAGAAGATGAAGACAATAAAAAGATAGAAGTAAATGCCAAAGGAGGCAAGAAATAATCTTTTCAGAAAGAGGTGAATTCTATACATTAGAATTTGCCTCTTTTTTTTGATAAGAGCATATTTAAAATAAAGCTAACTCATGAAAAAAACAGCACTAATAACAGGAGCCAGTAGCGGAATAGGAAAAGAAATGGCAAAAATACATGCTGCTAAAGGAGGCGACTTAATTGTAGTAGCAAGAAGAAAAGAAAAGTTAGAAGCACTCCAACAAGAAATTCAGCAAAGTACCTCTGCTAAAGTAATTATTATGGTCAAAGACCTAACAGAGCCTAATGCACCTAAAGAAATCTATGAAGAGGTACAACAACTTGGTCTAACAGTAGATTATCTGATTAATAATGCTGGATTTGGAGGTAGAGGAAAATTTCACGAAAGAGCCTGGGCAGACGACTTATCTATGATTCAACTCAATATTGTTGCATTGACAGCTTTGACTCGTTATTTTTTACCTGACTTTGTCAAACGAAATAGTGGTAAAATCCTCAATGTATCATCTACCGCTAGTCTTATGCCAGGTCCATTACAAGCGGTTTATTTTGCATCAAAAGCGTATGTTACGTCTTTTAGTAATGCTATTGCTGAAGAGCTATACAATACCAATGTGACAGTTACAGCTCTTTTGCCTGGTGCTACAGATACAGAATTTGCTCAGACAGCAGATATGGACAAAACAGAGCTATTTAAACATACTTTTACAGCTAAAGAAGTCGCTAATACAGGTTACAATGCCATGCTAAAAGGTGACTTAGATGTTTTAGCAGGAGTCACTTTTGCTCAAAAAGTAATGATGAAAAGTGTCGCTCTTACTCCTAAAAAAATACTATTGACACAAGTACGAAAAATGCAAGAATTGAAATAGTTCTTGCTATAAAAACGAAGAACGGGAAATTGATATTTAATCAGTTTCCCGTTTTTTTATTTAGCAGTTGTTTGATCCAACTCTATTTCAGTTTATTCAGATTCGCTGCATCCCTAAGACGCTTCAAGAATGGTGAAGCAAAAATAAAATCTTGTAACAGATCGTTTTCACTTGTCATTACTTCTTTACGATTACCGACCCAAGCCAGCTCTCCAAAATGCAATAAATTAATCTTATCTCCAATCTCCATCACAGAATTCATATCATGAGTATTGATAACCGTAGTCATATTGTTTTCTATCGTAATTTTTTTGATCAAAGCATCTATTCTCATAGACGTAGTCGGGTCTAAACCCGAATTCGGCTCATCACAAAAAAGATACTTTGGATTCAGTATAATTGCTCTTGCAATACCGACCCTTTTCTGCATCCCTCCAGATACTTCTGAAGGATATTTGTTATTACTACCTGTCAATTCTACCCTTTCAAGAGTTTGATCAACTTGTATGGATTTTTCCTTCGCGGTCAATTTCGTAAACATATCTAGAGGAAATTTGACATTTTCTTCTACCGTCATCGAATCAAAAAGGGCTGATCCCTGAAAAAGCATCCCCATTTCTGTACGAATAGCCTTCCGTTGTTTAGCCGTCAGTGCAGTAAAGTTAGTGTCACCATACCAAACCGTACCACTAGTAGGTTGGATCAATCCCACTAAGAGCTTCAACATAACCGTCTTACCAGCTCCTGATTTACCAATAATCAAGTTCGTTTTACCTTCCTCAAAAACAGTAGAGACACCTTTCAATACCTTCTGCTCTCCAAATTGTTTCTTTATATTTTCTATACGAATCATATCCTCTAAGTCAGTATTAATGCAATAATATAATCAGCTAATAATATCGCAATATTAGCAATAACAACCGCACTCGTACTAGCTCGCCCGAGTTCGATACTACCCCCTGTCACAAAAAAGCCCTTATAGCAAGCAACAGAGGTCAATAAGAAGGCAAAAACAAACGCTTTTACCATCATCATGGTAATATTTCGTACTTCAAAAAAGGATCTTAATCCCTGCATGAACTCTGCATCTGAGATCAAATTACCTGCCACACAAGCAATATACCCACCTGCCATACCAAAGAAAGCTGACAAAATCACCAACATCGGGATCACCACGATAGCTGCAAATATCTTGGGTGCCACTAAATACGCTGTTGTATCTACCCCCATTACTTCTAGAGCATCTATTTGTTCTTTTTGCCGCATTCCTCCTAGTTCTGCTGCGATATTAGAACCAACTTTACCTGCCAAGGCTAGACAAGTGAATGTAGGAGCCAATTCTATAATCATAATATCTCGAACAATATACCCAATATACCATCTAGGTATGGTCGAAGAGCCTAATTGATAAGCAAACTGTACCGCTGTCACGGCTCCAATAAATACCGAAACAAGTCCAACAATAACAATAGACCCCACACCAATGTCGGTCATTTGTCGCATCGTTTCTTTCCAATACATGGAAAATCTTTCAGGACGGGCAAACATATTCTTAATGAATATAAGGTATCGCCCAAAGTGGAAAAGTACTTTCAAAGTTTTATTTATTTATATATTAGAGCGTAGAGCGTATTCATACATCACCTTAATTTGTAATATGAAACATACTCCTACACCACTCCAAAGGATTACTCTAAGATAAGTCGAATAAGTGTCTTCTTTTTTAGAATAAAAAATGAATTCAAAACTATTCTTAGATAGAATTGTCTCTTTTTTACACGAAATTTGAACGCAAATTGCAACAAAACTGGCATTTTGAGAAAGAAATGGCAAAATTTATGTAAAAAAGACGTATTTGAGGTGGTATTATCTACTATCATTCACACTAAGAGCATGTTTCAATTATAATATGCCAATAAGAAATTAATAAACTACTGCACAAAACAGACTCCAACAACTAATCATAATGACAACACAAGAGGAACTAAAACAATTACTAACTGTATTAGAACAAGAGAAAGAAGAAGAAATTACTCAGTTTGAAGCATTGCTCAAACAACAAACCCTTGCTCAACGAGTCAAAAAAGGAGCTTGTTGGTATCCACTTCAGGTGACTAGTTCTGGTTGGGGACTAGGAGAACACCCTTATATCATAGTCGAACGAACCAAAGGAATTGATAAACCACATAAATTTAGAGCAGGACAAGTCGTCAGTGTTTTTTCGGAAAAATTTACAGGAGATGACCTAGAGCTCAAAGGGGTAGTCTATTATCTTAAAAGAAATACCATGAAAATCATTTTTTATGGTACCGAATTGCCACGCTGGGTCATGGCAGGCAAAATTGGCGTACAACTCAATTTTGACGAACGAAGTTATCAAGAAATGGAACGAGCTGTCGAAAAAGTAATCGCTGCCAAAGGAGATCGTCTAGCAGAATTACGGCAGGTTCTCTTAGGAAAAGTAGCTCCATCTTTCCACAAAGAGCATCATTACTATCATATCCCTCAGCTCAACAGCTCTCAAAACAAAGCGGTGCAGGATATAGTAGCAGCTAGAGATGTCGCGATTGTTCATTGTCCTCCTGGTACCGGCAAGACCACTACGATTGTAGCAGCTGTGCAGCAATTGGTCAAACAAACTTCTCCAATCTTGGTCTGTGCCCCTTCTAATGCTGCCACTGATTTGCTGACTGAAAAACTAGCAGAACAACAACTCAATGTTGTTCGTATTGGTAATGTATCACGAGTAGACGAAAGCTTACTAGAGCACACAATGGAAGGTATTTTGCAGCAGCTACCTGAAATGCAAGAAGTAAAAAAACTTAAGATTGAATCTGCCAAAATGAAACGCAACGCTCAAAAATACAAACGTAATTTTGGGCACGAACAACGTACTGAACGTAGAGATGCCTATAGAGAAGCAAGAGAATTGATGGATCAAGCTCGTATGCTAGAAGATTATATTATTGACAAGGTACTAAAAGAAGCAGATGTTATTTGCTGTACACTTGTTGGAACAATGAATCGCTACATCGAAAAAATGAAATTTGACGTAGTGATCATAGATGAAGCAGCTCAAGCACTCGAACCTGCTGCATGGATTCCTATTTGCAAAGCCAATAAAGTAATCTTTGCAGGAGACCCATTCCAACTGCCTCCTACAGTCAAAAGTCGAAAAGCAGCCCAAAATGGATTGGCTAAAACACTCCTCGAAAAGTGTGTCGAACGATTTGATGAAGTCAACTTGCTTGACACTCAATACAGAATGCATAACACGATTATGGGTTTTTCTAATCAAGAATTTTATCACAATCAACTACAAGCGGATGTTTCGGTGGCAGATTGGCAACTATTCATGACAGATGGTACTCCTAGTCCTCCCATGGAATTTATTGATACGGCAGGATGCGGATTTGAAGAAAAACGAAACGAAGAATCCCTCAGTTATTTCAACCCAGAAGAATATTATGTCTTGCGACAGCATTTAGACCATCAGCTCGTGGTACTTGGTGACCAAAAAGTATCTATTGGTATTATTTCTCCCTACAGAGAGCAAGTCATTAGTATACAAGATGCCATCGAAAAAGATTTTGACCATTTCCCTGATGCTGACATAGTCGTAGACACGATTGATGCTTTTCAGGGACAAGAACGAGATATTATTTACATCTCCATGGTGCGTTCTAATGATAATGGTGAAATAGGTTTCTTGAAAGATACCCGCCGTATGAATGTAGCGATGACCCGAGCCAAAAAGAAACTCATCATAGTCGGGGATAGTGCTACTTTAGCTGGTTTCAAGTTTTATGACCATTTCTTGGATTACACAGAAGAGCATGGAGCCTATGTTTCGGCTTGGGAATGGCAATAAACAAAACAGATATGGAGGAAAAAGCAATTTTTTCAAAAATCAATACACTACTTCAAAGTCAGCAAAAAGTTCATAATACTTTAGTCTATGAATTGCTACAGAGTCAACTAAAGTATACTCCTGCTCAAGCGTTACAGTATATTTTTGAGTATCAATGTCAATTTTTCTGGCAGGAAGAAGTTGCTATTTGGAAATTTGAAGTCCATGATTGGTTATTCAGCACCCATTTTTATTACGATGATGAAGATGGTCAAGCCTATGGGTTTGATCATCTTTATCTATTTGTTCAGATTCCTAATACAGTTCATCACCAGAGCCAATATTTGGGTACACTAGCCGCTAAAGCCAAAAGTCCCATACTTCTCCAATACGAGTCTGAAGCACAAGTGTTATTTGGTCAATTAGTGAAGAAGCTTTTTACCATTTAGAGTATGTTTAAGTAATGTAAATTAAGATAAATTTGAACATGCTCTTAAAGTTGGCTTGATTTAGCAATCATCCAATAATCTAGCAGAACAAGGGCGGCCATTGTTTCTACAATAGGAACCGCTCTAGGCACTACACAAGGATCGTGTCGACCTCTACCCGTTACAGTCACCACTTCACCCTGCTCATTGACAGAAGGTTGATCTTTCATAATCGTTGCTACAGGCTTGAATGCAGTCCTAAAGTAAATATCCATTCCATTAGAGATTCCTCCCTGTATTCCTCCCGAATGATTGGTAGTTGTTTCGATACAACCTTCCTTATTAATGAAAGTATCGTTATGTTCGGAACCTTTCATGGTCACCCCACCAAAACCAGAACCGTATTCAAAACCTTTACAGGCATTGATACTCAGCATTGCTTTGCCTAATTCGGCATGTAATCGGTCAAAAATAGGTTCTCCTAATCCTGCTGGACATCCACTAATAACACAACTCACTACTCCTCCTGTTGTTTCGCCTTCTTTACGAATGTTTTTAATATACAGCTCCATCTTTTGAGCTAATATAGGTTCTGGACATCGAACAGGATTTTGTTCAATCTTACCGAAGTCTAGTTGCTGATAAGGTGTTTTGAGTTCTAATGTTCCTACTTGGCTAACATAAGCCGTAATCTGAATTCCTTTTTGGGCTAATATCTGTTGTGCAACAGCTCCTGCTGCGACTCTAGCAGCCGTTTCACGGGCAGAAGAACGTCCTCCTCCTCTATAGTCTCGATGTCCATACTTAGCGGTATAAGTATAATCTGCATGAGAGGGTCGAAATTTATCTTTGATGTGATCATAATCCTTGGGTTTATGATTTGTGTTCTCAATAAATATGGTCAACGGTGTTCCTGTTGTTTTCCCTTCAAAAACACCTGACAGCAGCTTCAGTTTGTCGGCTTCTTTTCGTTGTGTCACAATCTTTGACTGACCTGGTTTTCTTCTGTTCAATTGGTACTGAACAAACTCCCAATCTAATTCTATTCCTGCTGGACAGCCATCTATCACTACACCTATACCAGCTCCATGTGAAGCTCCAAAAGTCGTAATACTAAACAGATTTCCGAATGTATTTCCTGCCACAATTTTTTTTTAGTTCTAAAAAACAAAATACTCCTGTATTACAAAAGTAGTTCAAATCCAACAGCTAAACAATAGCTGTTATGCTAATCATACATATATACTCTTAAGTAACTAGTTACAAGGTTAGTTTATAGCTTACAAAATAGTATTGATTTTATCATAAGATGCCATAATTCCTTTGATGACCGAAGAACTGAGTCCACTATGCTCCATTTCATTGAGTCCTTCTATCGTACACCCCTGAGGAGTAGTCACTTTATCAATTTCTTGTTCTGGATGTGTCCCATTCTGTACCACTAATGTTGCGGCTCCAATCGCCGTTTGAGCGGCTATAATCTGTGCCTCGTGTGGATGAAACCCCATCTGAATCCCACCTTGTATCATTGCCCTCAAAAACCGCAAAAAGAAAGCAATTCCACTTGCTCCCAATACAGTAGCCGCTTGCATCAGTCGCTCCTCTATGACTAATGTTTCGCCTATTGTCTGAAAAATTGCTTCAATAGAAGACAATTCTTCTTTTCCTTCTTTATTAGAAGCAATACAAGTCATTGACAGCTTCTTGGCAGCTCCTGTATTTGGCATCACGCGTACCACTTTTCGATCTGGGATCGTTTCATTAATCGCTTCAATAGATACGCCTGCCACAGTAGAAATCAAAATTTGTTCTGCTCGAACATAAGGCTGAATGGCTACCAATACTCCATCTAATTGCCTGGGTTGGACACAAAGAATAATCCACTTAGGGGATTGAACGGCACTCACAATATCCTGTGTAGTCTGGACACCATACTTTTGTTTGATCTCGGTTAGGTTTTTTGCTGTTTTGCCCACTACTGTAATTCTCTCTGGAGTAAACAAATCACTAGCAACCAAACCTGCTATAATTGATTTCCCTAAATTCCCACCACCTATGATAGTTATCTCTTGTTGTTTCATTATTTATAGTATTTTGAATGAAGTATGGAAGTTGTTTAAAAAGTCTCTTCATATCCAAATGAAATATCTTTTTCTGTTACTTTTCGTTAAAAATTAGCCAAATAGCTAGGGCTATTAGCCAAATTTGTAACTCAATTAACAAAAAAATCTTACTCATTTTGTCACAAACGGACTTTTTAAACAACTTCATGGTCAAAAAAAATCAAATAACTAAATAGATGCATGAAAACTCCTTTTAGCTTTTGTATTTTTGTAAAAAGACTCTCCGAAGAAAACGGAAGATTACTTTATCAATTTGAATAATGTTATGCAACAAGAATACGATCAGTACACAAAGGAAT
>CAYOJF010000070.1:0-26649 GCA_964404215.1 uncultured Aureispira sp. | reverse complement strand
AAGACCCAACTGGGTTTGCAGTTCTTTGAACTGGTCTGTAGTCATAATACTATAGTTGTTTGTGATAAGAATACTATCGAAAATATGTAGTTCGATACTTAATTTAAGAAGCAGCACTTCATTTTATAGTGACAGAGGTAAGAAGTTGGGGCTAAATATTTACTTTTGTGGTCAATATTGACCACTTCTTTTATTTTAAAACCCAATCATTATGCTCACACGCATGAATTATTTATTTATTGGTGCTATTTGGTTCTTAAGTGTTGTTATGCTTCGGGCACAAGATAAACAATCCAATCTAATTGTACATACAGAGGTCTTTTATTTTAATTCAGGAAAGAGTGATTTATTATCTAGACATCAGCAAAAAATAGTAAAAATTGTAAAAGTCTTGCAAGAGAATGAAGCTGCCAAAGTTTCGATTGCAGCACATACAGATTCTGTTGGTACAGCAGAGGCCAATGAATCACTAGCAGAAGCTAGAGCCAACTCTATATTGGAGGCGTTAGTTGCTCAGAAGATTCAGAGAGAGAAACTGAATGTTATTTCTTATGGGGAGTATGCTCCATCAGCTAGGAATGAAACAGCAGAAGGTCGAGCTGAAAATAGACGTGTCACAGTCAAAATATGGAAACCATCTAAATCAAAAGAAATAGTGGTAAGTAAGGTGCCTGAATATTGGGTCCAAGGAGAAGTACGAGATCAATACTCAAAAAACGTATTGCCCAACACGATGGTAATAGCATATAGAATGGGCGAACAGGATACTGTTTATACGGACAGTAAAGGTCGATATCAGATTCCTTTCTTAGAAAAAGAAACAGTCTTAATAGAGGCTAGAAAGGTAAAATTTTTCTTTCAGACTAAACAAACCTCACTAGTTGCTAAGAAAGTAGCAATCATTAATTTTGAATTAGTTCCTGCTATTATTGGTAATAAAATGCCGTTAGGGGGGCTTTATTTTAAAGGGGGAACATCCTTGCTGTTACCAAGTTCTAAACAGGCTTTATTAGCACTGTTAGAGTTTTTGAAAATGAATAAAGACCTACGTATTGAATTAGGAGGGCATGTTAATGTCCCAAATCAAGCTCCTGTTTTAGAGAATAGTAGTGATTTTATTTTGTCAGAAGCAAGAGCAAGAACGGTATTCAATTATTTAGTAGAGGAAGGAATTGTAGAGAATAGAATTGTTTATAAAGGATATGGGAATTGGCAAATGTTATATCCTAAAGCGACTGATCTCAATAAACAGCAAGCGAACCGAAGAGTAGAACTTAAAATTATTGAATAAATGATGATCCCAATTGGTTTTGCAGTTCTCTGAACTAGCCTGTAGGGATAATACTATGGCTGTTTGTGATAAGAATAATATCGAAATCCATAATTTCGATATTTAATTAAGAAGTATCACTTCATTTTATGATGACAGGAATAAGAAGTTGCTCGTAAATATTTACCTTTGCGGTAATATCTACAACTTCTTTTATTTAAAAACCCGATCATTATGCTCACACGCATAAATTATTTATTTATTGGTGCTATTTGGTTCTTAAGTACAGTTCTGCTTCAGGCACAAGATAAACAATCCAATCTAATTGTACATACTGCGGTCTTTTATTTTAATTCTGGTAGGAGTAATTTATTGCCTAAGCATCAGAAAAAATTGGCAACGATTGTAGAAGTCTTAAGGGCAGATGCTGCGGTAAAAGTTTCTATTGCTGCTCATACCGATTCTATTGGAGCAGCTGCATTTAATGAATCCCTAGCAGGGGCTAGAGCAAAATCTATATTGGAAGCACTTCTGGCTAGAAATATCGAAACAGATAAGTTAGATATCAATTCCTATGGAGAATATGCTCCATCAGCCACCAATGCTACGGCAGAAGGACGTGCTAAAAATAGGCGAGTGACGGTAAATATATTAAAGCCTTTTGTTCCTAAGCAAACGGTGCCGACTATGGTGCCCGATTTTTTGGTTAAAGGGCAAATTCGGGATAAATATTCTAAGGATATATTGTCAAATACGATGGTAGTCGTAGAGGGGAATGGCATACAAGATACGGCTTATACGGATGATGAAGGGCGATATCAGATTGCGTTTCCGCAAGCTGCTGAAGTGCGTATTCAAGCGACAGCACCTAAGTTTTTCTTTCAGACAAAGAAAACCTCATTGATAGCAAGAAGGGCATCTATTGTTGATTTTGAGTTGGATCCAGCTATTGTTGGGAATAAAATCCAATTGGGAGGTCTTTATTTTCAGGGCGGAACGCCTGTTCTGCTGTCTAGTTCTGAACAGACATTATTGGCTGTTTTGGAATTTTTGAAAATAAATAAAGATTTACGGATAGAACTTGGGGGGCATATCAATAAACCCAACCAAGCTCCAGTACTAGAGAATAGTACTTCTTTCACTTTGTCAGAAGCTAGGGCCAGAGCGGTATTCAATTATTTGACGAGTCAAGGTATTGCAGAAGATAGAATCGTTTATAAGGGATATGGGAATTGGCAAATGTTGTACCCTAAAACAACTGATCCTAACGAACAACAAGCAAACCGAAGAGTAGAACTTAAAATTATTGAATAAATGATGGCCCCAATTACCTTATTAGCTGATTTGACAGGAAGATTAACTGCCATTTATACAGAAAGAGAAGCTCATAACATTGCCCAAATTGTGTTAGAAGATCGTTTTGGGATTACAGATGTTTCGATGAAATGGATGGATTTAGCTAATCAACAACAAGTAGTGCTGAGTGGTATAGTTGAGCAATTGCTACAAGGAATACCTTGGCAGTATGTATTGGGACAAGCTGACTTTTATGGATATAAATTTGGTGTCAACCGAGCGACTTTAATACCTAGAATAGAGACAGAGGAATTGGTCCATTGGATCATTCAGGAGCATCAAGAGACTGCTGTTAAGATATTAGACATTGGTACAGGAAGTGGTTGTATAGCGATTACACTCCAAAAAGAAATGCCAATGGCACAGCTGACAGCGATTGATGTTAGTGAAGGAGCTTTAGAGCAGACGATCAAAAATGCTCAACAAAATAGAGTCCTCTTACAAACAAAGGTCATTAATATATTGGACCGAAACGAATGGCAGCAATTACCTGTTTTTGACGTTATAGTTAGTAATCCTCCTTATATTCCACCATCTGAAAAGAAATTGATGCCAGCACATGTGTTGGATTATGAACCAGGTTTAGCTTTGTTTGTAGAGGAGACCAATCCATTGGTGTTCTATAAAGTAATCATAGAGTTTGGGGAAGCACATTTGGCGAGGGATGGATATCTGTATTTTGAAATTAATGAACATTTTGGTCCAGAAGTAGTAGATCTGTTCGAACAAAAGGAGTGTTATCACCATGTTACCTTAAAAGAAGATTTTCAAGGGCGAGCAAGAATGATTCGAGCACAGAAAAAATAAAAAAAATATGAAAACAGTGGTGTCTATTGTTATAGTAATAATCATAGGCATATCGCCTTGTCTTGCTCAAAATGCATCTACTTACAGTCGTCTGAAAATTTATTTGGATGAACAGCATACTTTACAGAGCTTATTGGCTCTTGGAGTTGCCTGCGATCATGGAGAACCTCAGCAACAAAAGTACTTTATTCATGATTTCTCCAATTATGAAGAGCAGTTGATTCGGCAGGCAGGTTTTCGTTTTGAGGTCTTGATCGAAGATGTGATTACTTATTACCAACAACAAAACCAACCCAAGACAACGACAGCTAACAATCAGTGCACACCTGCTTCTCCTATTGACTATCCTATTCCGGCTAATTTTGCTTTAGGAAGTATGGGGGGCTATCTTACTTATCAAGAGTTACTCGCAAACTTAGATAGTATGGCCAGCAAATTTCCACATTTGATTAGTCCTAGAGTCGCCATTGATAGTAATAACTTGACCCATGAAGGGCGGATGATTTATTGGGTGAAAATATCAGATAATCCACAACAAGACGAAGCAGAACCAGAAGTACTGTATAATGCCTTACATCATGCTAGAGAACCAATGAGTATGATGCAATTGGTGTACTATATGTGGTATTTGTTGGAGAATTATCAAACCAATCCAAAAATTCGACATCTTGTAGATCAAACGGAATTATATTTTGTGCCCTGTATCAATCCTGATGGATATGTCTATAATGAATCTATGAATCCACAAGGGGGAGGACTTTGGCGAAAAAATAGGCGAAATAATGGAGATGGAACATTTGGAGTCGATTTGAATCGCAATTATGGCTATGCTTGGGGAGTCAATAATCAGGGGTCATCTCCAACTACAGTTTCTGATATCTACAGAGGAACACAAGCTTTTTCGGAACCTGAAACACAGAATATTCGAGATTTTTGTCAAGCACATGCATTTGAGTTAGTATTGAATTATCATAGCTATGGCAATGCGGTACTTTATCCTTGGGGACACCTCAATCAATTGACGCCTGATTCGACTTTGTATCAGCAATATGCTAGTATTATGACGCAGGAAAATGATTATGTAGCGGGTATCAATCGAAATATCTTGGGCTATAGTACCAATGGTGATGCAGATGACTGGATGTATGGGGAACAGGTTCAGAAAAATAAGATCATTTCTTTTACTCCAGAAGTTAGTTCAGGAGGATTTTGGATGCCTGTCAGTGCTATTATACCGACTTGTCAGCAAGTTGTGTGGCAGAATATCACAACGGCTCAACTAGTGCAACACTATGGAGTATTAGAGCCTCGAAATGAAGTAGTCGCTAAACAAATGACTTACTTTACGAAATATGAACTGACTCGTTATGGTAAGCAAAACGGTACTTTTACGGTGCAGATACAACCTATTTCTAGTAATATTCAGGCGGTGGGTAGTGCTAAAAACTATGTACTGAACCCCTTTGAAAAACAAAACGATTCTATCTCAATTACACTACAGTCAACGATTCAGAATGGTGATCTGATTCGTTACGGAATACTATTGGATAATGGATTTTATATCACGAAGGATACTATAGAACAAACCTTTGGTCAATACATTGCAATATTGCAAGACAATGGGAATCAATTGACGAACTGGCAAAATCAAAATGGCTCTAACTGGGATATCTCCACTACGGATTTTTACACGCCAATAGGGTCGATTACGGATTCTAGGAATGGGAGATACCAAACTAATCAGAATACAGCCATAGAATTGATACAGACAATAGATCTGACAACGGCACTAGATGCTCGCATTAGTTTTTGGGCAAAGTGGGATATTGATAATGATTATGACTATGTACAACTTCTGGCAGCAGGAGATGATGGTATCTTTTATCCTTTATGTGGTAATTATACTAATTTAGGAACTAATTATCAACGGCTTAATGAACCACTCTACGATGGACAACAATCGAGTTGGGTCTTAGAAAACAGTTCTTTGCAGGATTATTTAGGAGATTCAGCGGTGCAAGTAAAGTTTCAATTAGTGTCAGATGCTTTTGTAGCAGGAGATGGATTTTATTTTGATGAATTTACAATCAATGTCTTAGATCCACTACTGACAACAAAAAAACAGCATTTAAAGCCTAATTGGGCTTTAGAACAATCAATTCCCAATCCTGCCAATAGTCGACTTTTTATACCGTTTCAAATTTTGGAGTCAAATGAAGAAAATACCTCTAGTTATCTTCAGATTGTAACTCCGTTAGGACAGTTGATATACCAACAAGCTATTTTTGCCACACAGGTTGGTGTAGATCTGGACGTTAGTGATTGGGAAAAGGGGGTATATTTTTATCAAATAATAACTGGAGATCGTAAGACGATCCCCCTTCGATTAGTGGTGTATTAGACCTCATACAAAAAGAGTTTATTGTGACTAGTCACAATAAACTCTTTTTCAAAAATACTACATAAGGAGAAGATCTTTATGCTTTCTTTTTTCGAATCGTCTCGGCTTCAATGAAAATACGATTTACCATAGGGAGTTGCTTTTTGATTTTATTTTCTATGGTGTCTACAGCGGCTTCAATATCATCAGCAACTAAGTCATCTTTGAAGTTGACGTCCAAATTAACCAATACTTCTTGTGGACCAAAGTAAAGGCTCAAAGGTGTTTTGTAGCTTTGTACATTAGGGTCAGCAGCTAAAATAGCGTTGATTTTCTCAACATCTTTAGGCATTAGACCTTCACCAATAAGTAAGTCTTTGCACTCAATTGCAAAAAATGCCGAAACAGAAACCAAGAGTAACCCAATAAAGACCGAACCAAGAGCATCCCAATAGGCAGATCCGGTCATGTGTCCTAAAAATACACAAACTAGAGCAATGCAAAGACCTGCTACAGCGGCGGTATCTTCTATAACGATAGCTGCTGTTGAGCTATCTTTACTATTAGCTAATGCTTTGAAATACCCTGCATCACCACGGGTTTTGCTGAACTCTTTGAGAGCAACTTTAAGTGCTAATCCTTCAAATATAATAGCCGCCACTAATACCGTATAGTTCCAAGCAATATAAGTAGTGTCCATATGTCCTCCACCTTCTTTATAGAGATGCCAAAGATGTTCTGTACCTTCATAGAGAGCGATACCTCCTCCTAATGAAAAAATAAGTACAGCAACGACAAAACTCCAAAAATAGACCTCGTTGCCATATCCATAGGGATGTTTGCTATCGGCTGGCTTTTGGCTCTTTTTGATTCCTAATAGGAGTAGAGCTCCGTTACCTGTATCGACAAGAGAGTGAATGCCCTCAGAGAGCATAGAAGAAGAGCCGGTGAAAAATGCGGCTATAAATTTAGAAATAGCGATCGCTGTGTTTGCAGCAATGGCACCATAGATTGCTTTTTTGGAAGAACCCGCCATGTTGAATTATTATGCTTTGGTAGGAGCATTAAAATTTAACTTCTTTAGAAATTATTACGAATAGAGTTGTATGGAAGTGAGAGAGCAGAAAAAGATGTTTCTGTTCGCTGTACGAACCTGTTTGTAATAATGTCTATTATACAAATGCTTGATTTGTAAGAACTTAATTTTTGAATATGCTCTAAAGTATTAATTAATGCGGCAAAGGTACAGAAGTTGTATCGAAAAATTGTTTTAAAGTGACTTCTTTTT
This sequence comes from uncultured Aureispira sp., assembly GCA_964404215.1. Taxonomy (GTDB): domain Bacteria; phylum Bacteroidota; class Bacteroidia; order Chitinophagales; family Saprospiraceae; genus Aureispira. The sequence goes on along the minus strand of CAYOJF010000070.1, from coordinate 19,548 downwards.
TTTTGCGACTTGTTCTACTAGCCATTTGGGTCGATCTGTTGTAATCAATTCAACCCCCGCAGCTTCCATTTTGATAGCAGAACGAACAGTATTGACGGTCCAGCACCAAACAGACTTGCCATAGGTTTTGTATTTTTCGACGAGCTTTTTATCAATTATTTTATAATCTAGATTGATGCCATCCAAAGAACTGTTAATGACCGCCTTGAAATTCTGCTGCAAACTATGCCTAGAAGCTGCCAAAAAATGACAAGGAACAGTAGGATAAAGGGCTTTCATTTCTAGAATAGTAGTGAGATCAAAAGCAATGAAAGCAATTTTTCCCTGCTTCCAATGTTGATCAATTACTTTTTGGAGTGGAGCTACAATCTCATTACCAGTCTTGATTTCTATTACAAATAATTTGTCAGGAGGAAGGATATCTAGAACATCTGCTAGTAGACTAATTTTCTGACCTTGATAAATAGAAAGATTACTATCCTTGACAGGGTAAATAGGATAATCCTTCAGTTCGTTGTAGTTTGTTTTTGCAATATCAATATCTTGGTGTAGTAGTCGCAACCCATTAGGATCATGAAACATGATGACCTGCTTATCTTTAGTCATTAAGATATCACATTCAGATCCTGCTGCACCTAGCTCCCAAGCTAACTTTTGTGAAGAGAGCGTGTTTTCGGGAGCTAAATAGGAAGCTCCTCTATGGCCTACATAGATGGATGACATTTTCTAACGTATTTTTTGCACCAATACATCATGGTAGCCCCCATTCTGAAGACAGAAAGCAACCATTTGGTAATCTCCTTTTAATAATAGTTCATTGACTGCTCTTGCTACTCCAAATGGTATTAGCCATGTTGGGGCAATTGTAGCATAATCATTAAACTGTATATATCCACCCACTTTTATTTTGGAGGCTAATATTTCAACATCTTTAGCAACATCTGGATAAGTATGTCCTGCATCTAAGTATACATAATCAAAATAAGCATCTTCGAATTCAGCTAGTTTATCCCAAGAATATCCTTTCTTTAGTTTGACGACACTATCTTTACTTTGAAATCTACTGGTATAGTATTCTTCGTGTGTTTGTTGTTTTTGAGCGAGTTCGGATTTGCCCCAAGGCTCATCTTCTTTCTTGATGATACTAAAGAGGTCAATGGCAAAAAATAGCTTAGGATTAAGTTCGTCAATTAGTATTTCACTGAAGTCACCATAAGCAACACCTACTTCTGCAATGACACCATTCTTGGGCAGTGTTTTTAAGACAGATTTTCTATTTGGAAAAACTTTACAATTTGGCATGTGGCTCATTTCAAGAGAGGGTGCTTCCATTTCTCTGACTTCTGCAATTAAGTCTCCTTTCAAAAGAGTATAACCTAGTTTTTTAAACGTTTTCTTGACAAGTTGCTTAATTATCATTTGTGCTATTTGATCGTTAAATAAATGAAATGCCCCTTATTCCAATAGGGGGCCTCAGAGCACATTAGAAATGAAGAGATGCTCTAAACCGATGCGAAATATACAAATAAAAATAGTATTAGGATTGGAAATAATAGATAAATTTAGGCACTACTTTTAATAGGGTTAATTGACCTTGCCTTTTTCTTTTTTTTTAATAAAAAGAATACTAGACCAATGGTAAATAGACCACCACCTATCATAAAATAGAAGGAATAAGAAGTAGTTGCTATGGAGGGAGTTTTTCCTTGTAGCAATACAAAATTAGGACTCACAGCTTTTAATGTGACCTGGTGTTTATTATTGTTATTGAGAACAAATTGCTGCTGCTTGAACCCTTCTTTCATAATAACTAAAGCACTTTGATTACGAGCAATGTCTTCAAAGCTACTATTGGTGATTTCAAAAGTATTAATTCTTTTAGTAGTATCTTTTATTTGGAATAATACGTTTGTCTCGTGCCCTAGTTGGACGACTCCATTTTCTAATGGAGTAGATCTATCATTGAATTTGATATTAATTTTGGATCGAAGGTGTTCAATGACTAAGGCTTGGAATTCTTCTGGTGTAGCAAAGCTATTAGCTCCCTTAGTAAAGTTAATTTCCTGTTCAAAGGCAGTCATAGCAGCTCTGATCTGGAGTACCCATGTACCATCTTTTTGCTCTATAAGTAATGTAGAGGATAAATCAGGTTGGTGAGCATAGAGGTTAGTGTATGTATGGAGTATAGCCAATAATAGAATTATACGAAATAGCATATAAAATAGTGTTGTAGGTTCTTTTTAAAAAAAAGGGCTGTTAGTTTCTTAACAGCCCTTGGATATAAGAGCATGTCTAAAATTATGTTTTTTGATAATGTGAGTACTATTTTTTTGTCTTTGATCCCCAATTTACTTGGGGGCTAATTGAGCCTCATTTTTGAGTGATGAATGAACGAACCCTTTAGGGGGAATATCTAGCAGGTATTCAGTGGAATGAACCACAAGTGGATGTCTTAGCACCCTCTACGAGGTTCTCTCCTTTGAATGTTTACTAAACATTCCCTTGTCCGCTAGCGGTTCGCTACATCAAATGTCTTCCAGACATTTGCCTAAAGGTACATTCGCTCGTGAGAACAGTCGGTCATGACGAAAAAATAGGTAATCATCCCTAGACCCTCACGAACGTGATGGGGTAGCTGAAAAAGAGATTTCAACCTACGAGTGGTTCACTTCGTTAAATGTATGCTATACATTTATCCTAAAGGATTCACTTGTTCATACGAATTAAGATAAATTTAGACATGCTCTAAATTTTAAATTACCTTCTTGGTGGTCGTCCTTGACCACGTTCGGGCTTAGGAGCATTTTCCAGTTCTGTTTTACTGAGGAAACCATCTTTATTGGTATCAATCTGACTAAATTGATCCGCTAAGGGACCTTTTACTTCTGCTTTAGAAAGTTTTTGATCCTTATTAGTATCCATTTTTTCCATCAACTGCTCCATGCTAGGAGGTTGTCTTCTTTCACTGTTATTATCGGATTTGTTTTGAGAACAAGCTGTTATGCTTGTCAATGTGCCTATAGCAAGACCAATGAGAAATCGATTCATAAGATATAGTTTTGATAATTTTTATTAAAGTTATACCCGAATCATTTCCCAAAGGAGGAGGATAATAGATATAACCTTATTTTTTAAATAAAATGTTAGATAATTTTAAATTCTAATTGGCATAAGCACCATAGAGGCAATCAATAAAATTATTATTACCAGCAGCATCAACATGATAGTGGTACCCTCTTATTTCATCATAATGACCACGACATTGATCTAAGTCAGTTGGGGTATTGCCATTGGCATCTTCATTGGCATAGATAGCATGTCCATCCATAGCATATCCAATCAAAGGAGCATGACCGTCACTTTGTGCGATTGCGGTACTTAATCCTGTCGCAGCATGGTAGTGGTATCCTTGGTTCACGTTGATATGTCCTCCCGCATCGTCAAAAGGAGCTAAGGTGTAGGCCCTTAGAATATTACTTACTGGAGCAGGAGCCGAAAATTCAACCCCATTGAGTGCAATCCCTCTTGTAGACGGGATGGTACTACTACCAGGAGGTCCCATTGCATATTGGGTGGGGCTACTCTGCAATACAGGGGTTACAGGGATGAGATAAGTCTGTGTCAGATTGCTAATATAAGAGGGAAGGCATTCTACACAAAAATTTTGGTAAGCTGTCCCAACATTAGGGTTAGCAGCATTGACACAATCATTTTGAGTGTCAGTAGTGTAGATGTCTCCATTACTGTCATACATCATCCAAGTGTTATCATTGTAGAAAGTAGCCATGTTCTGAATGAAGGCTCCATCTACATCGTAGACTTTTCCACCTTCTAACCAAATTCCACCTTTGCTAGCATCATCGGAAATATTATCAGGACACCAAGGTCCCATCGTATGGTCGGATGGCATACTATTGGTCACAATCTGATAACAATCTGTATTGGTGCCGTCGGATAGTGTACAAGGAACAATCGTAATGGTGAAATTAGTACCATCTGTTAGAAATAAAGAACTGTCAACAGAAACGACAACTTGATTGTCATCTACTGTAGTCTTTTCATCACAAGAACTAAACAAACAGGCATAACAGAGTGAGAAAAACAAAATAGGAATATACTTCATAAGTGTTTGATTTTTGAAAGGTTGTTTATCATAATAGAAAATTAGTGCACTATCTGAATAGACGAAACCTACTCCTTAATCCTTCACTGATAGACCTCTTTTTGATTTGTTTGTTTGGATAACAATCCCTAGTTTTATGAAAAAAAATAAACATTCTTATGAGAATTGATCTACGAAGTGATACCATTACTCAGCCTACTCAAGAGATGAAAGCAGCTATGTTGGAAGCTCCCTTAGGAGATGATGTTTTTGGAGATGATCCGTCAGTAAATGAATTGGAAACACTAGCAGCAGAAATGTTTGGTATGGAAGCTGGATTGTACTGTGCTTCGGGTACGATGACGAATCAAATTGCCATAAAAGTACATACGAATGCCCCTGGAGAAGTTATTTGTGATGGATTGAGCCACATTTATAAATATGAAGGTGGAGGTATTGGTTTTAATGCAGGGCTAGCGACTCATTTGTTGTATGGCGATAGAGGGAGATTAACTGCGGAGCAAATAGTAGCAGCTATACAGGTAGATGACATTCATTTTCCAGAGACACAGTTGGTTTCATTAGAGAATACTTGTAATAAAGGAGGAGGTTCGGTGTATGCTTTACCTGACTTGAGAGCAATTCAATCCTTATGTCAAAAAGAAAGATTGCCTCTGCACCTAGATGGAGCAAGGGTATTTAATGCACTCGAAGCGAGTGATTATACCGCAAAAGATTTGGGAGAAGTGTTTGATTCTATTTCTGTTTGTTTGTCTAAAGGATTAGGGGCACCAGTGGGCTCAGTATTGTTAGGTACAAAAGCTTTTGTCAAAAGAGCAAGGAGGATCCGAAAGGTTTTTGGAGGAGGAATGCGTCAAGCAGGTATTATTGCAAAGGGAGGGACGTATGCTTTACAGCACCATGTTGCGAGATTATCAGAAGATCATCAGCGAGCAAAAATATTGGGCGAAGCTTTACAGAAATGTAATTATGTTACGGGATTATTACCAGTAGATACCAATATTGTTGTTTTTGAAGTAGATGGAGCAGTGGGATATCAATCTATTATCCATCAGTTAGAACAGGCAGACATACTCACGGCTCCCTTTGGGCCTAATCAAGTACGCTTGGTTACACATTTAGACTTTGATGATGTTATGTTAGACGAGACAATTCGTATCTTAAATTACATTGGTTAGGTTTCTAATGGCAATTGGCAGGCATCATCCAAGACGTAATCTGATGTTCTAGGATTGGGCTTAAGTATGGGATACCTAAACTTAAGCCACGCACAATGAATAAGATGCCCATGATTCCAACAAAAATAGGTGCAGCTTGCCGCATTTTGTTGCGAACGGAAATAGAAATTAGCCCTCTAAATTGAGTTGCTAATAGCATTAATGGCAGTGTGCCTACACCAAAGCTTATCATGTAAATAGCTCCTCCTAGTCCATATCCTGTTGCTATTGCACCAGCCATTGCTACATAGACTAATCCGCAAGGGAGTAGTCCGTTGAGTATTCCAATCCCAAACAGAGCAATCGGGGAGCTGTTTTTAAACAACTTACCCATTTGGTTGCGAATACTCAATTGTGTTCTAGACCACCAAGAAGATGGATTTTTTGAAGTAGTTTTTTTCAATAAATGAGGAGCGATAAGGTAGATGATTAGACTGATACCAACGACAATAGAAAGTGTCTGTTGAAATCCTGCTAGGGAAACTCCTCTACCAACTATACCTAATAGTAGTCCCAAAAAGCCATAGGTCGTCAAACGCCCTAGATTATAGAGTAACCCTCCGCCAAATCTCGCTAAAGGACGATCATTAGCAATGGGTAAAGATAGAGCGATGGCACCACACATTCCTATACAGTGAAAACTGCCAATAATACCTACTGAAAAGGCTGCTATGAGAAGAGAAGTATTCATAGTTAGGGGATGAAAATTTCTTGTTCTTGATAGTAGTTGGTATTATTCTGTATCCATTCCACTTTCAATTTGTATATACCTGACGTAAATTCAGTCAACGGAATTTGATATTGATGTTGTTTACTTAGAGCTAGGACGTGTTCAAAGTCAAGTGTTTCATCAGAAGGTCGGAAACAGTAAATATTACCTGATTCGATTGCACTGGGAAATCCAATATTGAGGTGCTGCTCGCCAATCTTGTAGGTTGGTTTGGTGTCGAGTTGTTCGGTGTTGGCTAGTCTGTCTATTCTATCTTGGTAAGCAATTTCTTGAGCATAGTAGTTTTCAGAAACAAGGTCAAAGTCTTGTTGAACACACTTATAAACCATTGTCAGCATGAAAATAACAAAGCAGGTGAAAAATAAAGCAATACGGTATCCCCAGTTCATAGTTTATTGGTTATCGTTAAAAAATGTGATTTTACTTTCGTCCAATAGAGCGGAACCTTCATAGGTTTCGATAATAAATTTGCTTTCTCTATTGGGGACTAAATTTTTTGGTAGGATTAAGAAAAAGGAACCTTTGACTTTATCATTGGCTGGTAGACTTAGTTTTTCGTTTCCTATTAGCTTAATCTCAGCAGGACTACCTTTGAGTTTAAAGGTGAGATCAATGTTTTTATTGACCTTGTTGGTGATGGTATAGTTATATAGATTACTTAGTTTGTTCCCTTCTACTTTTTGCGTTAGGACTCCAGGTGTACGAAGGATTTTGGTATCAATCTTATTGCGAAAGAAGAGTAAACTGAACATTATCCCTACCAATATGAGTAATATTCCAGAAAAACCAATACTTCGCTTGTTGAGTTGGAGAGGTGTTTTTTGTTGGATATGATGTTCAGAAGTATATCGAATAAGACCTCCTGGTAAGGAGAGTTTTTCCATAATACTATCACAAGCATCTATACAAGCAGTACAATGAACACATTCTAGTTGTGTACCATTCCTGATATCAATTCCTGTGGGGCAGACATTGACACACTGTTTACAGTCTACACAGTCTCCTTTATCAACTTCTGCTCTATCTTCGTTTTTTCGAAATTTGGCTCTTTTTTCGCCTCGTTTATAGTCATAAGCGACTACAATAGAATGCTTATCTAATAATACACCTTGTAGTCTCCCATAAGGACAGACTGAGGTGCAAATTTGCTCTCGTAAGTGAGAGAATACCAAATAGAAGACAAATGAAAAAAGAATGATACTTAAAAAACCGACTATGTGTTCCGCTGGAGGGCTGCTGATGATATCAAAAAGTTCTTCTGTTCCAATGATATAGGCTAAAAAGGTATTGGAAATTAGAAACGAGACTGCAAAAAAGAGCAAGTGTTTGATTGTTTTTTTGACGAATTTTTCCAAATTCATTTCTTTTTTGTTCAGTGCTTTTTGTTTGTTCCAGTCTCCTTCTATCCAGTATTCTATTCTTCGAAACACCATTTCCATGAAAATGGTCTGAGGGCATACCCAGCCACAAAACAAACGACCAAAAACTAAAGTGAAAATACCAATGGCAACTATCCCAACAATCATCGTAAACATAAAGATGTAGAAATCCTGTGGATAGAATATATTGCCGAAAATCACAAATTTACGTTCAATAATATTGAGGAGTAAAAGTGGGTTTTCGTTGATACGGACAAAAGGTCCAGCAAACAAAATCAGTAGGAGAAGATAGGCAACTATCTGCCGATAATTGTAGTATTTTCCAGATGGTTTTTTAGAATAAATCCACTTTCGTTTCCCATCGTCTCCAACAGTGGCTAGGGAGTCTCTAAAAGAATTATTTGCTTCCATAGTTTATGGTCGTTGTACAGGTGTGTTTTTAAGATTCACAAACTTCGCCTTGTGGTTCTTTAGGATTGGCAGGGTTAGTTCCTTTTAGGGTTATAATATAACTAGCTACTTCTTGTATTTGAATTGGATTTAACTGACTACTCCAGCTGATCATTCCTTTTTGAGGAACACCATAGGTCACTGTTTTGAATATATCTTTAATATCACATCCGTGTAGCCACTCAGGGTCTGTTAAGTTTGGTCCTACACCACCATTGCCTTCTTGTCCGTGACAAGAAACACATTTGGAGGCAAATATTTCTTTACCACTACTTAGTGCAGTGGCATCTGTGAGTCGCTCTACTGTATTTTCGTTCACTTTAGCATACTTAGTTGCTAATAATTCAGCTTTGAGTGCTTCTGCAATTGCTACTTCTTTTTCATATTCGGCAGTTTGGAGGGCTCCGATACCAAATGTATGGTAGTACACTAGGTAGGCTACTCCAAATATAACACAGCCTGCAAAAAAATAAGTCCACCAAGTAGGTAAGTTATTATCTAATTCTTGTATTCCATCATGTTCTCCTTCAATGAGGATTTTTGCCTCGTCTTCTACTGGAACAGCATTATTGATACTAGAAATAAAATCTTTATTTTTCATAATAATGTATTTTGGTAAGCAATCGTCAAATCTAGTCTTCTAGAGGACTGTTGCTCATGGTGTCAATGTGTTGTTTACTTGCTCGTAGTGCCATCCAGCAGGCTGTTGCAAAGATGATCATGAAAATCAGAAAGGAAATGATGGGATAAATCTCTATATTTCCAATACTGGTCATGTGGTGTTTTATGAATTTTAGCATAGTTAGTTATCATTCTTTAAGATGAAAAAAAAGAGCAGCAGCACTAAAGGTGAGCTGCTCTAACATAGATGTATTTCTAAAGGAAATTACTCTTCTATTTTTTTAGGAGGATTAATATCTGTTCCTAAGCGTTGTAGGTAGGCAATGATTGCAATCACTTCAGTGTCACTTTCAGCACCTTTGATTGTAGCTGCTATTTCATTGGCTTGTTTATGTAAGTCATTCATTGCTTCACCTTTTTCGTACCCTTCTGGATAAGGAACCCCGAGTGTACGCAAAGCACGTATTTTAGCTTTTGTTTGGCTGACATTTAGTTTGTCACTCAATAACCAACTATAAGTGGGCATAATAGAACCTGGTGAAATCTCTTGTGGATTACGGAAGTGAGCATAATGCCATTCGTTACTCTTGTAGTTTTTGCTAGTAGTAACCCCTTCTCTAGCCAAATCGGGACCAGTACGTTTTGATCCCCATAGAAATGGGTGGTCGTAAACAAATTCACCTGCTTTAGAGTATTCCCCATAGCGTTCAGTCTCCGAACGGAACGGACGAATCATCTGGCTATGGCAGTTGACACAACCTTCTCTGATATATAAGTCACGCCCTTCTAGTTCCAGTGGTGTCAATGGTTTGACACTAGATATGGTCGGGATATTACTATCTATCAATAGAGTAGGAACTAACTCTACTACTGTACCGATTACCATAGCTACTGTACTCAGGAAGAAGAGTTGTAACGGACGGCTTTCTATAGCTCTGTGCCAATAGCCATCTTCGTGAGCTTCTGCTAGAGCAGGAGCCTGAGCGGGTACATCTCTTTGTAGTTCTCCTTGTTGTATTGTCTTGAAAATATTATAAACCATCAGGATGGTACCACCTAAAAATAAAGCACCACCAACGGCTCTTAATCCATACATGGGTATGATTTCGACTACTGTTTCTAAGAAGTTAGGATAAACTAACATTCCTTCTGCATTAAATTCTTTCCACATCAAACTCTGTGTGAATCCAGCCCAATACAATGGAATCGCATAGAATATGATTCCCAGTGTGCCAATCCAAAAATGGTAATTCGCTAATTTTTTAGAATATAACTTTGTTTTATACAATTGAGGAAACAACCAATAGAGCATACCAAAAGTTAAAAAACCATTCCAACCTAGTCCTCCAATGTGTACGTGAGCAATCGTCCAGTCTGTATAGTGACTAATGGCATTGACATTTTTTAGTGACAACATTGGTCCTTCGAAGGTAGACATACCGTAGCAAGTCAAGGCCACTACCATAAACTTGAGAACAGGATCTTCTCTCACTTTGTCCCAAGCTCCACGTAGTGTCAATAGTCCATTTAGCATTCCCCCCCAAGAAGGAGCAATCAACATGATAGAAAAAGCGACTCCTAAAGACTGTGCCCAGTCAGGCAAAGCGGTATAGAGTAGGTGGTGTGGGCCAGCCCAAATGTATAAGAAAATTAATGCCCAAAAGTGAATGATCGAAAGACGATAAGAGTAAACAGGTCGATTGGCTGCTTTAGGAACAAAATAGTACATAAGTCCTAAATATGAAGTGGTCAAAAAGAACGCCACCGCATTGTGACCATACCACCACTGTACCAGAGCATCCTGAACCCCTGCATAAGCAGAATAAGATTTGAGGAAGCTAACAGGTAACTCAAAAGAGTTGACGATGTGTAATAATGTAACTGCTATGAAAGTGGCAATGTAAAACCAAATAGCTACATAGATGTGTTTGACTCGTCTTTTGATGACTGTTAGCATCATGTTAGCTCCAAATGCTACCCAAATTAGGGCTATTGCAATATCAATGGGCCATTCTAATTCGGCATATTCTTTACCACTAGTGAATCCAAAGGGAAGGGTCAAAGCCGCGGAGATAATAATAAACTGCCACCCCCAAAAATTAACTTTGCTCAATAAATCACTGTACATTCTTGTTTTGCAAAGACGCTGTAGCGAGTAATAAACTCCAGCAAAAGTGCCATTCCCAACAAAGGCAAATATGACGGCGTTGGTATGTAGTGGACGTAATCGTCCAAAGGAGAGGAAACTGGCTGCGTTTAAGCTTGGAAATACCAGTTGTAGGGCAATTAATAGCCCTACGGTCATGCCGATTACTCCCCAGAACAATACCGCAATCGAAAAATTTCTAACAATGGTATTGTCATATTGGAAGGTTTCCATTTTTTGTGTATTCATAGTATTTTTTTATTAAGGTAGGTGTGAATACTCTATTGAGTAACTTTGTGTCGTATCAGTAAGGATTAGTTAGTTGGATTTGGTTCTTCGTGAGTGTAGCTCTCAGAGTAGCCCAAAGAATCAATTTCATCTTGGAATAAAATTCGCATTGGGGGGGTGTGAATGTCATCATACTGACCTGTACGAATAGCAATAAAGAAAGCTACTAAAAAAAGTAAGGCGATGAAAAAACTGACGGCAATCAACAAATAGATAATGTTCATAATAATTCAGTGTTTATGATTTGTTTAACACTGTAAAGATAAGTGGAAGGGAATGATCGACAGATGATGTGGGTCAATATCAAGGCTGATTGTCGTCACTTTTACTTTGAAATAGGTGTCAGATATGCTCTTAGATCGTCTGGCTGAAAATTTGTGTTTCTGGTCGTTTTTTCCAGAGGTATTCATCAAAACACATACATACATTTCTGACAAATGGTCTCCCAAGAGGTGTGATGGTCAATTTATTTGCTGTTCGAATAATCAGACCATCTTTTTCCATTTCATCCATTGTTGCTAATCCTTTAATGATAGTTGGGTTTTGTTGGTCATTTTTGAACCAAGTGGTTTCCAAGTTACACATTAGATTAAGTATGTGCTGTCGTAATAAAAGATCTTGAGTAGATAGTATATGTCCTTTATCAAATGGAAATTGTCCTGCTTGAACAAGACTAGTATATTCTTCTACTTTTTTGACATTTTGAGTGAAACCAGTCCAGGAATCACTGATGGACGAAGCACCTAAACCTACCATCAACTGGGTGTGATGGGTAGTGTAGCCCATAAAATTGCGATGCAGTGTTTTATTTTGTACCGCTATGGCTAACTCCTCCTCAGGGAGGGCAAAGTGATCCATTCCAATTTCGAGATAGCCTAGTGCTTCAAAACGTTGTTTCCCTAATTCATAGAACGCTCTTTTTTTGGTACTATTGGGAAGTGATTCTGGTGGGAAACTCTTTTGAGCAGGTTTCAACCATGGAATATGGGCATAACTATAAAATGCGATTCGGTTAGGACGGAGCTGATTCACTTTGGTGATCGTTTCGTCAATACTCTCTAGTGTTTGGTAAGGTAATCCAAAAATGAGGTCAAAATTGATAGAGGTAAATCCAATCGAACGGGCTTCTAGGGTTACTTTCTGAACGACTTCATAGGGCTGTATTCTATTGATAGTTAATTGGACTACGGGATCAAAGTCCTGTATACCCAGACTGAGTCTTCTGAACCCCAGATCATAAAGGGTTTCCAAATGTGCGGTAGTCGTATTGTTAGGGTGACCTTCTATACCTAAGGTCGCATCTTCTGCCAATATAGCAGTGTCTAGGACTCCTTCTATGAGGTAGCGTAGGTTACGGGACTCAAAGAAAGTAGGAGTGCCTCCACCTAAGTGTATTTCCTTAATGATTGGTTGCTCTTCAAATGTATCCAAATACAATTGCCACTCAGCTAACAAGGTCTCTATATAAGGAATTTCTACTTGATGATTTTTAGTAATTCGGGTATTGCAGCCACAGTAAGTACACAAACTACTACAGAATGGTAAGTGGATGTAGATACTAATTCCTTCTGGAAGATTACTAGTCTGAAAACAGCTGTTAACTAATTCTTTCCAGTTTTCTTGCGAAGGGATGTTGTGCCAAAAGGGAACAGTGGGGTAACTAGTGTAACGAGGACCTGGGATATTATACTTATCAACCAAGGAATTGGTGGTAGGTGTATTCATGAAAAATATGTTGAGTAGACATATTATGAATGGTTTTTTAAGGTGGTAGCGAGAGTGTTTTCTGATTGAATATTTCTGAAATTACATGATCTCCACCAAGGTGGGGATTTGATCTCACTCCTCTATTCTTAATGATGTCTAATGATAAATTGTATTTGCAAAGAACTACAAATCATTTTTGATAACATCTGATATAAATCATTTTGAGGTATGATTGTCGTCATTTATTGTGTGTGAAAGTGGTAGTACATTTGTAATGTCAAAAACAACGAGTGTTACTTACAAAACATTTTAAAAAATACACATCATGAAAAATACAAAATTATATGCCCTAGCCCTTTTTTTATTAGGAACTGTTAATACATTCGCTGCCAATAGTGTTCAATTGCCAAAGAGTATAGATGCAAATATGACTAGAGAAGCTATTGGTTTTGATGCTGTTACCGTAGTTCCTTTGTTGATATTAGCGGTATTCTTAGTCGTGCTATATTTTGCATCACAAAAGGTTCCAGGACTAAAGGAATAACATATATCATTTTGAAAGTTAATTTTTTGTCAGTACAATTTGTTAAGCACGAATTTGGAATATTCTTCTTTCAAGAGTAGACTAGGTTCGTGCTATTTTTTGCTATTTATCTATTAGAGATTATGCCTACTACATTATCAAGTCCGACACAGACAGCCTGCTATCATTGTGGAGAAACGGGAGAAGAAATTATCTATGACGAAAAAGTATTCTGTTGTAATGGCTGCCAGATGGTATACCAGTTATTGGTAGAAAGTAACTTGGGGAATTATTATGAATTGGAGGAACGTCCTGGTACTTCGCTCCAAAAAGTGAACAAGAAATTAGAATATGCCTATTTGGATTTAGAGGAAGTTCAAGAAGAGCTAGTAGATTTCAGGGAGGGAGGAATAGTTCGTGTTAGTATGGCAGTTCCAGCCATACATTGTGCTTCATGTGTTTATTTATTAGAGCACTTGCCTCAAATAGCCGAAGGAGTCAAAACAGTAACGGTTGATTTCATTAAACGTACAGCATCTTTTACTTTTTGGGAAAAAGAAATATCACTGCGTCAATTGGCAGAGCTATTAACGAAGATTGGTTACGTACCTGATTTTTCGATCAATAAGAAGAAAGGCAACACAATTACCGGCCAATATAGTCGATCACAAGGGCTGAAAATAGGATTAGCAGGTTTTTGTTTTGGTAATATAATGCTGTTGAGTTTTCCTGAATATTTGGTCTGGGACCGAAGTATGTTGGAGGCATACCAGCCTTTTTTTTGCTGGCTAAATTTTGTACTAGCCTTGCCAGTCTTGCTGTACTGTGCTAGAGATTATTTTACATCTGCTTATCATAGTCTTCAACAGCGAATCATAGGGATTGATATTCCAATTGTCATTGGGATCACTGCTCTTTTTGGACGGAGTACCTACGAAATATTTACCTATACTGGGGCTGGATACATGGATTCTTTTACAGGATTAATCTTCTTTTTATTGATAGGGAAATGGTATCAAAGTAAGACTTACCAAGCATTGTCTTTTGATCGAGATTATACTTCTTATTTTCCAATAGCAGTGGTGCAGATGATTAGAGATAGAGAGGAACAGATTTTGATCAAAGATTTGAAAAAAGGAGCCATCATTAAAATTAAAAATCAACAAATAATCCCAGCAGACAGTATTTTGGTTAGCGAAGAGGCAGCTGTAGATTATAGTTTTGTGACAGGAGAATCCGAAGAGGTAATTAAATCCAAGGGAGATAAAATTTATGCTGGAGGAAGACAAATGGGAGCGTCTATTCTGGTTGAAATTCAAAAAGAAGTTAATCAAAGCTATTTTATTCAGCTTTGGAATCAAGATGTCTTTGTCAAAAAAGGGAATCAAGCTTTATTTTCTAAAACAGTCGATCAAATTAGTCATTATTTTACTTTAGTGATATTGACAATCGCGGCTTTGACGGCTATGTATTGGTTTTTTTATGATAGTTCCAAAGCAGTATTGGCAGCAACTTCCGTTCTAATTATTGCCTGCCCTTGTGCCTTGGCACTAGCGGCTCCTTTTGCATTAGGCAATATGCTGCGAGTATTCGGGAAGTATGGGCTTTTTCTGAAAAATACAGCAGTAGTCGAAAAAATAGGAAATATAACAGATATTGTCTTTGATAAAACAGGGACATTAACGACAAACAAATCTGCTAGTGTGAGATTTGTAGGTACTCCATTGAGTACTCGTCAAAAAGAATTGATTCATGCACTGATACAACACTCTACTCATCCTCTGAGTCAGATGATAAGGCATACTTTGACAAAGTATGCAGTTGATGTGCCAATTGAGGACTATCAGGAAGTAGAAGGAATGGGGGTGAGTGGGAGATACAAAGGAGAGTTAATTAAGATTGGAGCAGCCAAATGGACGGGATGGATTGCTCAATTAGGAGTGAAAGATACCTATCTAACGTCTAAGGTTTACATTGCTTTTGGAAAACAACAGATGGGCTATTTTTCTGTCAAAAAAGAGTATAGAAAAGGATTAGAGGGGGTAATTGCTAGTCTGCAAGAAAATCAAAATTTGCACGTGTTGTCTGGAGACAACGCTTCTGAAAAAGTATATCTGGCACAGTATTTTGACCACGCTGACCAGTTACATTTCAACCAAACACCCCTCAAAAAATTAGAATATATCCAAAGATTACAATCTAGGGGTAAACAAGTAATGATGATAGGTGACGGTTTGAATGATGCTGGAGCATTGCAGCAAGCTGATGTAGGATTAGCTATATCAAATGATGTATATAGTTTTTCTCCGTCTAGCGATGGTATTCTAGAGGCTAAAATATTTGAACAGTTATCAAGTTTTATTCAAATGTCCAAACGGAGTTTGTTGGTGATACGATTCAGTTTTATCTTATCATTATTATATAATATTATTGGATTATCTTTTGCTGTCCAAGCGACTCTTACGCCATTAATTGCGGCTATTTTGATGCCTTTAAGTTCTATTTCAGTGGTTCTATTTGTCTTTTTGGGTACAAATTGGATTACACGGAAGTTAGAGCACGTCTAAATTTGCCTTAATTCGTATGAATGAGTGAATAACTCGTGGGTTGAAATCTCTTTTTTTACTACTTAGTGCCTATTTTTGAGTCATGACTACCTGATCTCACGAGCGAATGTAACTTTAGGCAAATGTCTGGAAGACATTTGATGTAGCGAACCGCTAGCGGACAAGGGAATGTTTAATAAACATTCAAAGAATGGAACCTCGTAGAGGGTGCTAAGGATCCACTTATGGTTCATTCCACTGAATATCTGCTAGATTTTACCCTAAAGGGTTCGTTCATTCATCACTCAAAAATGAGGCTCAATTAGCAAAAAAAATAATACTCTGGTTCTCTTGATTCAGAGGTTCACTGAATCTCTGAATACAGCGTTTATATCAAAAAACATAATTTTAGACATGCTCTTAGGCTGGTAAGTGTTTTTATACATGGGGTAGGTGGTTTTTGTTGATCGTGTCATAATCAGGATCAAAAATTGCTCTATACTAGAGGTTATTACGAATAGTTTTGTAATAACCTCTAGCAAACAACTTCTATTTTTATTATATTCGTAGGATCAAAAAAAGACTAATGAACAGAAGGAAATTCATAACACAAGCCTCCCAAATAGCTTTATTTACTGCCTTGGCCCCTTTATCTACCATGGCGGGACCACCCACTAAAAAGCCCTTGAGGTTAATTATAGATGCAGATACTGCCAATGAAGTAGATGATTTGTATGCGATTGTACGAGCATTATTAGCCCCTCAGTTGGATATTGTAGGGATTACTTCGGCTCAATGGCACACCAATCCACGTACACCGAATGACTCGGTAGGTGAGAGTCAGCGAATCAATCAGGAAATATTAGAGATAATGGGCAAAACACATATTCCTATTCCAGAAGGCTCCAATTTTCCAATGGTAAGTACAGAGCGGCCACAACCTTCGGATGCGGCACAGTTCATTATTAAAGAAGCTTTGGCAACGCCTGAAGGCGAAAAGCTTTCCATTGCAATATTGGGACCTTGTACTAATATTGCTTCAGCAGTCTTGTTAGAGCCTCGAATTATCCCCAAATTATCAGTTAACTATCTAGGATTTTGGTACAACGAGAAGACCAATACTTGGAATAAACGAGAATTCAATACCAATAATGATCCTAACGCAGTGAATTTGCTATTGAATACGCCCAATTTGGAGTTCAGTGTTATGACTGCTACTACGAGCCAAGAGTTGGTCTTCGAAAAAGCAGCAATGGATAAATTACTGAAAGGAAAAGGAGGAATTGGAGATTACTTGATTAAGCGATGGGAGACTTATGACCGGTTTTGGCAAGATACAGATAAGGAAAAAACCAAATGGATCATGTGGGATGTGGCGATACTAGAAGCTTTGGCTTATCCTGATTTAGTCACTACCAAAATGGTGCAAACGCCACATGATAATTTGGATCGAAAAATCAAAGTATATACTTCCATTGATGTTGAAGCCACCAAAAAGAATTTCCATAAAGCACTAGAAAGCTTTCTGAGAAAATAAGAGAATTCTATTTGCGTTTGTGTTCATGCTGAAAATTAGTTTGATGATGGAAATAGATGGGTTTATATCTTAATTTATAATTGAGTCGTATTTTTTCTTCTCCATTTTCACTAATCAATATGGTACATACATAAGGATTGCCAAATTCCATATTGGGCTCAGTAACAGTACATTGATAATTGCCAGTACTGGCATCTTTCAACCAAACTAAATGTTCCATCGCAGAAGGACCAACGGCTGGTTTGGCAGTGATTTGCTTCTTATTGATCCATAGACAAATGGATTTAGCTTGCCTATGGACATATATTGTTGTGGAAAAATTTATGTATAAGTAGATGACTGCGATGAGGCACAATATGGTTAGGGCAATTTTTTTCATAAAAGAGGTTTTGATACAGTAGTTAGGAGTAGGGTTCTAAAGTTATGTGGCTACTTAATTTACAGTGTGCTTAATTACTCAGCTAAGGTTGCTGCCCTAACTTCTTGCAAATAGAATGTAGCATCCCATTCTGAAGGTTTTATTTGTATATGATAATCATTTTCTCGCATGGTTGTTTGACTGTGGATCCAAGGATAAGTATTATTAGGAGCGTTTTGAAGATTGATATAATAATCATTGGTGTCAATGGCTTGAAAAACCTGTTCTATTCCGTGAGAGACAATAGGCGGAATGGTATCAATAAATCGTAGCGAGGGAGCATGCCATTTGTTCCAGAAAGTTCCCTCGCCATAGAGCATTCCTATGATATAGAGATCGTCTTGGAGCTTTTGTTTGAGGAGTTGCCCCATAGGAGTGAAGTGGCCATAGAGTTCACTCTGAAACTGGGTAGATGTTTTGGTATGAACAACATGGTTAATGACAATTACTTTTGCATCAGGTTGGGTAGTCAATACCCATTCTATATTTTGTGCCATGGCTAATTCTCTGCCATTAAGCCCAGTACATTTCCCAATATCATTGCTATCAGTCATGCATTCAAAATTTCTGTAATAATGCTCTGCCATATACATAGAATGGACACATTGGTTAACCCATTGATAGGTCTTTTGGTTACTTTTCTGAATATAAGTGTCTTTTTGGGCTAAGAAGGTGTTTTTGAGTGTTTCGAGTATACTAGCCAATTTATTCTTTTGTTTTATATTCAGTTTCGTCATGTGGTAATACATGGCATAAGGTTTCATGTGGTCAAAATAGAAAGCCATGTCTTTACGAAGCTCTTGAGCTTTCGTAGTATCAACTTGATTGAGGTAGTCAAAAATCTGTTCAAAAGGAAATTCCCAATCTCTGTAGAATCCCCCTATATCAATCCCCTGATAGGTTACTTTTTGAGTAGCGGTTTGGTTGTATTGTCGAAGCCAGTCTATATTTTTACGTCCTTGTTGCCAAGCTCCATACATGATACCAATACTTTTTTGCCACATTTGAGGAATACTATCTTTGCCTTGAATATAATCATTGATATACTTAGACTCTGGGAGTCCACTTTCTGTCAAAATGGTATTGTATCCTTTTTCTTCTACTAGATATTGAATCAACTCCGAATGAAGTGAGAGCATCTCTTCACAGTTGTGAAAGCCTTCACTCAGCATGACTACTTTTGCATCACCTATATCGGCTGCTATTTTTTGAAGTACTTTTTTAGAAATTCCATTTGTAGTTTTTTTGAGTGGAATTTGCTGAGTCTTACCCCAATTGATAAAGGCTATTTTAGATTTGCCTATAGGCGTTTTGTAGTATTCCGCCAAGAGAGAGCGAGCTGTACGACAGCTAGAACCAACCAAGGTTATTAGAGCAATAAAAAGATAAAGATGATATATACGATTAGAGGGCATGATGTGCTATTTTGTAGTAAAAAATCTCAATGTTTACCAACCACCTCCCCAAGATAACAAAAAGTCAATATCTCCACTATCAGCCCACGGATCTAACCATTGATAACCACCAATATTTTCTTCATTGCTAAAAGGCGTCAGGAGCTCAATAAGATGCAAGTAGCCTTTTTCATCAAGATTACAAGTAAATTGATGTTCATTTATTCTTTGAATACCATTATTGGCAGCATTTATTTGTAGTATCAATTCACAATTAATGGAGGTGATAAAAGGTAGGGTATGTAGTAATAGTGGTTTTTCTTGTGTAATAACAATGTTTTGAATCTGTTTTTGGAGTTCTACGATTTCTTCTAATTCAAAATGAAATAAACGGATTAAATTCTCACTAACGACATTTATATATTGACCACCATTGGTCAAGTCATGTAGATATTCTAGTTTCATATAT
>CAYOJF010000069.1:0-26658 GCA_964404215.1 uncultured Aureispira sp. | reverse complement strand
AAAAATAATTGACCCGCTTTTTTTTTCCCTGTTGCATTTATTTATTGAATTCAAGTTCTAAAATACATATCGAATGGATAATGCTACTTCATCATAGCCCAATTCATAATATTGATAAATATGGATACTTGGTTTGTAGTCTAATTGAAAAGTAACGGGGACATTAGGAATCGTATATTCTAAACCAATATTACCATCAATACCAAAAATGGCATAGGGGCGATCGTCATAACCATTGGCTCCAATATGAGCACCACCTCCAACAAACCAGTTGAATCCATTGATGTTTCCAATTTGCCAATGTTTTTGAAATAATGCTGTAAAATTAAAACCAGCATAACCACGATCATATCTTCTACCATAATAACGTCCTCTGCCATAGTACCGACTACTAACAATTCCTTCAAACGATACACTTTCAGATAAAAAATGTTTGACTGATAAACCATAGGCATAGCCTAAGCGAATGCCAAGACCAGTATTATAGTTTTTCTGAGCGTTAGCTTCTGGGGTGATCGTACTCAATAGTAATAGACAAGCAATAGATGTTATTATCTTTTTCATAATTTTAGTTTAAGTTAGAAAAATACCTTTGGATCTATTTCACGAATGAAAAGTCTAAAGACCATGTCAAGTAGAAAAAGGCTTTAAATAGTAGTATATTATGCAAATGGATAGTGAGATTGAGCAATCTTACTCTATAGACTTTCTTTGGAAAAAAGGCGTAGAGCATTTTTTAGAAGTCGAAATATTAACTAGTATAATATTACTCAAGGGCAATAAGGTAGAAGTTTTTAAGACCTTAAAAATGAGTTTGAAAAGGTATATAGTGGTTTAGCACCTCAAAACTTGGTTACTTCCTTAAATATTTGCACGATTATATATTTGAAACATTACGACTACGAAAAATGTTCTAGGGGAAGTTCTGCTAATACTAATAATCTCTACCCTTAAAAACCACAATGGTATCTACTAGGATATTGTGCTTCGTTTGATAATTGTATTGGTTATAGGTTATTTTTACAGCATAATTATTAGCAGAAGAATGCTTGACAATATGACGAATATCCAAATTATTATAAAAATCAATTTCCCCTATTTCCTTTTCGAAAATCCCATATGTTTTTTCTGTTAATAGATAGGGACAGCAGCTCCCCATAAGACCTTGTGGTTTATGATAAATAGTAACTGGATGAAATTCTGAGACTACTTGCATAGGAAAAAGTGGTGAAAAGAAGATAGCTATAAGAATTGTAAATAGAAGTCCTCCAAATAGAAATAGAATTAAACCCACCAGTGGCGAAATAAGATATAAGAGGAAGTATCGCCGTAATTTTTTTGATGACTTCGAAGTGCTAAAAAATAAAATGATGGCACTGATATAAATGAATAGAGTAAGATTATAAGCAAATGTATAGTTTAGGCTGATGAGCAGGTTTTTCTTCGCAATAAAATTGAGGAAAGCGAGTACCAGAGAAGTGAAATGAATTTTGACTCCAATGTTGTAAGTATTTCTGAGTAAGAGCATGTTTAAGAATTAACTTCAAGCTGCAAATATTTGATTTAGAATTCAATTACACCTTTTTTGAGTCATGATAGCCCCCAAGTTTCATTGGGGACAGGCTGCTATCAAACTCAAAAAGAGGCTTATTTAATCCCAAATCAATTCATTTTCGCCCAAATCGTTGATTTTGAAGAACTTAATTTTAAAACATGCTCTAAATTCATTTGTGGGTGGGTTTTTATTAACATTAGTTTCGTACAGCACTCCATTCGGGATACAATGGAATGGGAAAATCAATTTTAGGCAATATAAAGGTATGTGTAGCCTGTTGTAAGCTTTCGTCTCGCTGTTCGATTTTTTCTCCTGGAGCAAAAACATAGATTACCATTCCTTCAAAAAAATCTTTTCCACCAGTGATAGAACTGGCATTGTGGCTGGTAGACCAAGAAATAAAGTGTTTTTTATCCGTAGCTTTTTTTCTATAGATAGCCATAGTACTGATTTGACCACTGGTCTTTAGTGCTGCTTCAATGTGCATTTTGTTAGGATCTTCAGGAGAACTATATTTGCAATAATAGAGTAAGGCTAGTTGTATACCATCTACCTGAATAGTGGCACTATCTATGAGTATTTCTTTTCCATATACTTGATAATCAACCGCAGGTTGATGGCGTAAGGTGGGGGGCTGTTCTTCATTACTACAGGCTGAAAGACTAATTAAAATAGTGATTAGTAAGATAACGTATTTCATAAAGAAAGTCTTTCAATACACTGTAAATTAAGTAAGTGAATATTTTTACAGAGAATTTTTAGTGCAATTCGAGGCAGAACACAGCCTTGTAGCCATAGCTACAAAGGCGAGTATCTAACGATGAAGTGTATAAAAAGACTCGCTTAAAAATATTTGAAAATTTAGTTTACAGTGTATTCAATTTAAAAAACCTTTTAAGCCTGATAAAGACTTAAAAGGTTTTATTTTACTTCAATAATAGGTGTTAGAGCGTGTTTTAGTATTAAGTTCTTTAAAATCAAGCATTTGTAGCTTGAAGTTGATTTTAAAACATGCTCTTAGCTACAATCTATTTCAAAAACTTGAATATAGATTTACCTGGATAAAATGCGGCATCACCTAATTCTTCTTCTATACGAAGGAGTTGGTTATATTTTGCGATTCTATCAGAGCGAGATGCTGAACCTGTTTTTATTTGTCCAGTATTGAGTGCTACTGCCAAATCAGCAATAGTAGTATCTTCTGATTCACCAGAACGATGACTCATTACAGAGGTATAAGCATTGCGATGAGCTAAATTTACAGCTTGGATCGTTTCCGTCAGTGTACCAATTTGGTTTACTTTGACTAGGATAGAATTAGCGGTATCTTCATTGATACCTCTTGATAAACGTTCTGTGTTGGTGACAAACAAGTCATCTCCAACGATCTGTAATTTATCGCCTAGTTTTTCTGTTAGTAATTGCCATCCAGCCCAGTCATCTTCATGTAGACCATCTTCTAGCGATACAATAGGATATTTTTCAACCCACTCTGCCCAGTAAGCAACCATTTGTTCAGAAGTAAGTTTGCGTCCATCAGATTTATGAAAGTGATAGACTTTTTCTTCTTCATCATAAAACTCAGAAGCCGCCGCATCTAATGCAAGCAATACATCTTCACCTATTTTATACCCCGCCTTTTCGATTGCAATTAAGATGGTCTCAATAGCTTCTTCATTAGAACCCAAATTAGGTGCAAATCCACCTTCATCTCCTACATTCGTGGAGTGGCCATTTTCTTTAAGCACTTTTTTTAGATTGTGGAAGATTTCAGTTCCCATGCGTAGTCCTTCATGAAAAGAATCTGCCCCAATAGGCATAACCATAAATTCTTGAATATCAATTGAGTTATCAGCATGAGAACCACCATTTAGAATATTCATCATTGGGACAGGAAGTGTACAAGCTCCTACACCACCAATATAACGATAGAGAGGGAGACCTGCTGATTGAGCTCCAGCTTTTGCAATAGCTAAAGAAACAGCTAAAATGGCATTAGCTCCAAGTTTGCTTTTATTGGGAGTACCATCCAAATCTAGCATGATTTCATCAATAATAGTCTGCTCAAAAACGCTTAAACCAATGATTTCTGGAGCGATAATATCCATGATATTAAGGCAGGCTTTGATGACACCCTTACCCATATAGCGGTCTTTGTCTCCGTCACGAAGTTCTACGGCTTCGTATTTACCTGTAGAAGCACCAGAAGGTACAATCGCTGTTCCTACAATACCATCAGTAGTAAATACTTCTACTTCTACAGTAGGGTTTCCTCTTGAGTCTAGGACTTCTCTCGCAAATATTTCTTCTATAATCATAATTAGATTTTAAACAACTTAGTTATAATAAGTAATCAAACAAATGAGACCCACAAGATAGTATTTTTGGACTGATAGGTCTTATGGATATTAGTTTATTTCTTTTTCTTTTTACCCTTTTTCTTTTTTTTCTTTCCTAGTTGTATACAACGACTTTTTAGGATATAATCTCGGATCATTTTCATAGCGTCATCAGGTAGTTGATAGGCAATAAATGGTTCTTGGGGAAGGAAAATTTCATATAGAATATAAGGGTCTATTGATTTGTTTTCAATAGAGTTGTGTAATGCTAGGAGAGGGGGCAATTTTTCATACCCTTTATTTTGTAGATTACCTTGATAGAGCGAAATTAAAGCTTCTTTCTCTTCTGCCATCGAAAAAACTTCTGGCTCATTCATGTTTTTTCGATAGTCAGGTTCATAAGCCCAAACAGCTTTAGTAATAGCATAGCCCAACCATTCATTAGCAAAAGTAATGGCAACCTCTCCTTTTTTTTCAGAGACAATCTCCATTTGAGGTGTAAATTGCCAGTCCTCTAACTTTAGATTCTTCGTAACTAGTATGTCATTAATTTCACGAAGAATACTGCTATGG
Organism: uncultured Aureispira sp.; assembly: GCA_964404215.1. Taxonomy (GTDB): domain Bacteria; phylum Bacteroidota; class Bacteroidia; order Chitinophagales; family Saprospiraceae; genus Aureispira. The sequence continues at coordinate 22,191 of CAYOJF010000069.1, read as the reverse complement.
TTTCGATTAAGAATATGAGCATTGAGATAATGTTCTAGTGCTTTATCTTCTTTTTCTTGTGTGGCATAGGAGCGAGCTAAGAACCAATGAGCAAGATAGTCAATGGGGTTTTCTTCAATGGCTTTTTTATAGGCAGCCATCGCTTTAGATCCATTTCCTTCCAAGGCATGAGTTTGCCCAATATAAGTACGCATTTTAGAGTAATTAGGAAACAAATCCAATACTTTCTGGTAGCCTTCACGAGCTTCACGATAGCGTTTTTCTCTAAATGCCTTTTCTGCTTCTGCTTTGATTTTGGAAGCGTCAGGGGTTAGTTTTATACTAATAGTGGAAAAGCCCTCTTCTGTTTTTTCTCTATAGCAGTTGATTGTATTCAGATTTAACGAATAATCCACTGGAGGGACTTCGGTCTCAAGTAAATGCAATTCATATAAAAGAGTAGATTTTTCCATGATGTCCATGATTTCTGATGGACTATGGAGCTGTTGCCCAAAGGTCAATATTGGCAAAAAGCCAATGAATAAACAGATAGAAAATCTCATAGAGAGGGATTTTGTAGGGTGGGGATTAATTAAAAAATAGAGGGAGTAGCAGCATTAAACTAATGCAATACAAGAAATTTCAACCTGTACAAATTTAGGTAAATTAGCTACTTCCACTGCTTCACGAGCTGGAGCGGTAGCTTCGTCAAAGTATTGAGCATAAACAGCATTAATAGCGGCATAGTCATTCATATCTTTCATGAAAATACTACATTTAATTACTTTTTCGAAAGAACTTCCTGCTTCTAAGAGTACAGCTCCTAAATTTTTCATTACTTGTGTCGTTTCTGCGGTAATATTGTCTTGTACGAGTTCCCCAGTAGCAGGATTAATGGCTATTTGTCCAGAACAGTACAAAATACCATTGGCTACTACAGCTTGATTGTAAGGACCTACCGGGGCAGGTGCTTGATTGGTTTCTATTATTTTTTTCATTCTATAGATTGTTTTAGTCGTTCATGAAATGCAAGTTTATCAGCATTATCTGCTAGCCCTGCTACTTGTCCATCACCTAGCTCTACAATTATCCATTCTCCTGTAGTTGTTTTGGCAATATCCATTGTAAAAAAATCACTTTGGATAGTGGGGATAATGTCTTTGAAACGGTCAAGCATTGGCTGGACGTTAGAATAGTCTCCTTCGTCCCAATATTGAAAAGTTGCCATTACGTTTCCTTTCAGAATAAAGATTCTAAATTCTTTAGTAAGCGGCATGCCACTTTTCGAGTGATGAGTCAATTGCTCTAGCTCTACAAATGCTCTAAAAACAAGTCCTTCATTCAAATCATCTGCCTGTAGTTCTAGAAATCGTTCTATAATCTTTGAAGCATGATTTTTATCACGAGTGTTGGGTACATAGCAAGCTGTATCCCAGTAATGTTTCTGTGATTTGACATAGTCTTTGACAATGATAGGAGACCCTTCAAAAATAGAGAGTTGATCGTCGAAATCATTAATGTCAAAGATTCCTGAAAGTGGCTTAAAAGATGTTTTTGGTGTGACATTTTTTATCAAGTCATAGCTTTCTGGTAAATAATGGCAATGCTTGTAGGCAGCAGGAGAATTGATTAAGGTAATATTTCTATCGAGCAATGCTTCATAGAAAATTTGATATTGCTCAGGACGGAGCATCCAGCCCCTATATAGGGCTAATTCATTTTGTGTTGCCTTCTCGATTTTTTTTAGAGCCAACGAGATATTACCCTTTTGGAGTGCTTCAAAACTGATTAAAGTTGTTTTGAAGTGTAATTTTTTGGCTGCGGCAAACTCTTCCATATACAAGTAGTCGACCTCTTTTGAGTTAAAGCCATTGTCACAAAAAATAATTCTCATTAGACATTTAGTGTTTCACCACAGTTTTTACATTGATGTAGTGTTTTATTTTCATTAAATTTCTTGAAAGTAGCTGGTAGTTGTTTTTCTATGTCTGTTAGACGAAAATAATCTTCATGGAGTTGATTGTTACAGGATTCACAATACCACTGAAATCCATCTGTATGACGTTCTGGATCTCTTCTGTGTTCAATGACAACTCCAACACTACCCGCAGGACGTTGAGGAGAGTGAGGAACTTTGGCAGGTAGAACAAATATTTCCCCTTCATTGATTGGAATTTCTTTAGGCTCGCCTTCATCCATTATTTTGAGTACCATGTTTCCTTTTACTTGGTAGAAAAATTCAGGTGTCTCATTGTAGTGATAATCTTTACGGGCATTAGGTCCCCCAATTACCATTACGATATATTCGGAATCAGGAAAAACTTCTTTATTACAAACAGGTGGCTGTAGACTTTCTTTATTATCCTCTACCCATTTCATTAAGTTAACTACATTAAATGCTTTCATTATTTAAGGTTTAGAAGTTGTTTAAATATGCTCTAATCATTTATTTTCCGCCAAGGATAAGCTTCTTCTATCTGAAGTGCTAGTTCCAATAACAATCTATCACGCCCCGAAGTACCCCAAAACAACATTCCAATAGGAGTATTATTTTCTTGGTCATAACCCATTGGTAAACTGATGGAAGGAGCTCCTGTAGCATTAGCAAAAGGAGTAAAACAAGCCCATTCAGATACTTTTGGAAACAAGACATCAAACTCTTGGTGTAAACCAAGATGTCCAATAAGAGGAGTACGATGCGAAAGGGTAGGAGAAAGCAGTAGATCAAATTTTGCCTCTTCCATCATTGCTTCATAGGTATGAGCTGTTTTTTTGAGACGACGTACAAAAAAAGGAGTTTTGAACATATTTCCTTTGTAATGTTTTGCCAACCCTTTGGTGAGTTTCGTAAGTTTTTCGGGTTGATAGTCTCTACCAAAAGCGAGTTTGCCAAACTTGGAGGTTACGAAGCCTGACATTGCCCAGAGATTGATAAAATCATCCATATAACTATCATCAAAGGGGAGTTTTATCGGCACTAATTCATGTCCCAAATTTTCTAATAGCTTGATTGTCTTATCTAGTTCCTGACGAGTGATGGCATCTATTTGTTGTCCCTTTAGCCCTGCACTAATTACCCCTATTCGTAGTTTTTTTTGATTGGGCTGGTCTACTAGACCAATGGGAGGTAGTTTTTTGTCAAGATAATATTTTTCAGCTTCCGCATAAAAATGAGCCGTATCACGAACAGATCTAGAAACAACGCCATCAGTTGAAATTTTGACCACTTGGCTTTTGAGCAATTCGGAATAAAGCAAGCGATCACGACTCGGTTTGAGTCCTATTAGTCCAGCACAAGCGGCAGGAATACGAATAGAGCCACCCCCATCGGCAGCATGTGCAATCGGAACAACTCCTGCTGCTACTAGGGCAGCTGCCCCACCAGAAGAACCGCCTACCGAATACTGGGTATTCCATGGATTGTAGGTGTCATTTTTATCAGGGAATTCGGTAGAACAAGTGAAACCAAATTCTGGCATTGTACTCGTTCCTAAGTTGACAAATCCTTGTGCTAAAATTTGTTTGACACAGGGATCATTAGCTTTAGATGGTTTTGCATTAGCTCTAGCTTCTGTACCATAATAAGCTGGAAGCCCTTCTATGGATACCATATCTTTAAAGAAGATAGGAATGCCTTTAAAAAAGCCTTCTGTAATTTGATTACATTCCGTTAGTGCTTTTTCAAATCTATCAGTGACAATAGCATTTATTTGAGGATTAACTTTATTGGCTCTATTGATGGTAGCTTGTACTACTTCTTTTGATTCAATTTCTTTATTGGCAATCAAGGAAGCAATTTCTACTGCATCTTTAGCAGCGAGTTGGTCTTCATCAAAAGCGTGTACCCTGTTTTTCATGATATAAGGTTGATTAAAAAGTCTTGTTAGGACTTTTTATGGATGTAAATACCTGATTTAAGGCAATTTTTAACCTGTACTTGGGCTGGATATATTATGTTTCTATTCGTCAATAGTTGCCATCACTTTCAGCTCAATAGCAATGGGCGTCGGCAAACAGTTGATTTCGCAAGTAGTCCGACAAGGTTGATTGTCTGCAAAGTACTCTGCGTATAATTTATTGTAGATCTTGAAATCATCTTTCATATTAGTCAAGAATACGGTGACATCTACAATATTGTCCCAGCTCGAACCACAATCTTCTACGATATAGCGAACATTGTCAAATACTGCACGACACTGTGTTTCAATATCATAAGATGTAATATTACCCTCTTCATCTAGTTCTACGCCTGGAATCGTTTTCGAATTGAGTTTGCGAGGACCTACTCCTGATAGAAATAATAAATTGCCAACTTTGCGAGCGTGAGGATAGCTGCCTACAGCAGCAGGAGCTCTATCAGAGTACAAAAGTTCTTTTTTCATCTAGTTGAATTATATTTTTAGTGTCGTATAAAAAGAAGTTGTTTAAAGTAAATAAGTATCAAGTCAAAATTAATGCATAAAAAAATCAAGCGATATTTTTGTATCTAATTTCGTTAAAAAGCCTCGTGATAGCTAGGGCTATCCCTGTGTTTTTTGCCTCATTATATAGCAAAAATCTCTGTGATTTTACTTATCATTTATTCTGCCCTGCTACTTAACTGTCATCTCCAATATATCAAAAAGCGTATACATAGCCAAAGTGTACCTTACTATTTTGAAATAAAATTGGATTGCCTCTTTGGCTACCTAGAGCATAACTTAATCCAAAAATACCTACTTTGGTTTCTAATGCTATTCCTACTCCAAATCCATAGGGGAAATCTTGTTCAATATTATCCATTCCCTTGTTTTGTGTATAAGCAAAATCTCCAAAAACATAAGCATAAGAATTGGTTCCAAACAAAAAACGCCACTCCACGGTCAGAATATTGTACCAACTAGCCAATATAGATTCTTCATCAAATCCTCTTAGTCTACGGTTGCCCCCAATACGAAACAATTCACTAGTATAAGTAGGACTCTTCGATAGAATCAACCCTGCATCAACACGAGCCATAAGTGTACTAACTTTCCAGAGTTTGAAAAAATGACTGTGTTGGATTTCGAACCGATAGCGAAAGGTATTGAGATCTAACGAATCGTACAAACTACCATAATCAAAGGAAGGATCATTGTCATCTCGGATTTCTAATATGGCATTATTCCTACGAATATTTTTTAGACTAAACTCTGCTTTGAGGCGACTCTCAAAACCCTTGCTTGGATTGTATCTATAGTCTAAATTATCAAAATAATATTCTAACCCAAAGGTATTGATATTTAAGTCTAAAGCACTAGGTAGTTGACGGTTGTTTTTGACCGCTTCTGTGTTAATATTGATCAAATTGGTAGCGGTAGGTTGATAATAAGCTTTGATATAGCTATTGCCACTAAATAGATATTGTACTCCTAGATCACCTATGACATCTAGGAAAGTGGAATCCCGTTTATATAATTTGAAAGCGACATCAATCCCAAGCGGTGTCTGTAGTAGGTAAGGCCACTCTAATCGAAGAACCAAATCAGAAGTCCCCGCCTTGATTTGCTGCCATTGAAAGAAAAGTCGTTTGCCTGTCCCTAGGGGGTTAACTAAATCAATATGAATATTTCCTGTGAAATCAAATCGCTGTTGTTGTGTAACTGGATCTTGACTGGGCAATAGCCCAAAGAGTACATCAACTTTACTAGAGGGGCGATCTTGAAGAAAAAGATTGACTTGTGCTTTTTTATCTACAAAGGTTACAGTAGGTGTTTGGTAGCTACTGAGGTAACGTAGATTTTTGAGCCGTTGTTGTAGTTTCTGAATGGCTTTTTCATTGTAGAGTTTTCCCTCTTTGATACCTAAGTAGTTGGACATGAATCCTTTAGTGATGCGGACTTTTTTAGTCTTCTTCTTTCCTTTTTTAGTTTTGATGACTTTACCTACTATCTTAAGTTTGTCAAAAGTGATAATAGGACCTCTATTGTAATTGATTCGAGCACTAATTTGATTGTCTCTAAAGGTAATACTATCTAAATAAACCTGTGCGAAAGGATAACCATGGTTTTCAAGGTAAGTGAGTAATTTTTCTTGGAGTTGAACGACTTCTTTGTAATAAAAATCTTGTCCTTCGTAGAGTCGTTCCTTAAATCCCGTAGCAGCTAAAAAATCAGGATTGACATTGCCATTTTTGAGACTTGCCCATTCGTATCGTTCTCCTGCCAATAGAAAAGCAGTGGTTTGTTTTCCGTCTACAAAAAAAGTATCAATAGTAGCCCCTAAATAAGCTCTATTGTGTAGCTGCCGCAATATGGAGTGTAATTGCTTGTCTAGGGCAACGCTATCAACCAAAGTGTAAGTGTCTTTCAGTTGTTCTTGCTTATAAAAATCTTTTTTTTGATCCAATACTTTCAGTACCAACTGCAAATCATTAGAAGTTTTAGGACTTTTTTTTTGCCCAATCGCTTGCTGAATTCCCCATAGGAGTAATAATATGCTTATCCAAAATTTCAAATTATAGCTGCTTTTTTGTTGATTTATAGAGGCAATGTTGAATGATTGCTAGTAGTGGGTGTTTAGTTAATGTTTTTAAGGTTGTCATTAAAATTTTTCCAACAACAATGCTGCTCCTTCTTCTCCGACCAAAGTTCCAATTGCAACCCCCATACCTCCCATGCGTACAGCTACGACTACTTTATCATTGATGGCTTTTATTAGAGGTGTTTTTTGTGAACCAACTCCCATAATACCACTCCACCAATAATCAATGCTTACATCTTGATCGGGGATAATAGTTGTTTTTAGAAAATTGGTTAAGTAATCTTGAATGGTTTCTGAGAATCCAAATTCACTGGTAGTTTCACCTTTTTTATCAAGGTGTCTAGCTCCTCCTAGCAAAATCCTATCATTAATATTACGAAAATAAACGTATCCTTGTTGGTAATGAAAACAACCTTTAACGTTTAAGTTAGAAATTGGTTTGGTGATGAGGACTTGATTTCTAGCAGGTTTTACCTTTATATGAGGCAGTAAGTGTTGGGCAAACCCATTGGTGGCTACTAATAATTTTTTGGCTTTGATCTGCCAACCATTTTTTGTTTGTAGTAGTACCTGATTTGTTTGTTCTTCTATGGAATCAATCGTAATTCCATTCCAGATTTCAATCCCTTTTAGGTGAGCTATTTTTAAAAGCTGCTGCATCATTTTTCCCGTATTGATTTGCCCTTCGGCTTGATTCCATATCCAACTTTTGACACCATTCATACCAAAGTTTTGACTTTTAGCATCTAGGATTTGAAAGGTATCAGAAACACCAATCAATTGTTTTAGTATTTTATTGAGTTTAGGAAGAGCAGAATGGCATTTTTCTAATAGCTCTGTATCCTCTTGTCTAAAAAGTTCATAGTTTCCATATTGATAAAAATCCATGTTGTTTGCTCCTACTCTTTGTTGTAGGCGTTGGAGACCTTCCCAACGTTTTAATAGAGTATTCCAAACCTGTTCTTCGGATTGTTCCTCTAGATCGTCCAGTAACTCAGATACAGAACCGAAACAAGCAAATCCCGCATTTTTGGTGCTAGCTCCTGCTGGGAAAGTCCCCCGTTCTACGATTACTACCTTTAATTTAGGAGCTTTTTCTTTAAGGGTAATAGCTGCATTTAGACCTACGATACCACTGCCTATAATAATGACATCAATGTTCTCTGTAAAAATGGATTGTTCCCAATAACTTAGATTCATATTTTTCTAATTGTGCTGGTGATTTTCAATTGTGAGTGTATTTTTGTAGTAAGTAGCAGGTTAGAGCCTGTTTAAAAATTAACTTCAAGCTGCAAATGCCTGATTTAGAATTCAATTGCACCTTTTTTTAGTCATGATAGCCCCCAAGTTTCATTGGGGACAGGCTGCTATCAAACTCAAAAAGAGGCTTATTTAATCCTCAAATCAATTCATTTTCGCCCAAATCGTTGATTTTGAAGAGCTTAATTCTTAAACATGCTCTTATAAGTATCAAGTAGTTTATTAGAGTTTTCAACAACTCAACAAAAATAAACGGTTGAAATTGATAATCAACAAAATTTCCACCCAAAATTGATCTTCAACAACTCAACAAAAAACTACGCACGAATAGCCTCTACAGGAACCATTTTGGAAGCACGATAAGCAGGAATAATACCCGCAATTACACCCGAAGCAGTAGCAATAGAAAGACCAAGGAAAGCATTGTAAGCAGATAAATAAATCTCGTATTCGGCAATACTCGTAGCTGCTTTGGCTGCAAGGACAACTAAGACTAACCCAACCACACCGCCAATCAGGCAAAGAATGATAGATTCTACTAAAAATTCCATCAATATAACATATTGTTTGGCTCCTAATGCTTTTTTGATGCCAATCAGTCGAGTTCTTTCTTTGACCGAAACAAACATGATATTAGCAACAGAAAAGCCACCTACTATAATAGCAAAAATTCCAATAAAAAATCCAGCAAAACGAATGACTCCAAAGATGTTTTCAAACAGTTGAGACACAATAGAAAGTGTATTGAGTTCGAAATTATTTTCTTCGACAGGTTTCAAACGGCGTTGTGTACGCAGCAGACCGGTCAATTCAGCTTTTAGGGTTTCTAGTCGAACACCATCCTTGGCTTTTACCGCCATAGAAGTACGCCCACGGTTGAGACCCGCTTTTTTGAGATTGACATATTTACGAGCCGTATTATAGGTGATTAAGCCCGCTTCATCAAAATTCAATGGGTTGATAAGGTCTTTACCTTCTTTGGCGAGTACGCCAATAATTTGCAAGCGTTGTCCTTTTACTTTTAGAAACTTGCCAATAGGCTCTTCATTGTTAGGGAAGAGAGTCTGAGCAACTTCATAACCAATAACAATCTGTCCCGAACCTCTAAAGAATTCAGAAGGAGTGAAGTAACGTCCTTTGTAGAACTCCAAACCAAACATATCTTTGTAATCCTCCGTGACACCAATAAAAAAGACATTAGAAGCATTCGTTTCGGTAAACTCAGCTGTTCCGGGGCCTATGAATATAGTGAAGGTAGCCATTTCGGCCGTATTGGCTTTTTGTCGAATCGCTTTGAAATCTTCGTAGTTTGCTTCTGGACGTCGTTTGTATTTCCAAAAATTTTCTCTAGGGTCCTCTCCCCAAGGCATGGTACTGATATAGACTACATCGTCTCCAAGCTGTTCGAAACTTCCCTTGATATTGGCTTCTAAAGAATCTACAGCCGAAAAAACCATGATTACACACCAAATACCAATTGTAATTCCTAGAAGAGATAAAGTTGTACGAAGCTTATTGCCCCAAAGTTGATGAGTCGCTTGACGAATAGATTCTAGAAAAATACGTGGTAATAATAGGAATGTGTGCATGAGTGTATGTCTAAGTCTGAAATTAGGGCATTATTTGAAATTCTGTTCTTCTATTTTTAGATCTACCAGTAGTAGTTTCATTGGACTGAATGGGTTTACTTTCTCCAAATCCCTTTGCGGTCATTCTGCTAGAGTCAATGCCATTTTTGATTAAATAGTTACGAACAGCATTGGCTCTTTGGTCCGATAGTAGGAGGTTGTCTTCTTCTTCTCCTACATTATCAGTATGTCCATTGAGTTGTATTTTGATGGTAGCATTTTCTTCTAGAAATGCTTTTAATTTATCTAGTTCTGCTTTAGAATTATCTCGCAATACCGCAGATGCTGTCTCAAAGAAAACGTTTTCTAAGACAATAGGTTGATTATCTTGTTTTTCTTTTATGGGTTGCAATGGAGCGATTAATTGATAGGCTTCTGTTAGTGCAGCGGCTTCATTGAGGTCATAGTTAGCAGAAAAGAAAGCATACTGAGGTCTTCGAGCATTGAGTGCGTATTCTCCTGTTGGCAAACAGATCGTAAACTCTCCGTCACGTTTAGTCGTTAATTTAGTAAAACGTTTTTGGGTTTTGAGATCAATGATTTCTACATAGGCAGAGAGTGGTTGATTGGTTTCAGCATCTTTTGTAATCCCTTTTATGTAAGTAATGGGAGCAGGTTTAGCATTGGGGGGCAGCTCGAAACTATAAATATCTAAAGAACCAAAGCCTCCTGCACGATTAGAGGCAAGATAAGCGACATCTCCTTGCCAACTGACAGCCAATGCTTCTTCTGCTGCTGCTGTATTGATTGGATAGCCTAAATTTTGAGGTTTTCCCCACTTTCCATTTTCTTGTAGTCTACTGATAAATAGATCATAGCCTCCCATTCCTTCATGTCCTTTAGAACTGAAATATAAGGTCTTTCCATCAGGGTGAATAGAGGGAGAGCTTTCATGATAGGGGGTGTTGAGCTCTTCTATTTTTTCGGGCGTAGCCCAAGTACCATTATCTTGTAGGCGAGTGATATAAAGGTCTTTGTCACCAGTACCTCTAGGGCCTCCGCGTACAAAATAAATAGCATCTGCATTAGGAGCAATACTTGGTTGAGATTCCCAGTTGGGCGAATTGATAGGGCTACCGATATTTTTTGGTTTAGTCCACTTTCCATTCATTTTACGCGAGTAGTACAGATCACAACTCCCCATATCTCCAGGACGATTACAAACTGTGAAAACTAACAAACGGCCATCTGCCGAAATACTTTGAGCTCCTTCATTGTCATTGGTATTGACATTGGCAATAGGATTACTTTTTTGCCAAGCATCATTTTTGAAATGGCTGATATACAAATCTTCTTGACCTTGTTGTCCTTCGCCAATCTGTACCGTGTAAACTAAATCGTTGTTTAGTGTCAGCGATGGAAAATAGTCTCTATTAGCGGAATTAATTTTATCCCCTAGGTTTTTAGGCTCAAAAGGGACAGGGTTCTGAAGTGCTTTGGGACGGAAAATAGCATCCAAACGTAGTTTCTCTGCTTTTTTGCGAAGTTTTTGATTCACTTTTGTGTAGTTCAGGAATTGGTCTGCTTGCTTAACTGCTTCTGCATAGTTGGATCTATTCATGGCTATTCGAGCCAAAGCAAGATAAGTGCGAGGATCATAATCAGGGGCGATTTCGTTCGCTTTATTGAGATAATCAACGGCTGAACTCGTATCTTTTTCCGCCTTTTTGAGTTCACTCATTATAAGGTAACTATTGACGAAGGTAGGATCTTTTTTTATTAGCTTCAAAAACTCTTTTTCTGACTTTTTGAACTCTTTCTGTCGGAATAGGGCGTAAGCTTTTCGGTAGTTTTCTTGTGTTTTTTTGGAAGCATTACGAGCATTCGTAAAACCACTTGTGTTAGATTTTTGCCCAGTAACATTGCAGGATAGACCTAAGATAAAGCAGATGATATAGAAACTGATTAGACGCATAGATAATATGATTTTAGGTGGGATTGTATTTTTCCCAACGTGTTTTTTCTCTGACCATAGTGGACTCAAATTTGGCAGGTGTTTGAGTTTCGATAAAGATAGTTTTCGAGTGGACAGGATGTTCAAATTGAATCGCCTTCGCTAATAGAAATAACCCTTTCTTTTGTAGAATATTGCCTTCTGTACCATAAAGTTTATCGCCCAAAATTGGACAACCTAAACCAGCTAAATGAATCCTGATTTGATGTGTCCGCCCAGTAGTAGGTTGGAGTTGAACTAAATTAAGAAATCCACTTTTGAGAGAAGGAACAGTTTGTAATACCTCATAGTTGGTTTGGGCTATTTTGTTTTCAATAGGAGCGGTAATACTTCCTTTTTGTTGGGGCATAGACCCCATCGCAATCGCCAAATAGGTTTTTTGTATGGTTTTTTGTTCAAATTTTTTCCCGAATTCTATTCGAGCTTTCTTTGTTTTAGCGGCAATTAAGATGCCAGCTGTTAAGGCATCTAGGCGGTGAACGACCCTTGGGCGAGTCAAAGCATCAGGTTGATCGGAGGGAGATAAATTGAAAGGCAGAGCATTTTCAATGGATTGGAATAAGTTGCCACTAGTAGAATACCCTGCTGGTTTGTGTATTACTGCTAAGTGAGCGTCTTCATAAAGGATAGACAGTGGGAGTTTAAATATTTTATGAGGAAGTGTGTCTAATGATAATAGCTCAATGCAATTTCCTGCTTTTGCCCATTGTCCTGATTTAGCAATATCATTATCAACTCGTATTTTTTGTTTCTGAAAAGCTTTTTTGATACTTTTTCGTGAAGGGAGTTGAGGGAAAACATCCATTAGATAGTCACTGAGCCGTTGTTTTTGAGCAAAACTAGGCGGAATGGTATGCGTGGCAATGATAGGCATTGATTACAAGTAGGAAGCATCAAACAATAAAGGCAGAATATCTTTGATAGAATTAATCAAGTAAATTTCACCAGTATCTCCTTGCAGGATAATTCTAATATCTTGTTTGTGTCTCATTTCTGTTTCATAAATTACTTGTCTGCAAGAGCCACAAGGGGGAACGGGGCGATTAATGTTTTGATCTTTGCTAATAATAGTAATAGCAACAGCAACAATTGGTGTATTTGGATATTGTGCTGAGGCAGAGAAGATAGCATTGCGTTCCCCACAAATCGTAACAGGGTAGGCTGCATTCTCTTGGTTGTTGCCAATCACCACTTTACCGTCTTTGAGCAGTACTGCTGCTCCTACTTTGAAGTTGGAGTAAGGAGCATAAGCATCTTTAGCAGCTTCTTTGGCTCTAGACAGCAGTTGATGGTCTGAAGGATCTAGTTCATTGATGTGGTCAGCAATCTTGATTTCTGATTCTAATCTAAGTTTTTTCATATTAGTGAGCTACGTAATAATGTCTACTATTCAAAAGTAATAATTGAAGTTGTTGTTGGAAGTTAGAGAACAACTTCATGATAAAAGTAAGTAATTATTCTAATAAAGAAGGCAGGAACGAAAAAATGAGATTTTTTTATCAAAAACATTTTCCTGCTTTCTGTTGTCTATTCGTAATAAGCGCATGTTTAAAAATTAAATTCTAAATCAAGCATTTGCAGCTTGAAGTTAATTCTTAAACATGCTCTAATCTCTATTATATTATGCCCATTCTTTTTGAGTAACAATTTTCACAATTTCAACAATCGTTTGGGTGGCTAATTCGATAGATTCTAATGCAACATATTCGTAACGACTATGGAAATTCATTCCGCCTGCAAATATATTAGGACAGGGGAGTCCCATATAAGATAGGCGACTACCATCAGTTCCTCCTCTGATAGGTTTGGTAATGGGTGTTAGTCCAACTTGACGAATAGCATCTCTAGCTATTTCTACAATATGCATGACAGGCTTTACTTTCTCTGCCATATTGTAGTATTGGTCTGTTGTTTTGAGCGTAATACGGTTGTCGTATGTTTGATTTAGTTCATTGACAATAGCAGCAATATGGTCTTTCTTAGCTTCGAACTTGTCCATATCATGATCACGAATAATATAACGCAAAGCAGTCTGATCTACGTCTCCATTGACAGAGAGTAAGTGATAGAAACCTTCGTAACCATCTGTTTTTTCAGGGACTTCGTCCGATTGAATTTTTTGTATGATTTCAGCACCAATATACATGGCATTAACCATTTTTCCTTTTGCCATTCCAGGGTGTACAATTTTACCTTGGATGTCTATTTCACTGTAAGCTGCATTGAAGTTTTCGTATTCAATTTCACCAGGAAGAGAGCCATCTAGTGTGTAAGCCCATTCTGCACCAAATTTTTCTACATCAAATAAATCAGCTCCACGTCCTACTTCTTCGTCTGGAGTGAAACAGATACGGATTTTGCCATGCTCAATTTCTGGGTGTTCGAGTAGATATTGCATAGCAGAGACAATCTCAGTTACTCCAGCTTTGTCATCAGCCCCTAACAGAGTAGTACCATCTGTTGTAATAATCGTTTGTCCTTTGTATTGTAAAATTTCAGGGAATTCATCCACTTGCAAAACGATATTTTGATCTTTGTTAAGTACCAAGTCGCCACCATCATAATCTCTCCACACAATAGGACTACAGCCTGCTGCTGTAAAGTCAGGTGAAGTGTCGATATGAGCAACAAAACCAATAGTAGGTATTTTTTTAGTTGTGTTGGCAGGAAGTGTTGCCATGATATAACAATGCTCATCTAATGTAATATCACTCATACCTAATTTGGTAAGTTCTTCGACAATTTGTTTCGCCAAAACAAATTGCTTATCCGTACTAGGTATTTTGTCCACTCCAAACTCAGATTCAGTGTCTACTTTGACATAACTCAAAAAGCGTTCTAATATCTGCTCTTTCATTTTAGTATAGTTTTTTTTACAACTTCGTTACTTAATAGTGAAGTTGTTTAAAAAGTCTCTTCATGTCCAAATGAAATATCTTTTTCTGTTATTTTTCGTTAAAAATTAGCCAAATAGCTAAGGCTATTAGCCAAATTTTTGCCTTAATTAACAAAAAAATCTTACTCATTTCGTCACAAACGGACTTTTTAAACAACTTCAGCTCTAAAATACTATTTATTCCTGTAAAACGAATATCAAATATGTAACTAAGCTTAGAAATGACGTTAGGGATATATATCTATTAAAATACTAAACCACTTCCATCATGCGATTTTATATTCTATCTCTACTGTTATTTGTAGGAAGTAGCTCTCTTATTTGTGCACAAGGACATACGCCTACTTTTTCACCTGAAGACACGATTAGTTTTATTAAAATAAAATTAATGAATCCAGATGGCAGTGCTTATGCCAACTCCAAGGTATTAGTAAGGGGAGAAAAAGGGTATGAAACTATTGTAAAAACAGATAAAAGGGGACAAGCAAAGGCTAAAGTTCGTATAGGAGATACCTATTCTTTTATTACGGGAGCGGCTAATGAACATACTGCATTCAGAAAAGTAGTCACCAATGACTTTCCTTATGTGACTTATAGCATGCAAGGGTATACGAGGCGTTTCGTGTATTTCACTTTTTTGTATACGAATTTGAGAGGAAAGCCACTGAAAGGAGAAGCCGTTCGTGTCACTTCCAATACGGGAAAAGTCTACACAGATACTACCAATAAAGAAGGTAAAGCGATATTTGAGCTTCCTTTTGATAAACAATTTGTGGTAGGAGTGGATTATCATCCATCAGCAACTGTGCTAAGTCCTACCGATGTCAATAAGGAATATAAGGTGATGAAAGCTAATTTTTCGTGGATTGGTACTGTGGAGAAAAAACGACGAGAACGAGTAGCTGATTCTTTGGCTAGGGTTCATGCCGCACGAATGAAAATATATACTGATTCTATCGAAAAAGTAATGGCAAAAGAAGACTCTTTGCGTAAAGTGTTAGGGAAGGAATATGGGACGGAATTTACGGTAGAACTAGAACGGTATGTATCTTTGAGTTGCGGCAGCACGAGATTCATCGAAAAAGTATTAGGTCAAAAAGCTACTTTGTACAAAAAACTACTAGAAGAAGATCCGCTATGCTTTGAAAAAAAGAGAAAAGCAGTATTAGCTCCGCTTTATCGTCTCCGCAAGAAATTTGTAAACAAGATTATTGTCACTGATATAACAGGGTCAATGTCTCCCTATATGGAAGAGGTAATGTTATGGCATGCACTCAATTTTGTGGAATCAGAGGGGCAAGGAACTAAGTATTTATTTTTTAATGATGGAAATGATTTAGCAGATGCGGATAAGATAGTCGGCGAAACAAAAGGGTTTTATTATACAGAGGGTAATAGGAAAGATTTTGGGAGTATTCTAGGGAGTATGCGTAGAGGGATGCGATATGGGGGCGGAGATGGTCCCGAAAATGATATAGAAGCTCTATTGGCTGCTACTAGCAAACGAGAGAAAAATGATGAAGTAATTCTGATCGCTGATAATTACAGTACCATGCGTGATATAGAGTTATTGTCTGAACTGAAAATACCTGTAAGAGTAGTCGTTTGTGGAGTAGAGGATAGTATGTATGATTTTGGAGATACAGGGATTAGTGAAGAATACCTTGATCTGGCAAGAGAAACAGGTGGCTCGATTCATACTATAAAAGAAGATGTCTTTGATTTAGCACAAGTGCAAGAAGGTAATTCTATTGTTATTGATGGAATAGAATATCAGTTGAATTATGGTAAGTTCATTAGAAAAAAGAAGATGTAGTTTATAGGTTATTGCGTAATAACCTATAGTAAATACTCTGCTGAGCGTTTTGATCTCAGAGAATAGAATTACAAGAGATATTCTAAAATAACGTGAACTAAGGATTAAACGCCTTGATTATCAATAGCAAAACGATAAAGTGAGGAGCAAAGCACTTCAAAAGTGCTTTGCTCCTAAAGTTATCTCCACTTTCAAGCAAAAGTAACGTCTGAGATTATCTATAAATCAATGACTTATGTTGTTTTATAATCCTTAGTTCACGTTAAAATAAAAAATGCCTTCTTGCAGGTTGTTAGAGCAAGAAGGCATTTTTAGGTCTCTCATAAATCATTTAAAAGAGTATAATAAACGCTACTTAAGCAACAGCTGCTTTTTTCTCAGCATTAGCTGTTGCTTCATTTTTACGTTTTGTTCTAGCGTAAAGGTTAATCTTGCTATCAGTCAAAAATCTCCAGTTAACAGCTACCCATGAATTGTAAGAATGTAAATTATCATAAAATTCTGGAGCTATTTTACGTACTTGAGGGAGTCTACTACCTGGTATACGTGGGAAATCATGGTGTTCATTGTGATAACCTACATTGAAAGTAACTAGATTAAGAGGACCATAATAAGAATAGGTTTCTTGTCCTTCTTCAAATACATAATGCTCTGAAATAAAGTGCCCAGAAACAGGATTTAACCCTCCAGCAAGAACTAATGATAATCCTAAATAAAATAGAGCACATAGTGCTGCAGTACCACTAACAAATACCGTAAGACCACCGAAAAATAGAGTCATAAAGGTAATCTGAGCGATGAAGTTATAAATAACCCATTTATTTACTTTTAATTTTTTGACGATCATTGGACGGAGAGCATAAAAGAAAATTTGACTAACAAACCAGATTACTTTACCAATAAAACCTCTAAAAAGCATTGCTTCCCCTAATGTTGGAATATCAGTATCCTCTCCATCTGTTCCTTGAGACCAGTGATGTACACCATGATAATATTTGAATGCCATCGCATAAGGGAATATCATCGGGATGTTTGCAAAAAAGGAAAAATAATTGTTGTGTGATTTTTTCTCAAATGCCATATCGTGTGTGATCTCATGTACTGCCAAAAACATAGCATGCACAATCGTAGAGCCAACTATATAAGTGACCGCTAAGAACAGTAACCAACTTATTTCAATCATCTGATAGCTCAATGCAGCTAAGGACATATGTACAGCAACCCACAATACAGTGAAATATTTCATTTTAGGGTTGATACCAAAAAGTTCTTTGATTTCTGGATGAGCTTTAAGAATTTCTTGACGACGCAAAAAATGTGGTTCACGATCATCTGCCCAATAAAAATCGTGTTCAGAATCTTTACGGATACTCATAATAGTATAATTTTATATTATTAAATAGAATACAAGCAAAAGGCTGTATCCAAATCAGCTGTCACCAAGTAGAAAATATCTCAGTAGACGAACGAAAAGCGTTTAGGCTAATTCTATGCCGACAAAGATACATGATGAACTTTAATATTTTGATAATCTAGCCAAAAAAACAAAATGGAGACCGAAAAATTACATAAAAAGCAGGGAGACGATCCCTTCTGATGTCTTGATTAAGGACTTACTTGTTGACTTGGTGTTTTGATTCCGCATATTCTTTGAGTTGATCTACCAGCATTTGAGTTTGTTTTTTGAAAAGAGAGGGCAGGAGCCACATTAGAATTTTTATACTAAATCTTTCAGGAGTCATATCTGTTTTGATGACTAATTCTGTGCTTCCTGCAACTCCTTTTTTGAGGCTAATTTCTTCTACAGAATAAGCTCCTATAGCATACGTTTTGACTTTTCGAAAAGTGGGCAAGTTGTTTATCAGTAGTACCTCTTTAATGATAGTTTTTCTTTTGTCGACTAGATAGGTGTATCTAGCTGCCGAGATACCTTCTTTGTCTCCTTTTAGGGGTTCAATGGAAGTAGCCCATTTTCTCCAGATGAGTTGATGCTCAATGTCGGTCAAAAATTCTTGTACCAACTCTATAGGAGCATTGATGACAGAAGTAATGGTGTAGGTCATTTTACTTGTATTAATTGTGAATTTTTATGGGTGATGATCACTCCCTATGCTCATTGACTTGAGAATCTAACTTCTAGCAATCTGATTACTAATAATCTTCATCCATTAACTTAAAAGTCTAACTTCTAGCAATCTAACATCTAATAATCTAAATCTTCATCCATGTACTTAAAAATAATCCCCCATCTCATCCAATAACTCTTGATAATCAAATTGCAGATCTTCGTGCAGCTTAGGCATGAGCTTATCAATTTTATTGAGTTGACTACGATAGATATAGCTCAGATAAAAGTTTTGGCGAGTAGGAAATGTTTTTGCTTTTAGCTGTTGACAGAAATGAATACGAAGTTCTACAGCTGTTGGTTTTTTACCCGAAAACTTAACCCATTTGTCTATAAAACGAATAATACGACGAATACCTTTTCGGGTATCTCTGATAGAACGGACTTCCATACTGCCAAATAAGAGATCAACCTCTGTTTTTAAATTTTCTATATAACGCTCTTCATTTTCAGCTTCAAAAAGCAAGTAAGTTAATAGCTCTTTATTCTCCTTTTTGTATTTGGTAATACGTAGGCAGATGGCTAATAACTCTTTCTCTGTTAGATGATTCAGTTCTTTTTTGAGTTCTGGTAATCGTGCTGCTTTCATATAGATTTTTTGCTTCTTAATATTGAAGTTGTTTAGTACTAAAGTACATAGATCACAAGAATAAGGATTCTTTTTTGAATAGCACTATAAATACTCCAATCGCTAACTACAAACAGTAGTTATAAATGAAGTTTTTTATAAAAAACACAACATTTTTAATTTAAGTTGTTCGAATGGGCAATTTATTTCAAAAGACACTGGACATTATTAGGAGTGGGGAGGTGTATGAAATGTGAATAGATATCTACCTGTTTCCAATATTTTCTAATGTGGTAGGTTATCGAAACATTTTCATGAATATTACTGCTATTTTTTGTATATTGTGTTTATACAGTTGTTCCTATGTAATCTTCCCTACGGTCGGCTTGTATAGGAACGGGGATAGAGCCCCATGCTCTGCATTCCGCTCCTTGCGGTCGCACAAAACAGAACACGGGGTTTATCCTCGACCTGTTCTCGGAAAGCAGAAAAATCAAGAAAAACCAATCAAAGACGTATTTTGTGAGAAAATTACATAATCAAAAAAAAATAACAAATTGAAGCAAAAAAGGGATAGATATGAAATGCACAAATATTGGGGAAAAAAACCCTCAAATAATCTTAAATGCTTGATTGAGGAGTATTCAAATGAAGGAGATACTGTCTTTGACCCATTTTCAGGTTATGGAGTATTTTGTTGCGAGGCGTTCATCCTCAATAGAAATATAATATCTAATGACTTGAATCCCATTGCAAATTTTCTAAATCAACAACTTTTAGAAAAAAAAGTAAATTTTATGTTATTACAAAAGCAATGGAAGAAAATAAAATCAGAATTTGAATCTTTTAATAATAAATGGTTTGAATGGAATTTAGAAGATAATTCTGTACAACTAATTTCTGTATTGAGAGATAAAAATGATTTTCCAATAAAAGCTAAATACAAAAAAAATGGTGATAGAAAAGCAACTGAAATAGATTTGCCTTCTGATAAAACTAAGGAGTATTTAGACTATGAAAATAAATTTGAGATTACTGATTGGTATCCTATCAATAAATTAATTAAAAATTCTCGTATTTCGGCAAAAGAAGGAATGACAGTAGCAGACCTTTTTACAAAAAGAACTCTTGCCTGTCATGCAAGATTATTAGCCCTAATCGAAAAGTATTCAAAAGGAAAAGAAAAGGATTTATTAAAGGTTGCATTTACGGCAAATTTGGCAAATTGTTCAAAGCTTGTTCCTCCAATAAAGAGTAGAGGAGCAATGGCACCAGGTGCATGGATGACAGGTTTTTATGTAGGAGAAACATATTTAGAAAATAATGTTTTGAGATATTTTGAAAATCGACTTTCAAAAGTAATTAAAGGAAAAAGGGATTACTTAAATCACTTTGATAATAATGGCGAACTCGATTTTAATCCAACTCAATACGATAATAATTTCACGATTCTCAATGACGATGCTAAATGTCTAAGTGTAGAATCAGAAACTGTTGACTATATTTTTACTGACCCTCCTTATGGAGATGCTGTTCCATACTTTGAACAAAGTGTAATATGGAACTCATGGTTGAAATTTAATCCTACATACAAAAACGAAATTGTTATTTCAGACAGTAAACAGCGACAAAAAAATAATTCAAGTTTTGAAGAAGATATTTATGCTGCTTTTTCAGAAATACGACGAGTTTTAAAACCAGATAAATATTTTTCACTCACTTATCATTCCCTTTCAGGATTAGAATGGAAAGCCATTACTAATGCGTGTATAAAAAATGGATTTGAGTTGATAGACTTTCAATGGTTAGTACAAAAAACATTCACCCCAAGACAAATTAACAGGCTAAAAAGCATTAAAGGTGATGTTTTAGTAACTTTTAGAAAATGTGAATTGCCAATAGATTTAAGTCTTAATTCCGATTATGATGTAGCCAAAAAGTTTATCAATTCTATTAGGAGTTGGTTAGAGAAAGAGGCATTAGATACGAATCAAATCTTTCTCCGAATCATGAAAATGGTCTTTGCAGATAAAATTTTAATCGGAGAAGTAGACTTACTCAAATTATTAACAGAAAATTTTGAGTTTTCAGAAACACAAAAATGGTTATTACATGACGAACTTACAGTTTAGTGAATTAGATACTGCATTTAGGAATAATGACTTCCCAACTATTGAAAATGACAACAGAGGCATTAGATTTCTGAAACTAAGAAGTATGTCTCGAAAAGCTACAATGGAAGAATTTTGTGAACTGCATGAAATTGATTTAGAGGGAGTAAATTCAAGAGGTTATTTTCCTCATGTCTTTGAGATAACTGAATTAGATGATACGATGATAAATAATTTTATCAACCAAAAGTATCAGGAAGAGAGAGCTAGTAGAATAGAAAATCAAGATTATTTAGTTGACCAATTAAACAGATTGCAATATTTCGATTGGGGAGGTTCTTTTGGAAATAGTTTAGAGAAAAATATAGTAAACAACTACATAAAGAAAATACAATCCTTTGAGAAAATAAATGAAGAAGTTGAGGGCAGTCTTCTCAGTAGCTTGAGAGGGTATACTTTAAATTCATGGTATAATCATTGGACATC
The DNA here is from genome assembly GCA_964404215.1 of uncultured Aureispira sp. Lineage (GTDB taxonomy): Bacteria > Bacteroidota > Bacteroidia > Chitinophagales > Saprospiraceae > Aureispira. The sequence continues at coordinate 867 of CAYOJF010000069.1, read as the reverse complement.
AATAATAATAGAAGACTTGTTTAAAGACCATGATACAGTACTTCCGACGGTCGGATTGGTCAGAAAAATTGATTTTTTCATAAACGATATTCCCTTTGATTTGAAGGTAACTTATTTTCCAGAACAGCTTTTGAAAACTAAGTTAAGGGATAATGGATATGGAAATGAATTAACAAAGTTGAAAAGAATTTGTAGGCAATTAAATATTTATATCCCAGTTGACTTGAAGGGTAAAGCATTGAAACTACATCTCTATAATATAGTGTTGGAAGACCAAAGAGCAGAAGCAAGAGATTTTATAACTGAACTCAAAGAACAAAAAAGAATAATTATTCAAGAAGCAGAAGACAATCCTGCCGAATTGAAAAAGTGGTTTTATGAGAATCAGGGCGAAGCAAGGTTTGACGCATCTAATCGATTCTTCTTGGTTTTGACAGATGAAACAGATATGGCAAATAGTTGGAGACTAAAAAGAAATATTGTGTTTTTGAGAGAAAATATCAGTGAACATTTAGACAATTTGTCAATGGATATGTTAAGTCTTGAAACTGAATTTTATTGGCACAAAGACCAGCAAACATATAATTGTAAATCCGATATTCTATTCTTGAAATATAGCGAATAAAAGAAGGAAGCCAGCCGAGAATAAAGGCTAAACGCAATAGCCCCTATGCGGGGCTACTGCGTTTAGTGAGTCCGAAATATCGGATAAACCTCATCTCAAAAAAATCTAGCCTCTCTCTATAACGCTATTCGTAATGAACTCTAATAGATGAAGATGAGTTATTTTCATTTTCTCCATTTACGTATCAACCACACGATAAATATTAAACCAAATATTACAGCTAGAACTTGTACCCAAGCAGC
>CAYOJF010000068.1:18451-27053 GCA_964404215.1 uncultured Aureispira sp. | reverse complement strand
ATGTGGTTGCCATCAAGCCATAAGCTATCGCAGCAACTCCTACTACCGAACAATATATCGAAAAATAGACCAATTTTCCTTTTTTAACTAATGCTAACATTAGTTGACAAGCTAATAGACCAACAAAAAAGGCTGCAAAAAAACCAGCAAGTATAGGTGTAGCATCTGCTGCTGAAAGAGCAAATTTTCCATCTAGTAGATCTTTAGCAACTTTGGCTAGTATGAGTGGCATAACCATCAAAAATGAGAATCGTGCTGCTCGTTCTTTGTCAATCTGTAAAATAACAGAAGTCGATATGGTAGCCCCTGAACGAGAAACACCAGGGAGTAGGGCAATTGCTTGAGCAATACCGATAATAGCAGCTTCTTTGAACCCTACTTTCTTATTGGTTACTTTGGCTTGGTCGGCTGCAAATAATAGGATGGCCGTCAATAGGAGCATTGCTCCAATCCAAATGGGTTTACCACTAAAGGCAGCTTCTATTTGTTCGTCAAATAGAAGTCCTATAATAGCAGCGGGTACCATTGAAATGACAATCTTCACAGAAAACCAAAACTCTTCATTTATTTTGAACTGAAATAATCCTCTGAATATTTCGGCGATTTCTTTTCGGAAAATAATCCAAGTGCTGAATACAGTAGCCAAGTGCAAAACAACATTGAAGGTAGTGCCAAAAACACTATTTTCATCCATTGTTTGGATATTCATCATGATTTTACCCAATTCTAAATGGCCGCTACTACTGACAGGAAGGTATTCTGTTAATCCTTGAATAATTCCTAAAATGAGTGCTTCTAAAAAGCTCATATATTATATGGTCTAAACTATTATGCAATAATATCTTCGTCTGAATCAGGTGCTTCTTCTGCTACAGTAGCTACTGGGATATTACTTGGAGTCTTAAAAATAGAAAAAATAACCAGTCCTAATCCCAATAATACGACCATTGGAGCAAGTGTAATACGTCTGAAACTATAAATTTCTTCTGCATTCCAGACGTCAGGGTCGTTTTGAGCACCCCCTGCCATCAAAAAGAAACCTATGATGACGACTACCAACCCTGCGATAATAAGGGCATAGTTTTCTTTTCCAAATAAGATGGTGCGTTGTGGTGCTTCTGGTGTTTTATTTTTTCTAGCAGCTGTTTTTGCCATGATATGATTATTATATTTTCCAATCAGAGATTGGTGTTGTTAGATGTTTTTTAATGCTTTGTCGGGTTACGATCCAATAAAGGAATGTTCCTAAGGTAACTAAGGCAATTGAGATACTAATCATTGCTTTTTGGTTGGTCAGAATATTCCAATCACTAAGCCCCCAATAAGTTAGCCAAAGGGCTACAACGGCTAAGGAACTACTCAACCAACCATTGCGAAACCCTCTTTTTAGATAAGGTCTAGCAATATAATCGAAAGTGGCTCCTACCGTTTGGAGGGTTTGTATTTGATCTTTATTGGCTATCAATAATAATTTGAGCGTATTCTTGATGAGCGTAATGGCAACAAAGATAAAAAATATAACCAATAGGATAAGTATTATTTCTAAACGATATACTTTAGTAGAAAGATTTTGGGCTGGAGTATCCGTATAAAAGACTTTGGTCACAAAAGCTTCTCGCTCAATTCGATTAATAATTTTAGGATAGTTGGCAAAATTGGCCTCATTGATAACAAAACTAATCATGTTAGGCAATAAATTTTCTCCCAATAATTCTTCCTCTTCTTTGGTGAGTATTTCTTCTGCTTGCAAACCTCGCAAACCTTCTTCGTTAGAAATATAGGTAACAGATTTAGGTTTGGTGTAAGCGGCTTGCTCTAGTTTTTTCTGAAAAGAAAAAATATCGGCTTGTTTGGTCTCGTCAGCAAGCTCTACATAGAAAATAATACTTTCTTTGGAGGAGGCCAAAAAACTATCGGTGCTAATTACTACAAGCCCTATCAAACCTAGTAAATACAGCATAATAAGCATACTAAATATAGTAGCAATGTAATTGAGGTAAGTGCCAGAAGGACTTATTTTGTAGGCTATATTTTTAGACATAAAAGTAGTATAAGAGCTCGTTTGATAGTAGTATGTTTTGTGCTTGTCAAAAATACACCAAAAATTATAAATTACCCCAACTCATTTCTTATCTTTTTGTTATGAAACAAAAGTTGTTATATTGCAGGATTAACTAATCTTTATTTTTTACATTGTAGAAGAGTGATAGCATGGATTTGCTTATCAGAAAAATTATTTTAAATTCTTATCTAATATGTTTGTAAAACATCCTATCAAAGTAATTTCTACTTTTGTCATCCTATCCATTATTGGTTGTTTATTAGCAGCAAACCGAGTTGCTTTTGATTTTGATTTAGAACAATTTTTTCCTTCAGGAGACGATGATCTAGAGTTTTTCTTAGAATTTAAAGATCGATTTGAACCAGACGATAACTTTCTATTGGTTGGACTCAAAAGAGAAGAAGGGGCTTTTGATCAGACATTTCTACAAAAGGTCCTTGATTTTTCGCTAGAAGCTAGGAGGCTAGAGTTAGAAGAAACAACTTTAGATTCACTCAACAAACCTAACTACGAGCTGAAAGTAGGTGCTAGTGGAGATTCTATGATTGCACTTCGACCAATCATCAGTGCCAACTCTATTCTTCAAGTAGATTATCCAGTCAAAAATCCATTGATGGGGTTTTCAATGATTCCAGCAGTACACATTGATCAACCTGAAAAATATGAAGCTGATAAGGCCAAAATATTAGCCGATGAACGGTTTGTTAATAATCTTATCTCTGAAGATGCAAAGACGCTTGTCGTTGTACTCAAAACGATTGAAGACCTTAAGCAACAAGATGCTAAACGTTTAGTTTGGGCACTTAATGACTTACTAAAAGAGTATGATTTTGAAGAAGATCATTTGTTAGGTCGAGCCAATTTTCAGACAGAAATAGTACGTATTCAAGTCAATGAATTTATACTATCCACTATCGTATCTATATCCTTAGTGGCTCTTATTATGTTACTGATTTTTAGGCGAGTATGGGGCGTGTTAGTGGCATTGTTCTCTATACTGGTTGGGTTATTGATTTTTATTGGAATGTTAGGTGTTTTTGGGAGAACACTGGACTCGATGGCATTATTATACCCCATCATTATGATTATTGTGGCTACTTCTGATGTGGTCCATGTGATGTCCAAATATATTGATGAACTACAGAAAGGGAACTCCAAAATGGTCGCGATACAGACTACAATCAAAGAGATAGGTATGTCCATTTTTCTGACTTCAACGACTACCGCAGTTGGCTTTTTATCCTTAGTTACTAGTCGTTTAGTGCCTATACAAGAGTTTGGAATCAATGCAGCTATTGGTGTTATGTTGGCATATGTATGTGTTATATTCTTTACCTCTACAGTGTTAGCGATGTTCAGAGAGGAACAAATTATTAAAGCAACCAAGGAGCAAACAATTTGGACGACTATGATGGAGAAAGTCTATGTCATTACTCAACAATATGTTCCTCAAATTTTAACTGGTTTTGTTGTTTTATTGGTTGTATGTGGTATCGGAATTAGTAAGGTGACTACAAATATGCAGATCGAAAAGTTGTTGCCATTGGGAGAAAAAGTGACGGCTGATTTCCAATTCTTTGAAGAAGAATTCAGTGGTTTTAGACCTTTTGAAATTGCAGTGACACTGAAGGGCGATTACACGGTAGATGACTATGCCGTAGTCAAAGAAATTGATAAACTAGAAGCCCATTATCGTTCTTATGATGCCATCAAATCTATTAGTTCTATAGCGGCTTTCTATAAGTCTATCAATCAGGCATATTACCCAGGCAAAGAAAATAACTATACCTTGCCTAAAACGGAAAAGCAATACAAGAAATATAAAAAACTGGCAAAGCGACTGGAGAAGACTTCCAACTATAATATTTTGGTAAGTAAGGATAAAAAATATACGCGTTTATCTTCTAGAATATTGGATGTAGGAGCTGATTCTATCAATAATATAATAGCGAATAGCAATAAATGGATAGCAGAAAATATTGATGGTAATATCATAGAGACACGTGCTACAGGAACAGGGGTTATCGTAGACAAAAACTCCGTTTATGTTAGAGATTCATTATTGCAGGGGCTTTTGTTTGCTATTATCGTTATTAGTCTATTTATCGCATTACTTTATCGTAGTATGAAAATGATTTTTATCGCTTTGATTCCAAACGTATTGCCATTGTTGATAGCGGGAGCTATTTTGGGGTATATGGGAACACCTTTAGAGGCTGGAGTGGCAATTGTTTTTGCTATTATATTTGGAATAGCAGTAGATGATACGATTCATTTATTGAGTAAATTTAAACTTACCAAAGATAAGGGCTATGATACAGAAGAAGCCATCAAAATAACACTATTAGAAACAGGTAAAGCCATTTGTTTGACTTCGGTTATTCTGTTTTTTGGCTTCTTGATTTTACTCTTTTCGAGCAATCCTCCTGCTTTGACTATTGGTACTCTAATTAGTTCTACCTTATTTTCTGCATTGGTATGCGACTTATTAATTATTCCAATTATGTTGCGTAAATGGATGAAGTAAGCTGTATGCAATAGTGGATGGTTATTTAATTAATAACTGATGTTACGTACTATTCAAATAGATTTGTAGAATAACAGTTAGCTATTGGATAAGAAGTCGTTTTACAATGTTGAATGTTTAATTTTGAATGCCTAACGTGCTATTGTACGAGCATTAAGCATTCAACTAGGAGCAAACTCTAGAAGCCCACCTCGTTGCTGGTTTTCAATAGGGCTATTATTCGTGCGTAACATCAGTTAATAATTAATAATGGTGTAATTAATAATTTTCCTGTCGGAGTGTTTTTTTTTGTATTTATCTAATGGGGGGCTGTCATTAAGATCTAATTTTTAGTAGTCTAACAATAGTCTACCCTCTAACAATCTAACATCTAGCAGTCTAAAACTCCCTAATTAAAATAAATCAGAACGAATTTGCGGTACTAGTTGCCAGAGGACTATGCCCATAGATACAGAAATATTGAAAGAATGTTTAGTTCCAAATTGAGGAATCTCTAGAGCCCCATCTACTATATTCATGATTTTTTGGTCCACCCCTTTGACTTCATTCCCAAATATAAGAACGACTTTTTCTTGTGGAGCAAAGGTAGCTTGATGAAGGGGCGTACTATCTTCAGCTTGTTCTACAGCCAAGATACGATAGTCGTGTTGACGATAGTAATCCACGGCTGCTTGAGTCGTCTCAAAATGTTGCCAATGGACAGAATCAGTCGCCCCAATAGCTGTTTTGAGAATTTCTCTATGTGGTGGAGTCGCTGTAATACCACAAAGAGCAATATTTTCTATTAAAAATGCATCACTAGTACGAAAAGCAGAGCCTACATTGAGTGCAGAACGTACATTATCTAATAAGATGACAATAGGTGTTTTGGGCACCTCCTTGAATTGGTCAACGGACAAGCGTTGAAGTCCGAGTAAGTTTAGTTTTTTGATAATAATGATTTTTTGAGCCAAATATTCAGTCAAGTAAGCCAGATATTCATTAGAGTTGCTGGCCTAAGTGCAAAAGTACATATTTGTATGGTCAATACATGGAAGGGGTTGAAAAAACCTGAGTAGATGTTTTAAAAATGACTTCAAAATCCAAATTTATTATGCAAAAGATAATCATTTTATTGTTTTTATGTACACTCAATAGCACTCTTATGAATGGTCAAGATCAAGGAATTACTTCTTCTATACATGGAGCAAATGTCGGCAAAATTGTATTTGCTAGTAGTATGAATGACATTGCTTTTAAGAAAGAAAATCCTGCTAAATTTAAAAATGTATTTCGAGCAGACGAAAAGATATATGCACGGGTATATACTGCCCAGTCATTAGCTAATACTACCTTTGATGGTAATCAGGAATATGCACCAGGGATACTACTATACAATATGTATATTAATGGGAAACAGGTAGGGTATAAGCGTAGTTTTGGAATGCATCGACATATTCCAGCCGCTAAAAAGACTTATTTTACAGAGCAGCTAGAAGCTGTAGATGCTTGGTTCAAGTGGACGAGCTGGAAGCTTTTTTTATTGCCAGATGAAAAAGACCCCGATCTAAAGTATGGTAATATGAATATTGCAGCACGTTCATTTGTTTTGGCCTTATTGGATTTAGATCCAGGAACACATGAGATCAAAATAGAGGTTTCTTGTTTGTCAATGACAGGCGAGGCACAAACTGAAGTAGTCGCTAGTGGTGCGTTTAGTCTAAACTTAACAGCTGCCGATAAGAAAAAGCTAGCATTTGCCTATGCTCCACCATTGCCAAAAGATGAATGGCAAGGTGGAAATAAAGAAAAATTGTTAGCAGAAATTAAAGAGGCTTTTCGTAAAGAAATTAAAAAAGAACCTATATTAGTAGGGATAAGCGGAAGTAGTTGGAAAGAAGGAAGTTATACCTTGACAGGGCAAAAATATCGCAAAATAGCAGCTTGGGCAGTATTCCCAGATGGGGATGGAGACGGTCAAGTTCCTATTACAACATTCAATTGGGTGAGTGATTATGCGAATGGCAGTTGGACTAAATTACGGTTTGATAGCCATTGTTTGGGGTGTCCTGATTGGGATGTAGAAGTAGTCGCTGTCAAAGCAATGGCAGAGAACTGAAGTACACCACAGGGAGAGAATACCACAAGTAGTGGAATATCAAAATGGCTGATTTTAATCATTGCTGTAGCTGGAGGGGCTTTTCTCTTTGTCAAGAAAGGTAGCTTACTTGTAAGCTAATTTTTTAGAGCTTGGACTTTTTAAATAACTTCTTATACTCTAATTCAATATATTGTGATTCACAGAAATTTATATTTTATTTTTTGGATAGTGCTAGCCTTTCTACAGGGTAGCACTATTGTATTGGGACAGGAGACCTCCAATAGAGAACTTATTATCTTAGAAGATTTATTAGACAGAGATCCTGTTCGAGTGATTGAGACCATAGATTCTATATTTAGTGTCGAGAATCCTTTATCTGTAGAAGATCAGGTGTCGTATCACCTCATACATAGTGATGCTCATTATTACAATGAAGACATTTACAAGAGTACGATCAGTTTGTATAAAGCACTAACCTTGATGCCCAAAGATTTTGATACTGAAAAAAAGATAGAGGCTTATAATAACTTAGGTCAAAATTTGTCAACCTTGGGGAAGAATGATTCTGCTATTGCGTATTATCAAAGAGGGCTGCTTTTGGCAAAAAAAAATAGGGATAGTATCGAAATAGGAAACTTGTACTATAATATAGGGGTCGAATATATGATGGTCGCCAATTATAAAAAACAACTGAATTATTTAGATAGTGCCTATCAAATTTCTTTAGAAATCTTAGATTCAAATGGGATAGGAAGTGCACTACTCATGACTGGAACCATGAAAGAAGCTCATTATGATCAAAAGGGAGCCATCGAAACTTATAAAAAGGCATTAAAATATGTTACATCAGAGGATCCTACGTTAACGTGTCAACTACATACGAATATAGGAGGAGCTTTTATGTATATGGAGTTACTGGATTCTGCTCAGTTTTATGTTGATTTAGCTACGAATTGTTTTGAAAATAAGGAAGACCAAACAGCGTTTGGGTATGTTTATGAAGTGAAAGCTGCTATTAGTCGAGATTTGGGAGATACTACTCAAGCAATTGATTGGATTAATAAAGGAATTGATTGGGCAAAAAAAGTAGGTGATGTTCGTTATTTCTATGCATTGAAAGCATTAGATTTAGAAATTAACATAGAAAACCAAACGTTATCAAATGTTGAAACATTATTAGAAGAGGACGTAATTGATTTTTACCCTGATAGACTTATTTTTATATACGAGCTGTATGCCACTTTATTGGACAAGGCTGGTAAGGATAAGGAGGCAAAAGAGGCATTGCTGAAATTATTGAAATTGCAGCGAAAAAGAATGAATGAAGATAACCAACGTGTGGTGCAAGGACAGGCGGTAAAGTATGGTTTATTTGAGAAAGAAAAAGAATTGGAATTAGCGAATGCTAATTATCAGATTAAGGAATCGAGATGGAGGAATTATGTACTAGGGGTTGTCTTTTTATTTTTACTACTATTGGGAACTTACTATTATTATTACAAGCGTAAAATCCTACTCAAAGAACAAGAAAAACTAAAGAAAGAAAAGGAACTATTAGAAAAAATTGTCCGAATAGAAGGACAGGCATTAAGAGCTCAAATGAACCCCCACTTTATATTCAATGCTCTAAATAGTATTAAGGGACTGGTGGTCACAAAAAAAAATAGAGAGGCTGCTTTGTATATTTCTAAATTTTCTAAATTAGTACGAAATGTTTTGGATAACAGTCGAGAACAATATATCACATTAGAGAAAGAAATAAATACATTAGAAACCTATATACAGTTGGAACAAGCGAGGTTTAGAGATGGTTTTTCGTATGAAATCATACTAAACGAATCCATCAATAGTGCTCATGTATTGATTTTGCCAGCCTTGATACAGCCTTTTGTCGAAAATGCCATTTGGCATGGATTCAAGCAGAATCCTAGAG
>CAYOJF010000068.1:0-18351 GCA_964404215.1 uncultured Aureispira sp. | reverse complement strand
TTTGATGTTATTTTTGCTACAGCATATAATGAATTTGCTATTAAGGCATTCAAGGTCAGTGCTTTTGATTACTTATTGAAGCCGATTGATGAAGAGGAACTGATTGGTACGATAGAAAAATATACTGATAAGATAGCCTCCAATGACTTGACTAGCAAACTAGATATGCTGTATCAGCAGCTTCATTTATCACAACAGGCAGCCTACCCGACACGCATTTCATTACCAACAAGAGAGGGAATACACTTGGTAGATGTCGATAAAATTATTCGTTTAGAAGCATTCAAGAACTATACAAGTGTTTATGCAGAAGGCAAATCAACAATAGTAGTCAGTAAGACCATAAAAGACATGGAAAGACTATTGAACCCAGATCTATTCATGCGGGTTCATCAGAGTCATGTCGTCAATTGGAAAAAAATAAGTACTTATCAACGTGGACAGGGTGGTTCCTTGATATTGGAAGATGGAAGCATAATTCCTGTCTCCAAAAATAAAAAGCACCTTGTATTGGACAAGATTAATGCTTAAATATGTTCTTAATGGATGGCTCTATGTTGCCCAATAGTAGGCAGGAGCAGATCTTTTTCGGAGAGTTTAGCATCTGTCAGATCTATTTTCCAGTCAATATTAAGCGTAGGATCATTGTATATAAGTCCTCCTTCGCTTTCTTTGTGATAAAAGTTGTCACACTTGTAGAAAAATTCTGCGGTAGGACTCAGAACGACATAGCCATGAGCAAAACCACGTGGGACGAATAACTGACGTTTGTTAGTAGCACTCAGTTCTACGCCTAAATGTTGACCATAAGTGTCTGAGTCGGGGCGTAAGTCAACGACTACATCTAGTACTGTCCCCTCAAATACACGAACTAACTTGGCTTGAGCATGCTCCCCAACTTGATAATGCAAACCACGTAGTACGCCATAAGTAGAGCGAGCTTGATTGTCCTGAACAAAGTTAGCCTCAATTCCAGCTTCCTTAAATGTATTGCTATTGAAGCTCTCAAAGAAATACCCTCTGTCATCTCCCCAGACTTGTGGTTCGAATATTTTCAAATCTTTAATTCCTGTTTCTATAAATGGCATAAGTGAGCAACTTAGTGTGTCGTTAATGATTGTATTTTTCGTCGTGTGCAAAGTACTACATTCAGATCAATATATCAAAAGTATAAGGAGGATTTTAATGGAGTACTTAACTGGACATCGGTAGGTTTTTATTCAAAACAAGGAAATTGATCTTTTAGAAAATCGAGATAATAGATATCATAGGTGAAGCTTCCTTGTTCAAAGATGATTTTTGTGGTATCTACTTCCGCTTCCTTTAGTTTTTTTAGATCTTTGGCAGCAATCGAATAGCTACATTCATAAACGATTTTGTCGGCTACTAGAGTCGGTTTGGCTCCAGCATAAGTCTGTAGTGTATATTCCTTGTTATCCATAGTACGAATAATGAGTTCACTATTGGGCAAAATAGAACCAAATTTTTTCTTTGCTTCTTTACTCGCAATAGTCAATTTGATATTTAGAGTCATGAGAGCCCCAGTAGATTGAGTTAAATACCCTTCGCAAAGAATAAATTCTTCCTCTTTCAGAAATTTGCGATACGATTCGGGTGTAAATGTAAAAAAAGTACGTGGGTAGAGTCCTTTTTTCTGTCTTCCCGTAAACTCATCTACCTTATCAAACGCCATCTTACATTGTTGTACCTCAGATGGATGTACTCTATTTGGAGGCTGTGGAGTGACTTCAGGAACCTTAGCCATGATTTTTATTTCTTCGGTAAGGGATAGCGAGTTAGGGGCTTTTTTCTTTTTTCGTTGTTTTTTGGGAGGGATACTATCCAGAGAGACTTCTAGTAGTGGAGAAACTAAAAGAGAGGACTCAGGAGTAACGGGATTATTTTCACTTGATAATAATCCCAATAAAAATAAAATTAAATACATTAGGCAGTATATATTTGTTTTTGTAAAAATACAGGGTAAATTAGTATACTTTTTAGGGAGTTGTTTATATAACTTCTATATCTACACCAAGCAGAAAGAACTACTTTTTTACCAAAAAAAAGACACCTATGAGCAAAAAAACATTGGCATTGATTATAGCAACAACAACCTTGCTAGCAAGCTGTCAACAGAAGGACAAAGATAATAATAATACCCACCTTACGAAAGGGGATATTGAGATTCATACGAATAAAACCAATGCAGTATTACAAGATCCTAATAAAATTGATATGATTTATCCTGCCACAAAAAAGGTGGAGACAGAAGAGGATTTTTTTGGCACAGTAGTGAAAGATCCTTATCGTTGGTTAGAAGCACCCGTAGGAGAGGACGAAAAGTCAGATATTGATACTTGGGTGGCAGGTCAAAGCCAATTAGCTGCTAATTATCTGAATGCAATTCCTCAACGAGATGCCATAGAAGGACGATTGAAAGAGTTGTGGAATTATGAAAAATATTCCTCTCCGTTCAAAGAAGGGGGCAAATTATACTTTTCGAAAAATGATGGTCTCCAAAACCAGGCAGTGGTTTACACGCAAGAAAAATGGGACAGTAAACCAGAGGTATTTATTGATCCCAATAAATTTTCAGAGGATGGGACAGTTTCTTTAGCTGGGCTCAATTTTTCGAAAGATGGAAAATATGCGGCTTATACACAGTCGGTTTCTGGGTCAGATTGGCGTACTGTATTTATTATGAATGCTACTACAGGCAAACAATTAGAAGATAAAGTAGAATGGTTACGTTATTCTGGTGTTTCTTGGTATCAAGATGGCTTTTTCTACAGTCGTTATGGTAGCAATGATGGCAAAGATAAATACACACAGAAAAATGAATTTCATCAAGTGTATTATCACAAAGTAGGCACTAAGCAGGCAGATGACGAACTAGTTTTTGCTGATAGAAGCTACCCTGATCGCAATCATGGGGTAGGCGTGACAGAAGACGAAAGTTTCTTGATTTTATCAGTTACCGAGTCAACTAGTGGTAATGCTTTATATTATCAGAAGGCAACGAAAGAATTGGAAGGTTTTATTCCATTGGTCGAAAATTTTGAGAATGATTATAGTGTTGTTGGTAATATTGGTGATAAACTACTGGTCTATACCAATTACAAAGCACCTAAATATCAGTTGGTTGCTATTGATGTCAATAAACCAGCTCCTAAGTATTGGGAACCTGTTATCCCTCAGACGGATAATGTATTGAATAGTATTTCTATTATAGGGGGCAAGTTAGTAGCACTTTACACCAAAGAGATTACCAATATACTTTCTGTGTTTGAAATGAATGGTAAATATGTAGGAGATGTCAAAATTCCTAACATTGTAGGACCAGGAGCTCCTGTGACATTAGGAGGAGCTATTGGTAAGAAAGATAATTCAGAGGCTTATTTTTCTATGAGTTCTTTCATTGTTCCGAATACGATCTGCAAGTTTGATGTCAAAACATTGGAAAGCACTGTTTGGAGAGCTCCTAAAGTGAAGTTCAATTCAAAGGATTATCAAATTGAATATACCCATTATAAATCTAAAGACGGAACCAAGGTCCCAATTAGTATTATCTATAAGAAAGGAATCAAAAGAGATGGTTCTAACCCAACATTATTGTATGGATATGGTGGATTCAATATCAGCATCCGCCCTAGATTTGCTCTCAAGCAATTACCTTTCTTAGAGCAAGGTGGAATTTATGCTGTCGCTAATATTAGAGGTGGAGGTGAGAAGGGACGTGCTTGGCATGAAGCAGGAACTAAACTGAATAAACAAAATGTCTTTGATGACTTCATAGCAGCAGCCGAATACCTAATCAAAGAAAAATATACTTCTTCTGAAAAACTAGGAATAGAAGGACGTTCTAATGGAGGACTGTTAGTAGGAGCTTGTATGACACAACGACCAGAATTGTACAAAGTAGCGTTACCGATTGTAGGTGTTTTGGATATGTTACATTATCACCAATTTACGATTGGACATTTTTGGGCAGCTGATTATGGTCGAAGTGATGATCAGACACAGTTCAAAAATCTCTTGAGCTATTCACCAGTACATAATGTAAAAGCAGTAGATTATCCAGCTACTATGATTATGACGGCGGATCATGACGATAGGGTAGTACCCGCACATTCTTTCAAGTTTGGTGCTGCATTACAAGAAAAACACACAGGACAAGCACCTATTCTTCTTAGAATCGACCGCAAAGCAGGTCATGGAGCAGGGAAGCCTACCGAAAAACAAATAGAAGAAGAAGCGGATAAATTGGCTTTCTTAATGTTTAACTTAGGTATGAATGAGAGTAAAGACGTCGCTACTAAAGCAATACAGGGAGGACATTAGAAAATAACTTCCCTGAGAGTATGTCTATTGAAGGAGCCTAGATAATGATGATTCATTATTTAGGCTCTTTTAGTTTATAATCCCCTTCTACCCAGTACAATTGCAGATTGATAGAAATATTTTTAGAAAAATGAAGCGGAGTATTTTGGGTAGAATCGATGAAAATACTGTCAGATATCATTTTTAATATTCCTTCTCCAATATATTGTTTATCATTTATCCATACTTCTTGATAGTAGTAGAAATGATGAGGTGGCGTAATGATATCTTGCGAGATAGATTCTTGCTCCAAAATAAAAACAGTATCGTTACGCCAATTGAGGGTATAATTTTCATAATCACAGCAGCCTATACGGGATTTAGAAATAATCGTTTGGGTAGTACTATCGAAGATAGGGTTCCAATAAGGAGTGAGACAAGTGTCACTGATAAAGGAGTCTAGGTTAGGCTCGTAGAGCCAATAGTCATAACTCTTTTGATAGTTGGTACTCAACCAATTTAGCACCATAATATCAGGGTAGCCGTCAAAGTTGACGTCTCTAAATTGGAGGATGGTACTATCTTCTAGGGATTCCTCAAAAGGAACATCAGTTGGGTAAATTCTTTGCGAAAAATCACTTTTAATTGAAATGATATCAATATGAGGTACAATTCGTTGTCCTCGCACATTGGTGTCTAGTAGGAGTTGGAAGTGATAGGGAGTGTGAGTAATTTGTTTATAGTTGGGATGATGCAATGTAGTGGAAGGGGAGTTGCATTGATAGAACAGAAATAACAGCAAAAAGTAAAATAGGAGTCTCATTGAGAATAGAATTAGAGTTAAGTATAAGAGCTTGTTAGCCTACTTAAAGATCAGATATTGGAACTTGAAGTTAATTTTTGAACACGCTCTAACTTTATATCTACTCAATAGGTTCTTTTTTTATTAGTGCCAAACGCACATCTTTTAGATGATGTTCATTTCCATCTTTATCTTGAAGGTGTGTCTTGAGGGGGGCTTTGTTGTGAGCAGAAAGAATCGCTACTTTTTGGTGTCCCTCATCTATTAAGTAGTCATTGCCCCATTCGATCAACCCAATCAATATCTTATATAAATCTTCTCCTTTGGTGGTCAAGATATATTCATATCGCTGACGTTGTTTTTCAGTTTGGTAAGGAACTTTCTGAAGTACTTCATGCTCTAATAACATCTTAAGTTTCGTACTCAGGACAGATTTAGAGATTTGGAGATTTTCCTTGAAATCATCAAACCGTTTGAATCCAAAAAATGCTTCTCTGATAATCATAAGCCCCCATTTATCTCCTAATATAGCAGCCGCTTTTAGTAGAGGACAATAATCTCTGTGTAGAGGTATTTTTCTTCTTTTTTCCATAAGTGCAATATACTAAATATTTTAGTAGAATTACAAAAATAATAGGCTAGGTTTGGAAATAGAACTAAAGTTTTGTAGGTTTGAGTTCTAAAATAATACTTAGACTTAAAAATCAATTGATTAATTATGAATGCTATCAAGTTATATATGCAAACATTGCAGCTATTTTCGCCAAATACAGCAGTCAATCAAATTTATAAGTTCATGTCTAACCCTAGAATACATAAACTTCGCACATCAGAAGAAGAGGTATTGTTGACGGCAGAACAGCGATTTGTTTCGTTTGATGGTTTTCAGCTCAAACGGTATTATTGGGGAGAAGCGACTCAAAAAAAGGCTTTGCTAATACATGGTTGGGAAGGTCAGGCAGGTAATTTTGCTGCTTTGATTACCATATTACGCCAAAAAGGCTATCAAGTATTGATGTATGATGCTCCATCCCATGGTAGTAGTTCTAAGGGACCTACCAATATGTTTCAATTTGCCGATTTTATGGATAGTGTAGTAGCAGAATACCAACCCAATTTAGTAATTAGTCATTCTTTTGGCAGTGTAACGACCGCTAAAGCATTGATAGAAAACAGAGGCGTACCAATTGATCATTGGATTATGGTTACGACCCCTTATTTGTTCAGAAATAGAATCAATGGGGTAGCAGATGTGCTTGGGGTATCCAAGAAAGTCGTTAATCGTCTTGTTCGCAAACTTGAAAAAGAACTCAATCAGTCAATGGATGAACTGAATATGTTTACTTATTGTAAACAGCTAACACAGGTTAAAAAAGCAACTCTAGTTCATTCCAAAACGGATAAAATTTTGCCAATTAATAATTCTATAGAAGTCAACAAAGCTTTTCCTAATAGTGAGTTAGTAGAGTTAGATAATTTGGGACATTATGCGATACTTTGGTCTGATGAGTTGAAAAAGATTGTAGAAAATGCCTAAACAACTTCCTATGGAATAAATAAAGTTGCGTGATTATAGTCCCATTTTATAATAGCATCTTGAATAAAGAGAATTCTTGGGACAATAGTGATAAAAAATATTAACCAGATTAAAATAATAAGTCCTTTCAGAAGAGTAGTATTGGAGATATATTTTTGGATTAGAAAGTTAACTCCCCAGCTAATGAATCCAAAAAATAGTAAAGAGATCAGAATACCTTTGATGTAATACTCATACCCAAAAGAAGTGTGTATAGCACTTGATCGTATAGGATAGATAAAGCCATAAAGATCTGGATAATCAACTATATTGGTACTTTTCCAATGGAATTCTATTAGGAAGGTAAGAATTATGGATAACGGTGTAATAATTGTCACGAATGATTTTTTTAGTATTTCCATTGGTATGAATATTACTTGATTTGTAAAACGAATTAAAGCTAATTTAATTTGGGGGGGATACCGCACTCCTGCTTGAAAATGTTTAAAAAATATTATGTCTATTTATCAAACAATAGTTACAGTTGGTTCAAAGTTTTTTGAAAAGAAACATTTATTTAAATATGGGTTCAATTTGTCTCCTATGTATCGGAGGAGTACGGGTAAAATTATTACCGTTTCAGATAACTTATTGAATATTGAAGTTAAATTGAAACTAAGCTATAAAAATAAGAACTATGTTAACTCCATTTTTGGAGGGAGTTTATTTTCAGCTGTAGATCCTATTCCAATGGTTCAGTTACTCAATCTCATTGGAGATGATTTTGTAGTGTGGGATAAATCTGCTGAAATTTTTTTTAAAAAACCTGCAAGAGAAGATTTATATGCTCAATTTGAATACTCTTTTGAAGAATTAGAATCGATTAAACAAAAAGTAAGGGAACAGCAGGAAATAGAAATCATTAAAATTACACAATTAACAAATAGAGCAAAGACAAAGATATATTGCGAGGTTAAGAAAAAAATATACGTTGCAGATAAAAATTTCTATAAGGAAAAACAAAAAGCAAAGGAACTTCGTAAATATACAGACAGATGAATAGACTATGGAACGACTTCTGCGACCACAAAAATTGACCCGCCTACAAAGATACAGTCAGTACTGTCTGCTTGTAGATTAGCAGCCATAAGTGCTGCCTGTACAGAAGGGTAAGTATTTCCATTCAGCTGGTGTGTTTTTGCTTTGTTTTGTAATACAGTGGCATCTAAACCTCTCGGAATATCTGCTTTACAGAAATAATATTTAGCCTCTTTGGGAAGCAAAGGTAGAATTTTTTCTAAATCCTTATCATTGACGGTGCCATATACAAAATGTATTTTATTGGTAGAGAGTTGTGCCAATGCTTGTGTGACATAGGTCAGTCCATCTGTATTATGGGCAGAATCACAAATAGTTAAAGGGGCTGTAGCTAGTATTTGCCAACGTCCAATCAATTTGCTGATTCCTTTGATATTGAGGCAGGCGGCTTGGATATGTTTAGCTTCTACTTTGAATCCTTTTTCCTGAAGGTAAGAGGTCGCCAATAAGGCATTTCGTAAATTGAGGTGTTGATAGTTCCCAACTAAATCAGTATCTAAAAATGAAAAATTGAGGGTGGGATATAATTCACTTTTGACGATGTAAGTAGCGGTCTCAAAATCATTTTCATCCAATTCAATAGATATTTGCATATCTGCAAAAACAATAGGAGCTTTTTTTTCAAAAGCAACCTTTCTGAATACCCCTTCTGTTTCTGGGTGGCTTTCGCCAATGATTACAGGGACTTTGTCTTTGATGATACCCGCCTTTTCGCCTGCAATAGCTTCTAGGGTATTGCCTAACATTGCCTCATGATCCATCCCAATATTGGTAATAATAGAAAGAAGTGGTGTAATGATATTAGTAGAATCTAGCCTTCCCCCTAACCCTGTTTCAATGATAGCAATATCTACTTTTTGAGCTGCAAAATACTGAAAAGCCATTCCGACAGTAATCTCAAAAAAAGAAGGTTGGAGTTCTTCCAAAAAAACTTGATTTTGACGGACAAAGTCTACCACAGATTGCTCTGAAATATATTGTCCATTTATTTTGATACGCTCTCTAAAGTCCTTGTAATGTGGGGAGCTGTAGACCCCTACTTTATAGCCTGCTGTTTGCAAAAAAGCGGCTAAAATATGAGTAGTAGAGCCCTTGCCATTAGTGCCAGCTATATGTACAGTTTTTATGGAATGGTGTGGATTGCCAAGGTGTTCGGATAGTTTCAAAATATTAGTCAAGTCCTTTTTGAATGCTTTCTGGCCTACTCGCTGAAACATGGGTAGCTGTGTGTATAGATAATCAAGTGTCTCTTGGTAGTTCATCTTTTACAAATATTTATGGGGAATCAAATAATTCTGTACATAATCTTGAATGCCTTTTTCTAGTGTATAGAAAGGCTTGAAATAACCTGCTTGACGCAGTTTGTTCATTTCTGCTTGGGTATAATATTGATAAGTATCTCTAATATCTTCGGGCGTATCAATAAAAGAAATGGCAGCTTCTTTGCCCAAAGCTAGGAAGGTGTTTTTCACCAAGTCCATAAAACTTCTAGCGGTACCAGTTCCTAGATTATAAATGCCAGATTCAGGTTGATGATGGTGCAAAAAATCCATAACACTCAATAAATCTTTGACATAGATGAAATCACGGCTTTGTTCTCCATTTTTGTAGTCTGGATGATGCGAACGGAAGAGCTTCATGGCTCCGGTTGTTTGTATCTGCTGGAAAGTATGCCAGATGACAGAGGCCATTCTACCTTTATGGTATTCATTGGGACCATATACATTAAAAAACTTCAATCCAGCCCAGAAAGGTGGCTGAGCAGATTGACTTAAAATCCATTGGTCTAAGTCGTTTTTAGAATGTCCATATGGGTTGAGTGGACTCAATAATCTAGGCAAGGTATGGTCATCATATCCTCTTTCGCCAAGCCCATAAGTGGCAGCACTAGAGGCATAAATAATCGGGATTTCGCTCTCGGTACAAAAAGTAAGGAGCTGCTTGGTATAGTTCAGGTTGAGAGCATCAAATAAGGCGACATCTTTTTCGGCGGTGTCGGTTCTTGCTCCCAAATGAAATACAAATTCTATATGAACATTAGGTTGTTGGTTCAGCCAATGCCACAATTGATCTCTTTCTACTAAAACATGATAGGTTTTATCAGCAAGATTTTTCTGTTTGTTAGGATTATCAAATTTATCTACTAAGATTAGATCGTGACGTCCTTGTTGATTGAGGTGACTGACCAAACAGCTACCAATAAAGCCTGCGGCTCCTGTTATGAGTATCATAGAGTGGATTGTAGTTCTATTTTTAGAATATTTATAGTATCGCTAGTTATTTGTCCGATTTCACTGGCTCGTTTGCCGATTACCCACAGAATTTGGTCATTTGCATCGCACAATAATCGAATCTGAGCTTTGTCAAACTGATTGATTTTTTGGTCTTTGAGGTATTTGGCGATTTTTTTATGTTTGCCATTCATTCCTAAAGGTAAAAAACGATCACCGTCCTTTCTGCTACGAATATGTAGTGGCAAAACTAATTGATGGTAGTCCAAATATAAACTATTCGTTTGTTTTTTTTCGGTATCAAACTTTTCACCTTCACTAGAGAGTTCAAAATTCAGATCTCGCTGCTCATCTAATTTGATAGAAGAGGGGAACTCTTTGATCACAATAATATCGTTGGCTATTATTTTATCTTGCTTTGGTGTTATGCTGCGTAAGTACCAATAGATTCTGTCTTTTAGTAATTGGTGGGTTGTACTCGTGTAAATGGCTCCTGAGTCTTGTTGGTATTGTGCTAGTATCGCGACTATTTGTTTGACATGGAAACCAAATGGAGCTAAAATTTCGTAGAGTAAACTTTGTGGTGCAGGACTTTGTATTACTACTTTAATATTAATGGTAGATTGGTTTGGATCGAATGCTTTTTCTTTGAGTTGAGCAATAGCCAGTTGATATAACTTTTCTATTTCTCTAAACCGAGTCAGATTGTGTTGCATGGTTTGCTCTAGACTTGGATTGATTTTCTGAAGGGTGGGGATGACTTTGTGCCGAATCAAATTTCGGGTATATTTAGTGCTTTGATTAGATTGATCTTCTCGGTGCTTTAGGTGCATTCTTTTAGCGAACTTTTGAATGGCTTTTTTTGTAGTGAATAGTAACGGGCGCACAATAGCTCCTTGCTTAGGCAGAATGCCATGGAGCCCTTTGATGCCACAGCCTGTAGTAAGATTCATCAAGACAGTTTCGATCGAATCGTTGAGATGATGTCCTACTGCTATAGCGGCATATTGATGGATATTTCTTGTTTCTTCTAGCCAGTGGTAACGAAGTTCTCTGGCGACCACTTGGACACTTTTCTTTTGCTGTTGGATAATTGCAATGGTATCAAAAGACTGCTCGTAATACGAAACATCTAATTGTTCTGCTAGTTGACGAACAAAAAGTGCATCCTGATCCGATGCTTTTCCACGAAGCTGAAAATTGCAATGAGCAATAGAAAAGTTTATCTTGGTTAGGTGACATAAATAAACTAAAGCAATAGAATCAATTCCACCACTAACTGCTAAAAGAATTTTATCTTTGGAGGGATCCCAGAGATTTTGTTGTTCGATATAGGTTAAAAAATCTTCGACCATAGTTTCTGAAAGTTATAAACGTCATCAAAATAAACTAAAAAAGATGAAAACGCTCTTTACAACAATAGTATTTCTATTTCTAACCTCAATAATCGTTAGTTGTGGATCTACACAAGATGCAACTAAAAATAAATTAGTAGATCAGAATAATAGCTTAGAAAAGGAAAATGCTGCTCTCAAAAAAGAAAATTTGGAGCTAAAAGCCGAAATAAATGTATTGCGTCAATCCCTACCAAAACCTGTCGAAAAAGTAGATCCTAATGGTGGTATTGCTAGTCAGGTGTCTGCTAATGCTACTAGTATGTATTTAGAAGAAGATTTACACCATTTTGGAGAGGTAAAGGGAGGCGAAAAATTGCAACATGTTTTTAAATTCAAAAACACAGGGAATTATCCATTAACGATCAAAGCTGTCAAAACAAGTTGTGGCTGTACGGTCACGAAGTGGAATAAAAGCCCGATAGCAATAGGAGAAACAGGAGAAATAGGAGTCTTATTTGACACGACAGATAAATCTGGAGAACAACGCCAGACAATTACCGTTCAGGCAAATACAAGCCCTGTCAATACACAGCTGACTATTTTGGCGACGGTTCGCTAGGACGTAACCGCCCCCCCAATAACAGAGCTATTGTATTTAGAATAGATTCGATGAGTGGTCGGCTTATCGCAATGAGTAACACTACAAAACTTGCCCAGATGTAGAAAAATAGGCGAGGAGGTGGAACGGGCTTGGATTGACGAATTCGTAAACTAGGGAATTGGCGTAGAAACATACCAACTTCGTGGGCATTAAAATGCCTGATTTGGCTATAGAAATCGGCCTCATGATCATAGGCAGCTACCTCCATTGGGTGTTGGCGATAAGCATGATATTTTGCTGCCCCCCAACTCATTTTATCAATAAAAATAGCCGAAAAGAACATTTGAAAATTCCAAGCAAAATAGAGCCGCATAAATTCATTATTGAATCCCCAGTCAATTCCTGACCGCAGATCATGATATTGCTGAATATGATAGGCTTCGTGTACCAATATCGATTTCATACGATCGGGGGAGAGTTCGCTGAATTCTCTGAAGTAAATACCTAGATTGCGACGTATAAAATGACTAGGTTGAGCAGTGCCAATAATTGATTTTTTGGGCATAAACCAAGGCATCCCATTATAAATGACTACTTCTTTCCAATCAATATTGGGGTACATTTTTTCGAGTAGAATAAACGACCGAGCAGGTAACCGCATCGAAGTTGGATGTAAGTATTGATATAGTTTGCGACCAATTGGCATAGCATTTCTGGATTGTATTCACCTTCTTAAACAAGGATTAGTTTAATCTTGTTTAAGAATCTCTATTAACTTCTAATTCTTAGAAAAGCACTTAGGAAATAGTTTTTTGTAGTAGACTTTCTAGCTGAATAGTAGTGGTAGCTTTATGTTTTAGTATCGTAGTTTTATTCAGTGCTCTGTAATGAAGTATACTTGCAAATTTGATACGCTCTTCTTGATGGTCTGTTGGAGTCTGACTAATTTTGGCAATCAGTGTTAGTAATGCTGCATAATCTTTGTCAGTAATCTCTTTTTGGGCTGCTTTTCCACCAGAATAAAGCCCACTAGAACTTTGGAGGGGCGAAATGGGGTGGTAAACAACCTGATGTGGGGTGATGTAATAAGTATTGTTATTGCCGTCCGTGTAGCTATAAGTCCAGTCTGGTGGAGGGCTAGGGCTATCAAAAATGGTGTTTAAATCCATAATAGTAAATGCTAAAGATAAATTTATTGGATAATCATTAAATATTACTACAAATAACAGTTATTTAAGTTACACAAAAAACGTAAATTGTGCCACAAATAACGAAATAAAATGATAAACAAGGATACTGTTAGCGAATGGTTTAGAGGATTGCAAGATCGTATATGCAAGGGATTAGAAGATTTAGATGGAAAAGCAACTTTTCAAGAAGACCTGTGGGAACACAAGGCAGATGGTGGTGGACGTACTCGTGTGATTCAAGACGGAAATATTATAGCTAAAGGTGGGGTTAATTTTTCGGGAGTAGGGGGTGAGATGCCGCCAGCTCTTTTGAAACTCCTTCGAGTAGAAGCGGAGAGCGAAGAGCCTTTGACTTTTTTTGCTACGGGGGTTTCGATTGTATTGCATTCACAATCGCCACAAGTTCCTATCATTCATATGAATGTTCGTTATTTTGAGACGAGCAACGGTATCTGGTGGTTTGGTGGTGGAATTGATTTGACTCCACACTACATCAAACCAAATTTAGCAAAGGATTTTCATCTAGGACTGAAAGCAGTTTGTGATGCCCATCATGCAGATTATTACCCTACCTTCAAGAAGTGGGCAGATGATTATTTCTATATTCCACATCGTAACGAAACACGTGGTATTGGTGGCATTTTCTTCGATAGGCTGAAGGCAACAGATGGTTTTACGAAAGCAGATCGATGGGCATTCGTGCAGGCAGTCGGAAATGCCTTTGTTGATTTATATAGCCACCAAGCATTAGCTACGAAAGATTTACCTTTTGGTGAAGCAGAAAAAACATGGCAATTGGTACGTCGAGGGCGTTACGTCGAGTTTAATTTGGTTTGGGATAGAGGAACTAAATTTGGGCTAGAAACAAATGGTCGAACAGAGTCTATTTTGATGAGTTTGCCTCCACATGCCAATTGGGTTTATGATCATCAAACGACTCCTGATTCAGAAGAACAAAAAACGCTTGATTGGCTCAAAAAAGGAATTGATTGGGTAGGAGAATAATGTTGAATGGTTTAATTTTGAATGCTTAATGATCGTCAATGAATTTTATTAACTGATGTTACGCATGAATAATAGCCCTATTGAAAACCAGCAACGAGGTGGGCTTTTAGAGTTTGTTCCTAGTCTAATGTTTAATTTTGAATGCTTAATGCTCTTACAATAGCACGTTAGGGATTCAAAATTAAACATTAAAACATTCAACATTAATAATAAGCTAAAGCAATTTTCCTGCAATATATCCAGTCGTCCAAGCCGCTTGAAAGTTATAGCCTCCTGTGATACCATCAATATCCATCACTTCTCCACAAAAATAGAGGTTTGGACAGGCAGTACTTTCCATTGTTTTCATATTGATACTATCTAAACTTACGCCACCACAGGTAACAAATTCTTCTTTGAAAGTCGTTTTGCCACTCACAGCATAAATATCATTGGTCAAGATAGTGGTTAATTTATGGACCCCTTTTTTGCCGAGTTCATTCCATTTTTTCTGTAGCGAAAGTCCTGTTTTTTCGACTAAGAAATGCCACAGTCTTTCAGGTAGGAGATAGGGACGATAATTAGCGAGAATTTTATTAGGATGTTCGTCAATAATCGTTTGGAGTTCTTCCTGAACAGCATTGTTATTGACCACACCAACCCAATTGATTTGAGCATTAAATTGATAGTTTTTTTCGCTCAAAAGTCGAGCTCCAAAAGCAGATGATTTGAGTATAGCAGGGCCACTCATGCCCCAGTGAGTAATGAGTAAAGGACCATCAGTACGTAATTTAGTACCTTGGACACTTACCAAAGCATTTTCAGCCACGATCCCCATCAGTTTAGTCACAGGCTCATTCGGCATATTGAAAGTGAACAAGGAAGGGACAGGATCTTCGATTTGGTGTCCCAAGTGTTCGAGCCAAACTAGCCCTCTACGGTTAGGAGATCCACCAGTAGCAATGATTACTTTATCAAAAAAATCATTGGGGAATTCCTCTTTTAGAAACTCTAGTTCTATTCCATTTTCTTGTGGATGAATCGCCCGAATCCCCTGACTAAGGGCAATGTGGATTTGCTTGTGTTTGACTTCCCGCATAAAACAATCTATAATTGTCTGTGAGTCCTGTGAAACAGGAAAGACACAATTGTCTTCTTGAATCATCAACCGAACTTTCCTTTTTTCAAACCACTCCATAGTATGCTTGGTCTGAAAAACCTTGAAGGCTTTTTTGAGTGCTTTGCCTCCTCTAGGGTAAGCGGCCGAAAGCTCCTTGATAGAGGTCGAACCATTGGTGACATTGCAGCGACCACCACCCGATATTTTTACTTTAGAGAGTACTTTTTTTGCTTTTTCGAAGATTGTTACCTGAGCATCAGGATAGTTTTCTTTGACGGCAATAGCCGAGAAAAAACCAGCGGCACCACCGCCAATTACTGCTACTTTCATATTATTTACCAATCAATAGCCTCTATATGAACCGCATTAGGAAGCGGCTGAATAAAGAGAATTTTATTATTTTGAATGTCTAATTTCCAAGTCAAATTCCAGTCAATTGTTTTTACCAATTGTAAGTTTTTGCCTTGTTTGTCACTGCTCCAAAACTCAAAGCTCTTCTGTTCTGTCTTTTCCAGTACTAACAGAAGTTTGTCTTTGGGAGAGCTAACAGCAAGTTCTTTATTATTGATAATATTTCCAATATTGCTATTGAAAATAATTTTCTGCTGTTCTGCATTATATTCTTGTTCAAACAAAAATAACTTGATTTTGCGATCAGGATTAGTATCAAATAAATAGCGAGTACTATCTGTCGCAATGTCATAAATAGCTATATTAGTCCAATTAATAGGAGGGGCAGCTATGCTTGATTTTTTTCTGCTAAATGCAGAACGAGTAGTCGTCTCTTTCGGTAGATTATGGACTTGTAAATACAGGTAATTGTATGTACTTTCATAATAGAAAGAGGTTTGGGGAGCTTGTTTGTACATAATTTAAATGGTATGAATACGAACTTTTTTCTTTTTTAGACGGCTATTATTGAGGCGTTGGGCGATTTTGTCTGCGATATTCTGTTGAATACCCACAAAAGCACAATCTTGCTTTAGCTCAATGACCCCTAATTGTTCTTTTTGTAGATTACCTTGTTTGAAAAACAAACCAGCAATATCTCCCTTGGAGATTTTATCCTTACGACCACCCGAAATAAATAAAGTAGCCCAAGGGCTGGTAGTAGGCAGACTCGCTTGTTCGTCTAGTATTTCTACTTCACTTTCAGGGATAAACTCAGGGAGTTTTTCTTCCTGCCATGCCAATACAAAGGCAGTTCCCTCGTTGTGCATACGAGCGGTACGCCCATTTCTGTGAGTGAACTCTTCGCTTTTCATTGGCAAGTGATAGTGAATGATAAATTTGATTTCGGGGACATCTATACCACGAGCAGCTAAGTCTGTTGCTAGTAATATTTGATGAGTCCCATTTCTGAACTTAATCAAGGCTCTTTCTCTATCTTTCTGCTCCATTCCACCATAAAAACAACCGTGAGGAATATCATTTTCGGTCAGATAATCACTAACACGTTGTATACTTGCTTTGAAATTCAAGAAAACAATTCCTGGTTGGTTACCCAAATGACAAAGTGCTTGTACTAAAGTCTGTAGCTTATCTTTATCGGGAGAGATGATTTTTTTGATCGCAATTTTCTTTTTGCCCTCTTCCAGATAATTGACATAAATAGGCTTGTGCAGTCGTACAAAATCAGGAATAGCTACTCCTTCTGTAGCAGAAGTCAGCACTCGCTTACGAAGACGAGGCAAAGCGGCTACAATTTCTTTCATATCATCCTCAAAACCTACTTCTAGTGATTTGTCAAATTCATCCAATACAAGATGAAGAATGGTACGTCCATCAAAAGTATCTCTACGCAAGTGATCTGCTACCCGACCTGGAGTCCCAATGACGATAGCAGGAGTATGTTTTAGTTCCAATTTATCTTTGGAAAAATGGCGACCACCATAGACAGCATTGATTTTGAAACCTGTACCCATTTCACGGGCAACTTGTTCGATCTGAATCGCCAATTCACGAGAAGGAACCACAATCAAGGCTTGGACTTCATCTAGTGTAGGATCCAATTGTTCCAGAATAGGAAATAGGAAAGCAAGTGTTTTACCTGTCCCAGTAGGAGAGAGCAAAACAATATTATCACTAGAACTCATCGCAAGATTAGCTTCTTGCTGCATCTCATTGAGCTGCTGAATACCTAGTTTTTGGAGAATGGCTTTTTTGTTCTTTATCAAAATTTTATTGTATTTATAGCTTTGAAGTAGACGTAAGGCTCTACAATACACTTTTATTTGGAACTTACAAAGTATCTCTTGGCTTATCTTCCAAGCTTATTGTCACGCTTCTCTTTTTTGGAAATACTGCTCTGGGGTTATTTTTTGCACCATACTAACTTGTACGTATAGTATTTCTAGTGTTTCAGCATCTGTAACCACAATATGTAGTTTTAAGCTGTTGAAAAAGTTAACATAATATGTGGTATCAAAACTAGGTTTAGTATCTATACCATTACTAGCTAAAGTATTTTCATCGTAAGTTGTACGTGGAGTAGTTTCAAGTGTAATATTTTTTTCTTTCAATTTTTGAAGAATCATGCTATGTACTAGTTCTTTTTTTTCTTCTATTGTCATAGTGTATAATTAAAACCATTCTCCTCCACCCTGATTACCTCTAATATAGATTTTGTAGTTGGTGTCCACATAATTTTGTATTTCTTCTATTTCTTCCAAAGTTAAATCCTCTTGATAATAGATAACTGAATCTCTGAGTTTGAAAATTTTACTCATAGCTGGAGTATATCTAAAAAAATCTTTGAATCTTGTGATATCAGGTCCACTAAGGATCATGCGATCAGCATGTCTGTCAGAGAATGTACCCATTGTATGAAGTCTTTTATTTCCTCTTACCTTTTGCCAACCAATAAGCTCTCTCAAAAGAAGAACAATATCACTGAAATCCATTTCATTATATACTTCCTTGAAAATTAATCTATCTTTCAATGGGGGATTATCTCTTGCTATCATAGCATCTAGTACTTTTTTTATGTCTTTTTTCATAGGCTTATTCTGCTTAATAGTCAGGAGTCCAATCAACATCCCCAATAATAGGGACTAAATCAGTATAGTCTTCATTGACTTCAATCAAGTCCATACCAGTCAGCTCTGCACACATGTTGTAGAGTTTTTTAGAGGCAAGCCAATAAGCATCTT